>JADFYG010000026.1:0-13213 GCA_015233155.1 Candidatus Rifleibacteriota bacterium
CTGTATCCTTTCCACCCATCCGTGATAATAGTTGCCCCTTTCTCAATGTTCGCCAACAGGAAGCCTTCGATGCACTCTCCGTGGGTAACATCCTGAAGAGAGTGAGGAGGACAAGCCTTGTCAATGAGATCGCGAACCTGAAGTTGCCGCAGGTAATGCATTACGATGGGCAAAGGTCCAAGTTCTGCGCAATGAACTTCCGGACTTCGCTGAAGGGCTTCGGGCATAGAATCACCTCCGAGAAATACTCTCGGAAGTTTAATACCATTGCGTGTCGGGTACAAGTACATCGGCATCATTGCTCGCTCAAAAAATCACCCCTTCAGAATTTGGTACACCGGAAATATGGGTTAATACTAAGGAACAAACTTATGCAAAAAATCAGAATAATGATTAGCAGTCGATGCAAAACGGAGATAAAAGACAACGGAGCTAAACTTTCGCTGTCGAATGTCCGTTTAACCATAAAGAATGTTCTTGAGTCCGCAAAACTATTTGAGGAGCAAATTTATCAAGTCTGGATTAGTGAAGAACCCAGAGATGCCAGTGCCCTTGAGTCATCTTGGGAAGAATGCATGCCATCCGGATGCCGTTGTCGTGGAAGGACCATACGGTGTTTACATTGCGGATACAATTCAGAATATTCAAATGTGTTTTTTGGCTAACTGTCGAGATAGTGCATCGACTCGACACAATGTACAGAAATTTATTGATTGGCTCCAAGAATCAGGGGAATCCGATTCTTTCTTCAAAAGAGCAGAAAGGCGAACTCAAGTTTTAGATGTCATAAAAATGCAACAGAAAGTGGGGATATGATCGAAAGTTAGTGTGAGCAAAAAGAGCTTGCTCCTCTGTGAAGAATATAGAAAGGAATGAACTAAGGAGTCGCGCACGAATTACTTGAGCAAACAACGTCGAAAAAAGCAGTATCAATATTAAGAATTCTTTGCAAAATTGTTCAGGTTATTGTTGCGGGGCTCCTAAGCAATGGAATCGCTGGTCGCTTAAACGTCATCGGGGGTTTTGTAGTCAAGTGTTTGATGAGGTGATTCTCATTGTAAAAACGGAAGTAAGCGGTGGCATCCAGTGAGGCTCTTGTGTCGTTCATTGTTTTGCAGTAGGCTTTTGGACGAAACCGTTGCGCTAGGGGGGGCACGCGTTGTCGAGTTTTTTCACACTCACTCAACTTAGTGGTATTCTCAGGCACCGCCGATTTCGTCCGGGTCCTGTGCCCAGGCGTTTTCGAAACCGAGACTATCTGCGATATCCAGCGCTTCTGAATATTCCTCGACCGTGATACCACGATCAAGCCCCGGTAATGTAGTGGCCTGATGCGCCGGGAAATATTGGCACATAAGACTGAGTGCCACTTTTGTGCCGAGTGTGTCGCGAAGCCAGTTCAAAGAAGAGGCTGTTCCGGCGAGACCGCCCGGCAATACGAGATGTCTTATTATCATCCCTCGTCGGGCTATTCCGTCAGAGCCATATTCAATAGCGTCGGCGCCGACCTGTCTTGCCATCTCCAGTATCGCGGCACGATCGCGCTCTACGTAATCAGAGACCTTTGAAAGCTGTGCAGCCACGGCATTATCCGCATACCGGAGATCGGGCAGATAAATGTCGACAAGTCCGTCAAGCAGCTTCAACACTTCGATATTCTCGTAGCCGGAAGTGTTATATACGACCGGGAGATCACCGATTCGCGGCCTCGCACGAGCCAGCGCATCGAACAGGTGGGGAGTGAAATGAGTCGGAGTAACGAAATTCAGGTTGTGAACGCCTTTTTGCGCGACACTGACAAATATTTCCGCAACTTCGTCGATATCCATTTCACGCCCGTTTCCGAGTTGGGAAAACGGATAATTCTGGCAAAAACAACATTTCATCGGGCAATGCGATGCAAAAATAGTTCCGGAGCCGCGCTCACCGGAAATCGGGGGCTCTTCTCCTCGATGAGCAGCCCATGAAGCCACCTTAAAACGTCTTCCCGCGCCGCAAACACCGATACCATCGTCGTATCGATGAGCGCCGCACATACGCGGACATAACCGGCATGGATCAAAGAGCTTCCATAATTGCGTTATCCGCTCGCGTTCAAGATCGGGTGGCAGCAAGGATCGAAACGTCAATTAGTAGCGTCAAGCGATGAGTGAACGTGACTCCTGATTTCTTCAACCAGCATACGTCCATCGCCAAGCATTGTCCGAAGTTTTTCATGGAGGTTCTTGTTATAGGCCGGATCAGTTATCGAGCCGGTATTGATCTTGGCGTTCATCGCGGCACCTTCAAGTGCGGCATATGCCTGTAGCGCACCGCACGCCCAGTCTGTGATGCAGTTTCGATTCACTTTGTTCAGTGACCCCTTGAAGATGCGCAGCAAGGCCAGAGCGTGATTGCATACATCGATCGGCGCCTCATTAGCCACTTTGCTTGCTTCAGACATCGCACCTTTACGCAGGATTTTTTCCGGTTCGGTATCCTTCGGCATAACCATTGCTTCCGTAATTCTGGCGCAACCTGCCGCATCGCGTTCAACGCATTCAAGCAGCTCCTGGTGCGTAATTTCGAGTTTGGAGACAAGAGCCTGATTCTCGGCGTCGAACTCCGCGTATTTTTTTTTGCCGATTGTCAGTGTCAGTACCATTCGAGCCAGCCCCGCGCCCATCGCTCCTGCCAGAGCCGATACGCAACCACCTCCAGGAGTGAAAGAGTCGGAAGCTATTGAAGCATTAAATGCACGAAGCGACTGACCCAACATATGCTGTGTCATGAAGATGGATTCTCCTTTGGAAAATGTGACTTCTATTCGTCGACGAATCTGACGCCCAGGGACGCAGCTTCTTCCCGGGCGAGGTCGGTAACGATGGTTCCGCGGCGAATGATAAGTGGAGTCATGGCTTTATGAGCGGCAATAACATCATCGCGAGTCAGAACTCCTCGCCCTTCAACCGGGCTCTTGCGTTCAAGAGCCCGCCTGCAACGAACAAGGCCGTCGATACGGCTTCCAAAATCTTCAGTGGTGAAAGCGGAAACAGAGCCTCCGCGAAGGGTCTCCCAGTGGCGACGATAAACTTTTATCATATGCGGATTCACAAGTGATTCGATGCCGGAGATCCCGGAATCGTCCAGTAATATAGGCATTCCGGCATCAATAGCGGCTCCGATCAGGCGCGATGGAAAACTGTCGCGAATACCAAGTGCCGCCTTGGCAAGCGTATTTAAACTGAGTGGAGAAACAACTACCAGCCCGAACAAATTCAGACGTGCCAATAGCGCATCCGCTTCATGCTCCAGGTGAATGGGGGCACATCGGGTGACGATTGAAAGGAGACCATGCTCTCTTGCCGAGCGCGAGACGGCGATTTCCCAGTCTTTAAGGCCCGGTGTCGAAAGCAGGGCGTTGAGCGACGGCAATCGCCCGTCCTCACAGCGGCAGCAGATCAGCAGCGGCTTGAACAGATCTGAGTTAAGATTGTCTTGTGCTTTAAAATTGTCGGGCATACTTTACCGGCTGTAAGAATACCTTTCATCGACGCGCGAGTCAAACCGATTGAATTCACTGGTCAATTTTACGGGCATTTATGGTATAAAGAGTTGATGAGATAATTCACACTATGGAAGATGATTATCATCTTCGATACTCAGGAGAAAGCTATATGACTTCCCCCGTTCTCGCCGGCTCATGGGTCGCGCTTGTAACGCCATTCAGGAACGGATCTATCGATCGCGACGCGCTTTTTCGGCTTCTCGACCTGCATATTGCCGCTAAAACAGACGGTCTTGTCATATGTGGAACCACTGGAGAATCAGTCACATTGAGCACCGCCGAAAAGGCTGATCTCATGGAGAATGTGACTAAACGCATCAATGGCAGGATTCCGCTTATGCTTGGGACGGGCAGTAATAACACGGCTTCTACGGTCGAGTCCACAAGGAATGCCGCCGATTTGGGTGCCGAAGCTGTTTTGGTAGTTACCCCGTATTACAATAAACCTCCGCAAAATGGTCTGATTGCTCATTTTCGCGAGGTTGCTGCAGCGACTGAACTCCCTGTCGTGCTGTATAACGTGCCCGGGCGCACAGGTGTAAATCTTCTTCCGGGGTCGGTCCTGGAATTGGCGCGGACCCCTGGCACGAACATCAAGGCGATAAAAGAGGCCTCTGGAAATATTGAGCAGGCTATGGATATTTTGCGGGCGGCCCCGCCTGGTTTTTCCCTGCTTTCAGGCGAAGACGCTCTGAATCTGCCGTTAATGATGGTCGGGGCCACTGGTACGATATCGGTCACAGGCAACGTTGATCCCCGCAGAATGAAGATCTTTAACGATGCGGCGCGCGCGGCTCAATGGAACGAAGCGCGAAGTCTGCATTTCGAACTTCTGGATCTGCATAGGGCCATGTTCCTTGAAGCCAATCCAATACCTGTAAAAGCCGCATTGAATATGATGGGTCTTATCGGGGATGAATACAGATTGCCGCTTATTCCGGCGACCTCTTCGACGCGTGAGAAACTAGCCGTAATTCTCGGAAAAATGGGTCTGACGAAAAACTGATGGCAATAGCTCCGGGATGTGAAAATATGACGGAAAAGATGTGAGACGAGCGTGAACGCACTTTTCTTTTTTTTCGTTGCCGTAATACGTGACATTGGCATCATTGATGTCTTTGACGTAGGACTGGTGAGCTGGGGAATTTATCGGGTCATGCTTCTGATCGAAGGCACCCGTGCGTTCAATCTGCTCAAGGGCCTCGGCATCCTGCTTATTTTGCTTGTTTTTACAAAAGATCTCGATTTCAATACTGTCAACTGGGTACTTGCAAACACACTACCCGCCGGTTTTCTTGCGCTTGTTGTAATTTTCCAGCCTGAATTGCGGCGGGCTCTCGAGGATATCGGCAGAGGCAGTTTCCTTGCCGACCAGTTCACTCCCGGTGATGACATCGGGGATCTGGTGGAGCAGGTCTCGAAGACGATTGAAACATGTTCGAAAAAGCGCATAGGTGCATTAATAGTGATAGAACAGGAGATCGGACTCAAAGATTTCATAGATAAGGGTGTTCCGCTGCAAAGCCCGATTTCATCTGAGCTGCTCAATACAATTTTTATGCCTTTTACGCCATTGCATGACGGAGCGGTGATTATAAAAGGCAGTCGTGTTGAGGCTGCGAGCTGTTTTCTCCCCGTCTCGGGAAACACTGAATTCGAGCGCGAAGTTGGCACCCGTCATCGTGCCGCCGTAGGCATCACTGAGATCACGGATGCAATAGCGCTGATAGTCAGCGAAGAAACAGGGACCATATCGGTTGCGCGTGGCGGCAAACTCCATCGCGAACTGACCATCGAAAAGGTTCGCGAAATAATGCATTCCGCGTTCAAGCGCGTCAGCAAGTCACGGGGGATCCTGCCCATCTCATGAACCTTCGCATTAATCTGAAAACCGTTGCGGTTGTGCTGGCTGTTTTGCTTTGGGCCTATGTGAATCTTGTCATTTCACCCACGATTCGGCGCTCGATACACGCTGTGGTGGAATATAAAAATGTTCCGCCGTTACTGCGCGTGACTCCCGAAAAGCCGGAAGTTGAAATCGTCCTGACCGGTACGAGACGTGATTTTATTCTTGCTGGCCATGATTTTATACAAGTTTCGGTCGATTTGTATAATATGCGACCCGGCGGAGCCTTTTTCCCGCTAAAAGTCACCGCACCTTCAGGACTTTCCGTCGTAGCGATGAAACCGGCACAGATAGAGATCACCGGGGAGGCGCTGGTGCGGCGCGAAATGGATGTGGAGGTCGAGGTCAAAGGGCAGACCGCAGAAGGCTTCATAGCGGAATCGCCGGTTGTAACTCCCCGTCGGATCACTATTGAAGGCCCCTCAGATCTTCTCGAGAAAGTCACAACCTGTCAGGCGTCGATAACCTTGGCTGACGTCAAGAATTCCGTCTTTGAAAAGGGTCCCGTAATGCTTTTCGGTCCGGATGGCCAGATATCAAGCGGTATTCGCGTTGTGCCCGACAAAGTCGGGGTTGATGTCACGGTGAAAGCGGGATACCCCTCTCGCGCTGTGCCCGTAGTTCCGCAGTTCATCAACAAGCCTCCCGAGGGATACAAACTGGAAAATTACACACTTCAACCGACGTTCGTTTTATTAAGCGGGCCGGCGCGAGTGCTCGAAGAATTGGGCGATCTTCGAACTTCACCGATCGATTTGTCTCAGATGCAATCGTCCGGAACAGTTTTAATTCAGGTTCCATCACCACTTGAAAGCCTGAAGGTCGTCGGTTCGTCCACCATCTCGGTGACCGTAACGTTCATTTCTACACCCGTTGTTCGCTCTTTTCCGGGACTTCCGCTGATCTTGAAAAATCATCCGAATCAGCACTGTATCGTATCGCCATCCAGTTACTCGTTGTTGCTGGAAGGTTCCATCGATGCTCTGAATCTTGTTTCTCCGGCCGACCTTGCCATCGTTCTTGACGTGCGATCACGCAGTCCGGGAAGTTTCTCGGTCCCGTTGAGTTGCCCCAAGGGACTTCCAAAAGGGCTTGCTATAAAAGAAATCCTGCCAACAGAGGCGCAGATCACCATCAAAGAGCTGCAGGCGGAAACACCTGTCGGAAAGTCTGCGTCTTCCTCTGTATCTCCGGGCACGCCGGTTGCTCCTTTCATACCAGTCGCTACCATACCTGTGTCACTACGAGACCCAGGCACTGACCTTGCATCAGAAACGCATAAATAGCTGACAACAATTTTATCAGTCGGCAAAATTCCGATTGTTCGTATTCTTAATTTAGTTCGATAAACGGGGATAGCAAAATGAGAATACAGAAGCGTAATAAAATTTGTTTATGTATTCGGTCATAATTATCATAGGGGCGGGTTTCAAACCCGCCCGATAAAGCAAAATTCAAAACACCTTTGTAAACAAAGGTGTTTTCATACTCTCAGCGGTTGTTTCATAAAAATACTCTGTCTGCTGAGTGCTGGTTATAGATAATCACATTAGTTTTCCGTTGACTTGCCCTCCTCTTCTCTGTAAGATGAGTCCCAAAGTGGATCCCTATACTCAAAAACTCATAGAATCATTTCAGCTTTCGTCCAAAGAGCGCAAGCTGAAAATACTGCCTGATATCGCTCATTCGAAGGACGAGGCGGTTATTCCTTTCCTCGTCCAGGCACTCGGTGACGAGCATTGGGTGGTTCGGAAAACGGCGGCCGATTTTCTGTTTTCCTTCCAGGAATTGGTTATTCCATATCTGTCGGCTGGCCTGAGCTCATATAGCGAAGATGTTCAGCATTGGTCTCTTCAGATATTGACGCGACTCGGTAAAAAGAGCACTCCGGCGATTTTGCGAGCGATGAAAAGTCCTAATTCCGATGTGCGGCATTTCGCCTGTACTGCGCTTGGAGAACTCCGGGAACCAGCCGGGATTGCCCCATTGCTGAAACTTCTTGGTGATGAAAAATGGCCCGTGCGGCGTGCCGCATCCGAAGGGCTTGTGCAATATGGCGAAGAGGTCATTCCCGCCATCGAGCAGGTGATGAACCGGACTACAGATGAAGACATCCGGTTCTGGGCGATAAAAAGTCTCGGCAAGCTTGGCGGAAAAGCGCAACGCATCTTACTCGAGGCTTTGCGCACAGGCAATAAACAGCTCAGGTATGTTATTGCCGCAGCTCTCGGAGAATCCGGAGATCGCCGCGTCATCAAGGTTTTGATTGACTCGCTCGCCGACCCCGACTGGACGATCCGAAAAAGCGCCACGCAAGCGCTTGCGGAAATCGGTGAGAATGCTATCGACCCTCTGATCGAAGCTCTGAAGGAGCCGAATGAGGATGTTCGTGACGGGTGTCTGCTTGCGCTGGTTCGTATCGGCGACATCGCGATGAATAAGTTGTTCGACACTATTGCAGTCATAGACGACAACCAGCGATACCTGATTCGCAAGAGCATGGTCAAGCTCGGTTCTCGCGTCGTCGAAGCGCTTCTGCGATTATTCCGGGCGGGAAAACCAGAAATAATGACGTTTTGCGCTGCGACTCTCGGAGAGATCGGCAACCCGCGCGCAGTTCCGGTGCTTATAGATGGATTATCCCATGAATCCTGGACAGTGCGCCGGTCATGTGCTTACGCGCTCGGCGAAATCGGAGAACGAGGTGTCGAGTTCATAGCCGAGGCGCTGAAAAGCGCCAATGACGATGTTCGATACTGGGTCACACGCATTCTGGATTCCATCGGGGAAGCCGGCATGCCTTACCTGGTGAGGGCGCTTTCCGACAAAAACAAGAATATCCGTTTCTATGCGGCAAAGGCCTTGCGTGGCTCATCGAATCCTGAGACAGTTCGTCATCTCATCAAGGCTCTGTCAGACACCTCATGGAGTGTGAGAAAGATCGCCGCCAAAAGCATCATGCGCATGGAGGGCGTCAGTATAGAACATCTTCTGCGTAATATTTCGAACGACAACGAAGATATTCGTTACTGGGTTGGTCAGATCTTACTGGAAACAGGCTCCGGACGTCTGAATCAGATCCATGAATGTCTCAAGCCCAATGACCCGGAGCTTAGGTTGTATGCCTGTCAGGCGCTTGGCATTATTGCCGATCCGCGCTCAACCGAGATGCTGATCGATGTTTTGAAAGTCGGCAATGAATGGGTTCGAATCTATGCTGCGGTTGCCCTGGGCCGTATCGGCGACGCACGCGCAGTGATCCCTTTGATTGAAAGTCTCTCGGACCGCAATGCGGAAGTGCATCGTAATATCATGCTGTCATTTCAAAAACTTGGCAGCAAGGTGTTCGAGGCAATCAGCACATGTGTGGAAAGTAAAGACCAGATTTTGCGTCGCAATTCTGCCATCGCAATCGGGGAGTTGAAGGAAGAGCGCGGTATCGACCTCCTGGTCATGCTGCTTTCCGATTCCGTCGACAAGGTGCGTCAGGCTGCCGCCGAAGCACTTGCGAGCTTTCCCGGATTGAAGGCGCATGCGATGCTGATAGAGGCATTAAAAGATTCTTCACACCTTGTTCGTCAGGCAGCCATAGCGTCGTTGGCTGAACACGCACGCCCTGAGGGTATTACTGTAATTTTCGACTTTTTAAGCAGGGTGAAAGATGATCGCGAAACCCGCATTGCACGTCGCAATCTACTGATAATGGCCCAGAAAAATCCACGGGCATTCGTTACCTTTTTCACTCATGAGGCCGCCGCCTGGCGGACGTTAGCTGCGGATGCTCTTGCAGGCGTTGGCCTGCCGATTCTTCCAATGCTCTCCGGGATCATTACCGAATCGAAAGATGAAACGACGGTCTTTTGGGCGCAGAAGGTAGTCAAAATGATACGAGGGTCTCAGGAATCGCACTCAGAAGAACGGGAAACCAAGTGATGCGTTCCGATCCTCGCCTTCCATGGCTGCGCCTGGCTGGAATTTCATGGCTGGGTGAAACGGTTAAGTGCGGTCTGATAAAAGAGTTTCAGACGCCGGAAGCCGTGTTCGCAGCCGCTCCTGCACAGCTTTCCATTGTGCAGGGCTGGTCATCCAGGCGTTTGGCACGGTTCATTCAGGAGCGTGATTCGGTAAAGCCCATATGTGAACCTGAGTTACTGGATGCAAAAGGTATTGCTCTACTCACTTTCAATGACCCTGGATATCCTCCGCTTCTTCGACACATACACGATGCTCCTGTCGCACTTTTTGCACTCGGAGACACACGTCCCGACCCCCGGCCACACCTGGCGATAATCGGCGCCCGTAACGGGAGTCAGCAAGGCTATGATATTGCCCGTCAGTTTGCTGTTGAACTTGCCGCCGCCGGCTTTGTAATCGTGAGCGGTCTGGCGCTTGGCATAGACACATATGCACACAAGGGCGCTATCGAAGCGGGCGGTCGCACAATCGCTTTTCTTGGTGGAGGCATCGATCTCGTTTATCCTGCGGGCAATCGCCGCGTGCGTGAATATTTGCTTAAATCCGGTGGACTTCTGCTATCAGAATATCCGCCGGGGATGCCTGCTCAACCCTGGCATTTTCCGGTTCGCAACCGTCTTATTTCCGGAAGTTGTCTCGGGACACTGGTAGTCGAAGCGACCGCGCGAAGTGGTTCACTCATTACGGCGCGCCTCAGCGGGGAGCAGGATCGTGAGATTTTCGCTGTACCAGGCGGCATCCGCAACAAGCTTTCCGAAGGCACTTTGGCTTTGATCAGCGACGGAGCGGTTCTCGTAACATCGCCCGGAGATCTGATCGAACACTACGCTGATCTTCTTCCTGATCATTCTGATTCTTCAGATACGGGAAGCATCTCCAGCGGATGTCATTCTCTAAGTGACGATGAACGCGGTCTTATCGATTTGCTGACAGATGATCCGATTTCCATTGATTGCTTGCTTTCCAATGGTCGTTGGCCGCGTGATCGCTTATTTTCAATGCTTCTTGATCTGGAATTGCGCGAATTAGTTGTAAAATATCCCGGAAACTATTATCAATCTAAAGTCAGAAGTCTGACAGACGAAAAAAATCACCCATCAGCCCTGGAGGCAGACAAACAGACATGAACAAAGCTCGATCTTCAGTGGGAAACATCGTTCGAATAATGAAACTGGTCGTCCAACACATGGAAGTGAAAGGGGATGAACCGTCCTCCGGTTTGCCGTTGATGCAGAAGCTCATGAAACGCGGATTCACCCCGGAGGATGTATCCCAGGCACTTCGCTGGCTTGCATTATTGGGCGTAAATACGGGAACTAATGACGAAATGGAATCCTGTTCAGGACATGATGGACGCAATGCCCCTGACAGGCGCTCCAGCTCAGGACTTCGCCAATTGCATATTTCCGAAAGCATTCGTCTCGACGGAGATTCACAGAGATTGCTGCTGGAACAGCTTGAAACTGGCAAGGTGACGCAGATACAGTTCGAACAGGTGATTCAGTATCTCTGGCAAAACGATTTACGCGACGTGCATCCGGTGCGATTGGAAATACTTCTGGACATGAGCAGTTCTCAGCAGCCGCAAAAACACAAGAAACCCCTTATGCTAAGTGAAAAGCTGCCGCCTCCAGCTTTTCTTAATTAGGTTGAGAACATGAGTGTGAAAAATCTTCTGATCGTCGAGTCTCCCGGCAAAATCAAGACACTTTCGCGATTTCTCGGCTCGAACTTCATCGTCGAAGCAAGCAAGGGACATCTCGTAGATCTTCCGGAATCACGACTCGGTGTCGATGTCGAGTCAGGTTTTGTTCCCGTATATCAAGTAGTAAAAGACAAGGAAGACGTAATTAAGCGTCTTCGGGATGCTGCTCAAAAAGTCGATCGTATCTATCTCGCACCCGATCCTGATCGCGAAGGAGAAGCGATCAGCTGGCACCTGGCTAATCTACTGGATGTCGATCCGTTCAGTCCGTGCCGCGTGACGTTCAACAGCATAACTAAGGATGCTGTCATGCAGGCCATAACTCATCCACGTGAAATCGACCTGAATCTGGTAAGCGCGCAACAGTCGCGACGCATTCTTGACCGCCTTGTCGGTTATAGATTGTCTCCCTTGCTTTGGAAAAAGGTCAGTATGGGTTTGTCAGCCGGCCGTGTCCAGTCGGTTGCAGTGCTGCTCATTTGCAATCGTGAGCGCGAGATTATTGCATTCAGGCCCGAAGAGTATTGGACAATCAAGGTAAGATTGGGCACGAGTCCAAAAGAGACATTTGAAACGCGCCTGTTTAAAACCGATGGCAAAAAATCGGTTATTCCGAGCGAAGCAGTTGCGCAGGCGGTTGTTGCCGAAATCAGAGCCGCGGAGCTGAAAGTAGGCAGTGTTGCGCGTCGCACCCGGAAAACGGCACCACCACCGCCGTTTATTACAAGCACGTTACAACAGGAAGCATCACAGAAATTTTCATTCACCCCGAAGCGAACAATGTCGCTTGCGCAAAAATTGTATGAAGGTGTTGAAGTAGGAGAAGATGGACACGTCGGTTTGATTACATATATGCGAACCGATTCGGTGCGCATAGCCCCCGAGGGCTTGTCAGAAACTGCCGAGTATATAAGTACGCGGTTCGGTCCGAACTACGGACTCGCATCGCCACGATTATACAAAACCAGAGCAGGCGCCCAGGATGCACATGAAGCGATTCGCCCGACCTCGGTGCGCCGGACTCCCGAAAACATGGCGCGATATCTTTCCGCCGATGAATTAAAATTATATACGCTCATCTGGCGCCGTTTTGTGGCGACACAAATGGCCGAAGCCACTTATGATGTCCTGACTATCGATATCCCCGCCGGCCGTCATATTCTGCAGGCCGTTGGAACAACGCTAAAATTTGACGGGTTCACGATCTTATACACGGAAAGCTCCGAAGAGACTTCAGTTAGCCCGGGCAGTGAGGAAAATCCCGACTCAGGCGATGTCCAGTCGGACCGTCAGCGTCTTCCCGACCTTTCTGAAGGGCGTGCGGTTGATCTGGTAAACGTTGATCCCAAGCAGAATTTTACGCAGCCGCCCCCGCGCTACAGTGAATCGATGCTGATCAAGACACTTGAAAAAGAGGGAATCGGACGCCCGAGTACTTATTCCACGATTACCGAGACTATCCAGCAACGTGGTTACGTTAAGAAGGTCGAGGGGCGCTTCCGACCCAGCGATGCAGCATTCCTGACGACCGGAATTCTGACCTCCTGCTTCGGTGACATTATCAATCCAGGTTTCACCGCAGTCATGGAAACACGGCTCGACGAAGTTGAGGACGGCAAGAAAGAGTGGGGGCGCGTTCTCAAGGAATTCTACGAGCCTTTCGTGGCCGATCTTAAAAATGCTGAGGCCACCCTGACAAAGGCTCACCTGGTCTCTGACTGCGTATGCCCGAGATGCGGAAAACCCATGTTGGTTAAACTCGGTCGAACGGGCAAGTTCCTCGCCTGTTCCGGTTATCCGGAATGCAAATCGACCGAGAACATTCCCGATGAACTATTATTGTTCGCGGAACCGACAGGCGAAGCAGTAGTCAAATTGCGGGAAGTCCTTGACAAAGCGCGTGAGGCCGCCGGGCCTATCCCAACGGAAGCGGTGGATGCCGTTTGTGAGACATGCGGTTCGCCGATGGTCATTCGGAGTGGTCGTTTCGGGCGATTCATGGCATGCAGCAAATACCCGGAGTGCAAAACCACTAAGGCGTTACAACAGGATATCGGTGTCGTATGTCCCCTTGACGGAT
>JADFYG010000026.1:13254-81589 GCA_015233155.1 Candidatus Rifleibacteriota bacterium
GCGTATTTTTTACGGATGTTCGAATTACCCGACATGCAAACTCACGACATGGGCAAAGCCGATCGGGGAACTTTGCCCGCAGTGCAAAGCGCCACTGGTAATTCATTCGACGAAGAAGCTGGGCGAGCACGTTAAGTGTTCCAGCAAGGAGTGTGGTTTCAAAAGATTCAATGATGGGCAGAGCGCCGCACAGACGACGTCCGCGCCCGAGACACAAATCTAGGAGAGCATCAGATAATGGCGAAAAAGACTCCACCACCCGCCGTCACCATAATCGGCGGAGGTCTCGCTGGAACCGAAGCCACGTTTCAACTCATCCGTCGGGGAGTTCGTGTAAGGTTGTACGAGATGCGGGGGAAACTGGAAACGGGCGCTCATAAGTCAAATCTGCTTGGCGAACTCGTTTGCAGCAATTCGATGGGCAGTAATCTACCTGATCGCGCAAGCGGTTTAATAAAAGAAGAAATGCGGGCTTTGACATCTTATATACTTGATGTCGCGTATAAATATCGAGTACCGGCCGGACAGGCCCTGGCCGTCGATCGTGACGCGTTTTCACGTGAAATAACACGTTTTATCCGCGGGCACAGCCTGGTCGAATACATAAACGAAGAAGCGACGTCATTTCCAACGGTGGAAGACGGAATGTGTATTCTTGCCACAGGCCCTCTGACATCACCAGGAATGCTTACGTTTCTTAAAAATGAGTTCGGAATCGATCAACTGCATTTCTTCGACGCAATAGCACCAGTCGTTGAGGCTGAAAGCGTTGATTTGAGCAGGGCATTTCGAGCCAACCGTTATGGTGATGACGGCGGCGATTATTTGAATTGCCCTATGTCGAAAGAAGAATATGAAGCTTTTGTTGCCGAGTTAGTGAAGGCTGAACGGATTCCATTGCCTGAGTTTGAACTGGCTGCGAGGAAAAAGTTGTTCAGCGCGTGTCAGCCTGTTGAAGAAATAGCAGTTTCCGGCAATGACTCGTTGCGTTTCGGTCCACTGAAACCTGTTGGATTGAATGATCCCGTTACAGGGCGACGGCCATGGGCTGTAGTTCAGCTACGACAAGACAACCTTCTTGGCAGCATGTATAACCTGGTCGGATTTCAGACCAATCTGAAACATGCCGAGCAGGAACGCGTTTTTCGCATGATTCCGGCGCTCGCGAATGCAAAATTTCTCCGGCTGGGACAAATGCACAAGAACACATATCTGCAATCGCCAAAGCTTTTGACAGGCACCCTTCAGGTAAAAAACCGTCCAAACCTGTTTTTAGCCGGACAATTGACCGGTGTGGAAGGCTATACCGAATCGGCCGCAATGGGTCTTATCGCTGGTTTTAACGCCGCGCGTATCTCACTCGGGAAGTCGCCGGTGATACCTCCACCCGAAAGCATAATGGGAGCATTGGTTCATTACATTACATTCGAAGGCCACAAACATTTCGCGCCTATGAACGCAAATTTCGGTTTGTTCGATGCCTTTCCGACGCCTGTTCTGAGCCATGATGCCGAACTGGAAATCGAGGGTTCCTCGAAAGACGATGAAAAAGGCAAGGGAAGCGGTGCAAGTGGCACCGATCGTCGTTCCCTGCTCATTGCCGCAGGAAGACGAGCATTCCGTCAATTTACCACCGACTTGTAACAATTCATTACGTATTGCACTGCACGTGGCGGATTACTGCTCTGGAAGCCTAATCCTCCCTACGCAGCTATGAACGAATTTTATGGGAAGTATATTCGCTGAGTCTAAAAGCACACCGGGGCGCATGTATCGCGCCCCGGTGTGCTTTTAGACGGTATTACCAGTAACCTGTGCGTATGCACTGAATACGGTTATTGCCCTTTTCTACAATGAACAGGTAGTTGTCGAAGCAATAGATTCCTCTCGGGGCGTTGAATTCTCCGAATCCGTTGCCTGAACCGCCCCCCGGTTTTCCGAAAGTCATCAGGGAGTTGCCGGTGTTCTTATCGAACACCCCTATTGTATTATTAGCGGTATTGGAAACGAAAATCCAGGATTTGTTGGAGGTGTCCGCAAAAGCGACATCGTGGGGGTCTGGCGCCGACCATTCTCTTGAATAGCTCAGATTTTTGTCCAGTTTTACTATCCGGTTTTGACCGGTATCACATACATATACATAGTCGGTGTTATCAGCCGCGGATTTGTTCACACGAATACCGCATGGATTGAGGAAGTTTGGTGACCCCAGCGGATTCCCCGGATTCGATATTGTCTTGCCATTCGCCAGATCATTCCAAAGAATAAATTGGTCGACGCCATAAACTTCTCTGATTCTATTGTTTCCGGTGTCCGCGAAATAGTAATAGAATTGATTCCCGGACTCGTAAATATCCATTGCTTGCGGAAGATGGAAATTATCACTAAGAGCATTCCCGTCTATACCGACACTCGCAACATCGCTCAAAGGTGTGGGGAAAGATGTCAGATCTCCGGTCGCGATGACCAATTGATGTGCATTGGTCTCAAGGAAACAAAATGTCGCCACACTATTTGTAACTGCTATTCCGCTGATAAAATTCAGACTGGTCCCATAGCTGGCCGTAATTTGTCCCTGATAGTCCATACTGCCAAGAGTTCCAAATAATCTCCAGTAACTGATACCGTATGGGGCTGTTTCAGTAACAAGAAAACCGGGTTTTCCCCCTCCGACATACTCGATTGATTCCGGTAATCTACCATCCGCATACATTACCGAGTCCCAGATGCGGACGGTGAAAGTAGCCTGAGATGCGATTCCCCAACTGTCCATGGCTTGAAATGTGATTGTTGCTATGCCATGTGTAAACGTCGTTTTAAGCGGAAAAGTGGTTGTAGCAGGTCTGTCCTTCGGATCTGGTCCGCCTAGATCGTTCTGATTCTGGGCTGTGATAAACCAGGTAAAGCTGGAATTGGGAATCGAAGTGACGCCGCCGCCGTATTCATAATCGGTGGCTGAACCGACAAACGTGAGATAATCACTTGCGAATGCCATATATATCGGGACACTGGCCGGGCCCATGGCATAAATCGAATTAGTACAAGTCGCGCTTGTGATATGCGGTTCCCGATCGATCAGAATTGGAATTTCTGAATAAGTAGCCATTCCGAGCATATCTTTTACTTCGAACCGAATTATGTGAGGTCCACTTCCGATTGTCGGTGAATTAAGTAAGAAGGTTGAACTCGAATAAAATGATGTCCCACCACTCTGATCATTGACGGTTTGCTGGAAACGAATTCCGTCGCAGTACCAGCTCGTAGTCAGTATGTCGGCCGCGCCATTCGGATCAGCGAACGTGGCGCTGAATGACGCAAATCCATTGGTGTCAAAGCGCACCGCCGCGAAAGAAGCCACTCCGGCCTGGGTTTTAAACATAATGCCGGACCCAGTCGGGGATGTAATGGCAACGGCTGAGGGCGAAGCGTTAATAAAAAGGGCTATGGATGCTGATCCTTCAAATCCGAATGTATCCGTGGCCTTCAGAATAATACTGTGAGTTCCCAAGGTCAGTAGCCCGGTGCCGGTCGTTTGGATAAATGATTTTGTGTTGGAAGCGAACGCCGTGGTGTTACTATCGATATACCAATTGAATCCTGAAGCCGAGATGGCATTTCCCAGAGTGTCTACGGCAGTCCCCTGGAAGGAAATCGGAGATCCGGTGTTGAACCCGGCAGGGACTACAGGCTGTGTAATCGTTACAATTGGAAGTCTTGCAGCATAGAACAAACGCGATGCGGTGCCGTATGCTCCGCGACTGTCATACGCCCACAACTCGAGAGTGCGTGTTCCGGTAAGCCATGAATATCCATTGTTTGGTCCAATTGTTGGGTTTGGCCCCGTAGCTACCTGAATTCGTGCTCCATTCGTCGCAACGAACCATCTGAGGGATGAATACGTCGAAATAAGACCTTCTTCCGGGTCTGACCCGGATCCCTGGAAGGTGAGATCCAGGGTCATGGGGAAATTTATCGACAGAGCAGCCGGAGATGCTATGGTCGCGGTTGGCGATGAATTGGGAGAAACTGTATATTTGAAAACGAGTGATGCGATGCCCTGAGCCGGTGCAGGTGTGTTGTCCAACGCCCACACACTGATATAATTGTCGCCGTCAGGAAGCGTTGCAGTGGAGAAACTGGAGCCACTGGCGAGCCACGACCACGTCGCTCCGGTTCTTAACTGCCAGGAAAAATTGTTTGGCCCCATCAATGCCCCGTCTTCCGTGTCAGTTGCACTGGCCACGAAATTGACCATAGTACCTGCCGGGTTTGATGAACCGGAAGCCGGCGAAATCAAGCTGATCGATGGCGGGGTATTCATTACAATCGTTATCGAGGTGGAACCAAGGCCGTTGACGCTATCTCTGGCATTCAGGGTAACGATATTGTTGCCGCCCACAAAAGCGCTCGTGAAAAACGGCGAGTTTGTTCCGACTTTAACTCCTCCTATCAACCACGTAAGAGAGGCGGAAGGAATGATATCCTCGACATCGGTTGCAATACCGGAAAGTATAACCTTGCTTCCGAGTGCGAAAGTTCTGTTTGCAGGCAACGGACCTGTGATCTGCACAGACGGCGGCGAATTGACTCGGAAAACAGACATTGCGGTGGCGCTTCCAGCTGTATTAGATGCAGTAAAATAAACCGTGTAGGTTCCGGGAACAAATATTGGAAAGGCGAAATTTGCTCTTTCAATAGCCATTTGATATTTGGGCTGCGGAGGAGCGGGCCAGGGATCGGAGAGAAACCATAAATAGGTACCCGGAAATGGAACTGGTTTTCCGTTTGCACTCGCCTGGCCCGTAAAGGAAATAGCTCCTTGTGCTACGAGACCTCCATTCTGTGGCACGAGGATGCTCACGGTCGGTGTGTCGCTGATCGGTGCTGTCGACGTAACGGAAACATCTCGGCTGACGACCGTAACATTGCCGACCTGGTCTGTTACCGCAAGAGAGATCGTCACTGATGCAGCAATATTAGGGGTCATCCAGATGTTTGTATCACCAGTCGTTCCATAGGGGAGCGATCCGCCGGAAACGGACCAGGTATAGGTCAGCGGTCCGCCTTCGGGATCTCGCCCAACACCTGTCAGAGTAATCATTGCGCCGGGAAGAACTTCGTTTGTCGAAGGAGCCGTTATTGCAACATCGACCGGGGGAGTGTCGGTCCCGGAGTTCGGAGTGCCGTAGGAAAGCATGACCGAAGCCTTTCCGCTAAGCCCGGACGGATCACGTGCCACAAAAGTGACTGTGGCTTGCCCGTTTCCGAATGTAGGGGCAGTCCATTGGGCATACAGGCTTCCGGTGGCACCGGAAAAGAGCCCGGGATATCCGCCTGCCCATGTTTCGATCAGCAGATCGCCGTCCGGGTCAGTGGCCGATGCAGTCATATACGCGACTTCGCTGTTTGCGAGGATGAATTTAGATGCAGACATACTGACCAATGGGGCATGATTGGTATCGGATGTTTTTGGGAGAGTAATTTCTGTGGTTGTAGGATTACTCATAGGACCGAACTTCGGAGTCAGAGACACCGATTGAAAGCCGCCGGCCTGAAGTATAACCGGATCAAAAGGGGTTCCGGATGGGGGTTCAGGCATGAGGGGGGACTCGTAGACGCCAGAAACCGTCGATGTAAAATTTGTCCCCCACATTTTCATGACCGCTCCCGTAATCGCATTTCCCGATGAATCGGTCAGAACAAGCCGTGCTTTGCGATCTGCCAGGGCAAGATCAAGTGAGCCAGTCTGTTGTTCAGACAAATCAATGGTCAGAACGATAACACTTGAACATTGCTTGTAAACTTTGTTTCCGACATGTATTTCGGCTATTACGCGATGGGACCCCATAGGTAATCCGGAAAGACTGAATGATCCATCTGCCGCTGACCGGGTCCTATATTTGATGGGATCTAATTCGAGATAGACGTCAGCGCCGGATTCCTTGATCACTGCTGCAATGAGAGATGCGTCAGGCAACCGTTCGGAACCGAGGGGGCCTGAAGCAGTCACAGCGCCCGTGATTCGTCCCTGGACGATAGGAGCAATAAAAGTATCGTTTCCGCTCCCGCCCCCGCCGCCGCACCCAAAAAAGGACCAGATTCCCAAAAGACTGAACATCAAGACCCAGAATCCAGCGGTGCGGCTCAAACGCGGCATACGTTCCCCCTCAGCAAAGTGTGGATGACTGAGAGGTATTATCTACTATCACCGGACAGGTGTCAATGGGGAAACAAGGCTCTAAGTCACTTTAGAGCAACCTGCAAAATTACAATATTATTTTGTGCGCCGGGGGCGATTCACGAATAACCCGTTTACAAGCGAAGCTGCCTCGTCCCTACGTCATATCGTGAATATTGCGGGAACCTCTCTGAACTATTTTTTGGTATCCTGATTTCTGATGTTTATGCGCGGGTAATGCTCATCAGATAAGCCTTGCAAGAGACGCGACAACGAGCTCGTGTGTTAGAAGAGCGTCAAAAAACATTGCGAAAAGACCTTCGTGCATAACCTTTTCGAATGGGGCAGGGGACTCTTTGAAGAATCCCTCTACGATTGCTTGTCCGTGACGAGTTTGTTCGATCCCGACGGATCCCATTTTGTCGATTACGGTTGCCCCGCGTGCATACCAGGATACGAGCCAGCACGCAACTACAAGAGCCCCTGTTCCACGAATTAATCCATTATGGACGAACCATTCGGAATCGGCTAGGCGGTTTCGCAAAAAACCTTCAAAACACGCGTAAATAGATGCATCGTCTACTGCAAGTTTGGCAGCGCGGACGTCTGCTACCGGGACTTCTCGCCCAAGCGAAGGAGATAAAAATTCGCCCCATCCGAGTGCGAGCCGAAGAATTGAAGTAATTACGGAAATTGCGCCAGGTTTGGGACTCTGTCTTGGGCCTTCCAGAGACGCCAAAAAAATCGCACCGAGAAGACGACCCTTTAGATTGTCCCCGGCAGGTATTCCAGAGGAAAGCACTGCAAGTGTTTCTTCGTAGGAACATGGTGCACGCTTCTCCGCAAATGCGGTCATCCATTCTCGTGTGCGAATAAATATTCCGAACACCTTTTCCCGAAAACCAAAACCCGGAACCGTTTCGCCAAGAAGGCGGATCCAATCCGCCTTCAATGCCTCGCACTCGTTTTGTGGCAACTCAGAAAAAGGCGTCGTCGGCGGATACCTCGGATCGCTTTCCTTAGCTCCATTTAACATGTGGACCTCCGCCCTATTATGTAAATCTTAACTTCGCTCGTCGATGACGACGCGAAGTTTTCCCGTGCGTGTGTTGCGTGGAAGGTTTCCAGGGGGAACCACTTCCAGTGCTATTACAAGTCCCATTCTCAACGCTTCCTTCAACTTGTAAGAACCACTCGAAAGAGCGGCTGACACACATTCTTTATCAATGGTTTCTTCGCTTTCCACGCGTATCAACAGTTGCTCTTTACCATCGTGAAATCTGGCGACTAGCTGGAAATTCGGACTTACCTGGAATTCTGCAAGCCCGGATGCCACATCCCCTGGCAAAAGATTTATGCCTCCGATAACAAGAAGATCGTCACAACGTCCCAGAAGTTCGAAACTTGGTCCGGAAAAACCGCAGGAACAGGTAGTTTCTTTTGTCCAGCGTCCGAGATCGCCTGTGCGATATCGGATGATCGGCATGAGCTGGCGATCAAGGTTGGTAGCAACGATTTCACCGAATTGCCCGCTATTGGAAATTGGCTGAAAAGTTTCGGTGTCAATCAATTCTATATGCTGATACGATGTCAAAACATGGTGCACCGTTCCCTGGAGATGGGTGCATTGGAAACCGATCGGACCAGTGTCGACACAAGCATAACCGGCCGACCGCACATGTGAACAGCCGAGAGCTTCTTCGAGAAATCGCACGGTTGGAGCACGCAGATGCTCCCCGCCGTAGAGAATTTTTTCGATCTGAAGCGGTCTGCCAAGACGTTTAACTTCCTCGGCAAGCTGAACTATCACCGAAGGCAATCCGATTACCGCCGTTGCTTTGAAAATACGCAGATAATTAATGACATTGCCCATGTCGGATGCACCACCGATTGGCAGATTGAGACAGCCGATGTTCTCGAGAGCGCGACCGGCGACATTGAAGCTGGTCCAGAGGTTCCCGGCGAGAAAGAGGTTTCCGACAACATCTGATGGTATTATTCCGGCGGCGCGATAGATATATCCAAGCTCGTTTGTGGCGGTGCGATATTCATCATTGCGGTAAAAAGTGAATTTCGGTTCACCTGTGGTGCCTCCGCTTGCATAGACATAAGCATCCGTGAGGGGACCGGTAAGAATGGCTTCGGAAGCAGGTGGTGACTGTTGATAGAACGTTTCGCGATCAAGAAATGGCATTTTCTCAAGACGCTTGAGGCCGTGTCCCGAACTTGCGGCTATCAGGGGTGCATAATATTGTGATTTGTGCAATACACTGAAAAGACGATCAAGTCTGTCTTCCAGGATGGTTTGCTTGAACTCACCCGGGCCGGTTCCTGTCGCGGTATGTTCGACGGGCGGATTAGCTATTATATTGCCCGATATTGGACTCGGTTGGCAGCTTTCCCGGTCAACCCATTCGACGAGGCTGGAAAGCAGGAATGAGCCCTCGTGTGGCGCGCCGTCACGTCCTTCGCTCATGCCGCCCCAATCTGTTAAACGCCTGACACCTGCTTCAAGCAATCCGCGTTCGATGATCGGTCTGGTTTCGTTACTTACATTAAGTCCAACTGTTTGTAGAAACGCTGAAATAGGCACAATTTGTGCAATCAGTTCTTCGATGTTCGCAACGCGTTTGAAAAACAGGGTTCGGTTCAGGCAGGAGACACGAAATAAAGGAGTGCGTTCGAACACCAGTGTATAATCAAAATTTTCAGGGCATATGAGAGTCGCTTCTCCAAATGCCTGGCCCATTGTGGAAAGTTCACGCAAACGCCGTATCTCTACCTTTTCATCGAAGGAAAGTTCTCCACGAGGCAATTCTTCGGCAAGGGCAGTGAGCTCGGTCGATAGACGCCTCATCAGACGATATACCGGTTCGTCATCTTTTCCGATGACATAAACGACATGAGGGGAAGAGCAGGCTTGTTGATCCCAGCGGGAAAGATCGAGAGCGAGGCCGCGAACGGCAACAGAGTCTGGTTCCGGGGTAAGTGCAGATAATTCAGTTATGGCGAACGAATAGCGCGGACCATTTTCGATCAGCCTGGTTTTTTCACCAATGTGAGATTTCACGGAAGCCAGTGCTTCTTGCCCACCCCAAAAAAGTATCGTGAGATCGCTTTTCAGTAAGGGTGCTTCGACAGCAGCATCTCCGCCCTTCCAGGAAGTGAGTGCCTGTCGCGTCCAAATTATGTTGTCCGGGTCGCTTCGGCGCAGCGATTCAAGGAACAAAACCGGAAATAACGTATCAATGTGAGACATTTTCAGAATATTGACATTCTTTGTTATGATGCCCGCAACCAGGCTATCTACAGCACCAACGAACACGTTGCCGGCAGCGAGATGTATAATCGGCGCACGCGGTCTGGCACGAAGATCGTATCCAAGTGAGGGAAGATTAACCCACCCGTCGAGCAGGTCTGCGCCACCCTCGCCAAGATCGCCGGACAGTCTTCGTCGAATATTGACGGGATTGCAAATAGCCGAAACAACGGCTAATCCTTCCTTTATCATGGCCGGGCTGAACGATGTTCTGGAAGGCAATTCAGCCAGAGCAAATCGATACAAATCATTTTCGGGATTGCTCCAGATAGCCGAAACCCGTTCGAGAACTGCAAAAATTGACTCCATGGGAATATCAGCAGCGCCGATGGTGCGTTCGCGGGCACGAACGAGAAGATCTGGAATGGCTTCCGGTGTAAGTCGTAACTCCGGAAGCGTATTTCCGAAAACAAAAGGAACGTCTGAAAGCCGCATTTCTATTTTCATGCGGCAGGAGTCTGCAAAAGTTCAAGGGCAGTTATCGCACAACCTTTATGTTTGGCGAGTCCTGCGCGGCCAAGAATACGAATTGTTCCGCCGGGTCTGCCACAAGGGCAGTCCGGTTCTAGGGTGGCACGATCAGTTGTCAGAAGTGAAGTCGATGGGTAGCTGGAAAGATATGGTGTCATCAGATGCAGGAGCCCTGGTTCACCGAAAGCCAGGGGCTTCAAAGTCTCCGGATCGATAATTCGCGCCCGGGAATAAATTGGAACATGAAGTCGTCCATGTTCACAGTCAACGTATGGGATTCCATGTTCGACCATTCCGAAAGTGTCGCGGATATTTTCCGGAGGTATACCAAGGCGTTTTGCAACAACAGTCTTGAAAACTTCTTTCGTAACTTCACGATTTTTATCGACCTTCCAGCCCCCACCCGTCAGCACGAATGATCGTTGTCCCAGGTTCAGCTTTTTTCCCATGGTTTCCAGTTGTTCACACACTCGCCATAAATGTGCTGGAAAACCAAGAATGCGAACCGGATCTGGGGACTCCCCGAAAGCAAGAAGGCGCTTTACTGTTAAATCGAGGTCGAATTCGAATGTCGCAGTGTCTTTTTTCCAGCGAATCGCGTAGAAAACGGTCTTTCGAGCTGTAAGTCCGGTCAGGATCTTGTCGGAAAAGGCTGTGCCGACATTTTTTGCAATGCGCGGATCATAGGTGAAACAGAGATAGTTAACCTTTTCTGTTCGATCGACCAGTCCGAGCGAGCCAAAGATATGGTCGACGATCGTCAGAATGCGCTTCAACGATCGCCTGTCGAGAAAAATCGCACTCTTTTGGCCGCCTGTCCCGGAGGAGGTAAGTTCTATTGCAATTTTATCTTCTGGAATCGAGATAAGACGCCTCTCTTTGAAGATAGTCACAAACAATGGCGGAATAAGTTCTGGTAAGAACTGACCCTCGAATCGTTTGTCACCGCCAGTGTAACCCTTGACTCGCAAAAAATTTGCAAAAGGCAGGCATTTTGCCCTGTGCCAGCGCAATGCTTCGGCCATAGCAGAGTTGAAAAGACGATCGATCTCAGGTCCGTGATCGAATGCACGGTCGATGGCGAAGAGTTCTCCACATGATTTGAACGCAGCTCCTTCAGCCAAGTCTCCACTCCTCATCAAAATCAGGCTGACAACGTACCAGCATCTCATACCAGCATTTCATGAATGCATCAAGATATCTACGGTTGGTATCAACCAGATGGAGATCCATAAAATCGAGTCTTTCAAATGAACGGGAAAAAGCGACATAATCTTCGCGGCGATTGTTCTCGGTCCAGCGCATTGCGGGAAAATAAGCATTGGGTAAAAATCGTGCATCAATGGCGGCGCGTTGTAGTTCTGGCCTGTATGCACTGATTAGCAGTTCGATATATCGCATACCTACCTGGGATGCGGCTTCGCAAAACCACATTAAAACGCGACGCAGATCATCTATTTCGATACGATAAGCAACGATGACACCATTTCCATCCATTTCATTAAAATTCACGAAGATCTCGGCCTTCCCGTCTTCAGATGAAAAAAGAAGATTCGGATCAATGAATGGAAAGAAAACTTTGTTCATCAGGTCGTGATCCTGATATCTGTCGAATGTTTCGAGAACCTTAATTTCGTCGCGCTCTACAATGAATACCATTGGCTCTCCCATCTGGCGCGGATCAGACAGAGGAAGATCTATCGACTGGTGTCCGGGAAGTCCAAGGACTTCGCTGACGATATTATAGAACTCCGCTACCTCTGGAACCAGAAGAGGGGGCGATCGGCGAAGATCGAAACATCCATCACGAAAGAAAACCTCCAGCCCGTGTGTTTCAAATGACTTTACTTTGCGCACATTTGGAAAAATGCCCATGGATTGAAAACCCAGGTGCTCGAGAACCAAAGCAGGAGCAACGCTCGTTGTGCGCGTAGTTGCATAGATTACATCGCATAAACGGGTTCGGCTTGTAAGGCGTTCAAGCCCATGGAGGACCATGGTACGCATGACATCCTGGCCTCGAAATTCGGGTAGAACTGCAGCGGCATAACACTTGCCAATTTTGTTGAGCGGATCTATAGCGAATATGACGGAACCGATAACGCGCTGATGTTCATGGGCAAGGGTCCAGAAAAAATTCGGATTTTCAATCTTTTTACGGATGATTGCCGGGTCCTGGACGTCCTTGAGGGTGTAACTTCCTTTGTAGACGGAGTCGTAGAGAGATATTATGCCACCGATATCATTTTCTGTGGCTATCTGGAAATGAATTTCCCGGTTATCCTGAAGAGTAATTCGCTGCATGAACCGTCGATTTTCTCCCGAGTTTCAGGGAAATACCTGCCGGCATTTTTTGTCGAACAGTGTTCCGGCGAAATGCCCCGTAAAGCTTAGTAGTTTAGTTTTATTCAATGTTGGTTGTCAAGACTAATTGAATTTGTTCCAGGGCCACTTAATTCTCACAGGGTAGGGCGCGAGCGCCTGGCGCGCCGAGTCCTATATCTGCAGATTATCACGGCTGGCCCGGCGGTCCAGCCCTGGTTGTTGAGTGCGGGCAATTCAAGCCATTTTCCGGGGGAGAGTTAAAGGGCCCTGCATTTGTTCTAACGGGAGCAGAGCACCGTGCCCCCGTATAAGATTCACAAGACCCCTGTGAATAAACGACATCTCACTTTGTTACGAAGGCTCATCAGAAAATGGTTTTGGCAAAAAAAAAATCTGTGCCCCCCCCCCTTGTGGGGTCGGAATTGTTATGCTATTCTTCGGAAACAATTTCCGTCCCCCATTTAAATTATGAATTGAGGGTTACGTGCGAAATCTTCTCGGAAAATACCTATGTTACCTGGAAAAAGAACGAGGAGTTTCTCTGCACACCGTGCGTGCATACACCGCTGATCTGGAGAGCTTTATCACCTGGATGGAATCGACTTTTCATGACTCTGGCATAGATCGTGCGACAACTTTGTCTCCTTCCGAATTGCGCACGTTTTGGGCACAGCGGCATGCCCAGAGTCTTTGCCAGGCAAGTCTGCGTCGTGCCCGCTCCGCGGTGCGCGGGCTTTTTAGATTTGGAATCCGTAGAGGCTTTCTGCACAACAATCCTCTTGACGCCATCGATACGCCTCGTGCACATCGTCCATTACCTCGTCTTGCTGCTGAAAATGAAGTCGGTGCACTACTCATGGCCCCGGCACCAGATCTTACGGGACGCCGCGATAAAGCGATCATAGAGGTTCTATATGGCAGCGGACTGCGTGTCGCGGAATTGGCATCACTGCGTATATCAAATATCGATCTCGAAAAAGGCATGGGGCGAGTCACGGGCAAAGGGGCCAAAGAACGTTTGGTTCCCATCACCCCCGCTGCATGCACGGCAATTCGCACATATCTTGAGTTACGCCAGGCAGAGATACCTGATCCAGCCATTCCCGATCACCTCTTTCTGAACAAGTTTGGTTCACCACTTTCGACGCGCGGCGTTGCACGCCTTCTCGACAAATACGTCCGACAAACTGGGATGCTTCGCAAGATAAATCCGCATGCCCTTCGACATTCTTTTGCAACGGTTCTTCTGGATGGCGGAGCTGATCTTCGTGCCGTCCAGGAAATGCTCGGCCATGCAAGTCTTTCCACCACACAGATATACACTCACGTCAGCCGGGAAAAACTGAAACGGGTATACCGCAAGGCGCACCCCCGTGCATAATACGCTAATTCATGATACATCAATTAGCGGCACGCTCTGATTAAGTTATATGATTCACGCCAGGAGTTGACATCACCCATGGAAATGATCGGAACCACTATTCTAGCGGTCCTTCGGGACGGACATCTTGCCATAGCCGGAGACGGTCAGGTCACTATGGGCAATCAGATCGTAAAAGGGCATGCACACAAAGTGCGTCGGCTCTATCATGGCAAAATTCTCGGCGGATTTGCTGGTCACACAGCAGATGCAATTACTTTGTTCGAGAGGTTCGAAGCAAAACTGGAAGGCGCTTCCGGAAACCTCAAAAAGGCAGCCGTCGATCTGGCGAAAGAATGGCGCACTGACCGTGTCTTAAGGCGTCTTGAAGCGATGCTGCTGGTCGGAAATAATGAAGAGATTCTGGTAATCTCCGGACAAGGAGATGTTCTCGAACCCGACGAATCGATGACATCGATCGGCTCTGGAGCACCAATGGCTATTTCTGCAGCACGCGCCCTTTTGCGACATACTCAGCTTTCCGCCGAAGATATCGCCAGAATTTCTCTGGGAATCACCGCGGAAAGTTGTATCTACACAAATACCTCAATCCAGGTGGAAACCCTATGACAGAACCCATAGTCCCCCCCGGAAGTCCGGCATCTGAACGTCCCACCGGTGGCCCACCGTCCTCTTCAACAATTTGCCTTCCGCGGGGCGAACCCACCCCTCAGGAGACAGTCGCTGAACTTGATAAGTATATAATCGGTCAGGAGAAGGCAAAAAAAGCTGTAGCGGTCGCATTGCGGAATCGATTTCGTCGACGCCAGCTAGAAGAAAGTATGCGTGAGGATGTGAAGCCGCGCAATATATTGATGATCGGTCCGACAGGGGTCGGGAAAACAGAAATTGCTCGCCGTCTTGCGCAGATCTCCCAGGTTCCATTCGTCAAGGTCGAGGCGACGAAGTTTACGGAAGTCGGATATGTCGGCCGGGATGTCGATTCCATGATTCGCGACCTGATCGAGGTTGGAATCCGGATGATCCGGACGAAAAAAATGTCTACAGTGTCTCTGAAAGCCCGCGAGCGAGTCGATGAGCGTATTCTCGATATCCTTTTGCCCCAGGCGAAGGACCACCATCCGTTAAGTGGTTTCCATCGGGACTCAGAAAAACCTGAGGATGTGCCGATAGATCGTATGGAGACCGATTCCATGGTGCGTACGCGGGAAAAATTCCTGGCAAAGCTGAAGGCCGGGGAACTGGACGAAAAGACGGTGGAAATAGACGTAACAGAATCCGTTACTCCCGTCGTCGAAGTGATCTCTCAGAGTGGCGTCGAAGAGATGGGCTTCAATCTCCAGGGCATTCAAAACATGCTTGGCAATATGTTTCCAGGCAAGCAGCGTCGTAGAAAACTCAAAGTACGTGAGGCACGCGAAATCCTGTATCACGAAGAGATCGCACGACTCATTGACCACGAGGAAGTGCAGCGCGAAGCGGTTCTGTTAGCTGAAGAGAGTGGGATAATCTTTCTTGACGAGGTCGACAAGATAGCCTCGTCTTATATTTCCAAAACCGGTCCGGATGTTTCCCGGGAAGGGGTTCAGCGCGATCTGCTCCCGCTGGTCGAGGGAACCACGGTAGTCACGAAGTATGGAATGGTCAAGACGGACCATATATTGTTTATTGCAGCCGGGGCTTTCAACGTCAGCAAACCATCAGATCTGATTCCTGAGTTGCAGGGACGCTTTCCCGTCAGGGTGGAGCTTGAAAAGCTGTCTGCCGCTGATTTTAAGCGCATTCTGACCGAGCCGCAAAACGCTCTGATCAAGCAATATACTGCTTTACTTGGAGTGGATCGGGTGACTCTTTCATTCACTCCTGAAGCGATCAATCGCATTGCCGAAATCGCTCAGCAAGTCAATACAACCCAGGAAAACATCGGAGCCCGCAGACTGCAGACCATTCTGGAGAGGCTTCTCGAAGAAATCAGTTTTCAGGCACCCCAGGAAATCCAGGGACCCCATAGCATAGATCATAAACTTGTCGACGATATTCTCTCTCCGCTCCTTCAGGACCAGGACCTCACCCGCTTTATCTTATAAGGACATTACCGAATGTATCTTCTCTTTTTTATCATGGAAGGCCTCCGGTCTCCACAATCCAGGCTCAGCGTTCGCCACGACGCGGCCACCCAGGAGGAATAAACCATGTTTCGTGAACTCACAGGTACTGCGACCTTTAATCTGCTCTCCCAGGGACTGGACGCAACAGCACTGCGTCACAAGGCTATTGCTAACAACATCGCTAACGTCAATACTCCCAAATTCAAACGCCAGATTGTCGCCTTTGAAGACGAATTGGCGCGAGTGTTCGACGGCAAAGTGGATCTCGTCGGCAAGCGTCTTGATGACAGACACATTCCGATCGACGAAATAGAGTATACGGATGTTCGCCCCGCTATCATCACTGATCGGGCGCACATAATGCGCAACGACAAGAACAATGTCGATATCGATGTCGAAATGAGTGATCTGGCAAAAAACACCATGGCCTATCAGATTCATGCCACCAGGCTGTCCGCTATGTTTGCAGATATCAATGATGTCATAACGAGAGGAGGGCGCTCATAATGAGTATATTCCGATCTATTGATACAAGCGCTTCCGGACTGACCGCAGAGCGTCTCCGCATGGACGTCATCTCGAACAACATCGCAAATGTAAACACTACACGCACCGAAGATGGCGGCCCCTTCCGTCGCGAGATGCCTATTTTTCAGGCCCGGCGTCAGAACGGACATTTCCCGTTCCAGGAAAGAACCCTGCCAAACATGGTTGGCAGTGGGGTTCGTGTGACCACTATCATGAAAGATCAGACTCCGTTCAAGTTAATATACGATCCGAATCATCCGGATGCGGATAAAGACGGATATGTGCGTATGCCAAACATAAATATCGTTCACGAAATGGTTGATATGATCACTGCCACAAGGGCTTATGAAGCTAACGTGACAAGCATCAATTCTTCGAAGGACCTTATTACTTCCGCCTTAAGTATTGGCCGGAGGTAATAGGAAAAAATGCGCATACTTCAGGAAAACCCTTTTATCAGCTCCGGCATTCCGTCTAAAACGAGTCTGGCAAAAACAGATTCAAAGGAAGCCTGGTCAAAGTTCGCTGACAAGATTACCTCGGCCATTGACGAAGTCGACGGTCTGGATAAGGATTCCCAGCAACTTACGCAGGATGCGGTGTTGGGACGTGTGGAAAATCTGCACGACGTCATGATTGCCGCGGAAAAGGCCCGCACCGCGATGAGCCTGACCCTGGAAGTTCGCAGCAAGGTGCTCGATGCATATAAGGAGGTCATGCGGATGCAGTTCTAGAAAGCGACCGGACGCTGGGCGACAGAGACAAGGGATCAGGGAATGGGTAAAAGAGAGCAGGGAGTAGGGAGTAGCAAACGTGACCGAGTATCTACGCATGCTGTGGGAACCGATAGCGAAGTTGCCGCGGGGTCAGAAAATAGCTCTTGGAGCTATGATCGCGCTGGTTATCGGCTTGATTCTTGCGGTAACGATGTGGGGTTCTCAGAAAGAATACACACCGTTGTTCGAAGAACAGCTCAAGATGGAGGATGCGGGCAAGGTAACCGCCAAACTCAAGGAATTGAATGTCGATTACAGACTCGGAAAAACCAGTACTGATGTTTTGGTTCCAATAACGGACAAAAGTTACATACTACTTCAGCTTGCCCAGGAAAAGTCGCTTCCGCAGGCACGCCCAGGCTGGGGAAAGCTGATCGATGAACGTTCGATTTTCGCCGGTACGACCCAACAGGAATTCGATCTCAATTATATTCGAGGCCTCCAGGACGAGCTGGAAAGCGGTCTCGTAAAATTCGGCCCGGTTGAAAACGCAAAAGTTTATATCACCAAGCCGAAAAAAGAAACATTCAAAGAGGATCAAAAAGAGCCGACTGCGGCTGTATTTTTAAAGCTGAAACCAAACAATAATGAGATAACCAAGGACCAGATTCGGGCCATCCGTGACTGGATTTCCACGGCTGTTGAAGGACTGAAGCCGGAAAATGTCCGCATCAACGATGATAGCGCGCGTGATCTCACCCGCCTTCTCACCGAAGACGAGGAAATGTCCCTGGACAAGGCAAAAACGGCTCAAAACAAGCACACCATCGAGATGGAGAAGCGTCTCGAGAAGAAACTGCAGAGTCAGCTGGAAGAGATGTTCGGTACTGGAAAGGCCGTAGTTCGGGTTACCGCAGTACTGGATTTCGACCAGAAGGAAGCAGTCAGCGATGTGGTAATTCCGCCCGTCGAGGGAGCAACCCAAGGTGTGGCGATCAGTGAAAAAGTGGAAACAGAGCAGTATGAAGGACAGGATATGGTTCAGGATGGTGAACCTGGCGTTAATTCTAACCTTCCTCCGGGCGCCCCTTCCTATCCCGGTAATGAGAACAAGACGAATAATAAATATGGCCGATCGGCAAATATTCGCAATTACGATTTTACACATTCCAAGGAAAAGTTCATAAAAGAGCAGGGAACGATCAAGCGTTTGTCAGTATCCGTAGTTTTGGATTTCGATCAGGCAAAATTGGGAGCTAACGGGGAAGAACAACTGCGGTCCTCATGTCAGGCAACGATCGGCTATAATAAGAAAAGGGGCGATGTCTTTCAGTTGATGGTGCTGCCATTCAACAACGACATGGCTGATCGCGCCCGCCGTGATATGGACGAGCGCAAAACCCAGGAGAGAAACATGTTCATGATTGTTGTCGGCCTTATGATGAGCATTCCGGTGCTCCTGGGGCTGGTTTATATTTTCGTCCGTGTCAATCGTGCACGCGCCATTGCCCGCGAAAAATCGGCTCTTGAGCAGGCCGTTGCTGAAGAAGAGGCTCTTCGCAAAGCCGAAGAACTTCGCCGCCAGAAATCGCAGGATCAGCAACAGGAAGAGTGGGAGCAACGTTTCAAAGATATCAACAACTTCTTTCCCTCTATCACTGATCTCGAAGAAAAGAGGAAGAAGGTTCAGGGAATGCGTCTTGAAGCCTATAGATATGCGCTGGGCCACGAGCGTCTTCCACCGGATTTCGAGGAAATGACACCCGAAGAACAGTATCTGTTCCGGGAAGCTTTCCAGCGCAAGGAAGACGGGGCACTTGAAGATGGTATAGATCGCCTCAGCATCATAATGGGTGAAAGAGAACGCCTGCGCCAGGAAGAACTGGAACGCGAGGAGCTGGCACGCCAGGAAGAAGCCGAGCGACAACTCGAGGAGATGAAGCGCCAGGAAATGGAGCGTAGCGAAGACGAACAACGCCGCAAAGGCGAGGCCAAGAAGCGTGCGAGTCTCGAAGAACAGGTCCGCGAAATGGTCGCCACTAATACCAAAGATGCTGTGCAGGTACTCAAACTATGGCTGGAAGAATGAGCGTAGGGGCGAGACATACCTCGAAAAAAGCGCCGCAATATATTACGGTTCTTGTGCAACTTGTCCGGCAGTAATAATATAAATCCTGGGAACTGAACTATGGAATTGCTGAAAAATTTGGGTTCGATCAGTGGCTCGGATGAGCTTAAGCCGCCACCGAAAAAGAAGGGTCGCACGAAAGCTGCGATACTGCTCATATTCCTTGGTCCGGATACCAGTGGAACCATCTTTCAGAATCTTTCCGACGCTGAGATCGAAGCCCTCACCATAGAGATTGCAAAACAGCGAAGAATTACGGCCGAAGATAAGGAAACTGTCCTTACCGAATTCTGTCAGCTCATGATGGCCAGACAATTCTTCTCTGAGGGCGGCCTCGATTATGCGAAGGAGCTTCTCGAAAAGACGGTCGGACCGGCAAAGGCGCTCGAAATTCTTTCCCGCATGGGCACAGCACTCCAGGTACGGCCTTTCGAAGCGGCCCGTGCGGCTGACCCGACGTTGCTTGCAACATTGATCCAGTCCGAACACCCTCAAACGATTGCATTGATAATATCTTATCTTCAACCCGAAAAATCGGCGACAATTCTGCAGGCGATGCCACAGGACGCCCAGACTGAAATTGCCAAAAGACTTGCGCTGATGGAAAGCACAAGCCCGGAAGTCTCCCGGGACGTTGAAAACTATCTCGAGCGCAAACTCTCGACGATGATGGGCCAAGATCTTACGCACGTTGGTGGCATTGATACCTTGATCAACATATTGGGTCAGGTCGACCGTTCAACCGAAAAGACCATCATCGAAACCATGGAAGTCCAGGATCCGAGCCTTGCGGAAGAAATCAAGAAACGCCTGTTCGTATTCGAAGATGTGTTGCTCATAGACGACCGCGGTATCCAGCGCCTGATGAAGGAAGTGGACCCCAAGGATCTTTCCGTCGCACTCAAGGGGGTCAACGACGAGGTCAAGGAAAAATTCTACAAGAACATGTCCAAACGTGCGGCCGAAATGCTCAAGGAAGAAATGGCATATATGGGGCCGGTGCGTATGCGCGATGTCGATCAGGCTCAGCAGCGCATCGTTCTCAATGTAAAGATGCTCGAAGCAAAGGGCGAAATTGTCATTTCTCGCCCAGGAGAGGAGGAACTGATTGGCTGACCCCTGGAACGGAAAAAAAGGCATCGATATTCTCGCCGAAATCATGCAGCACATGGATCCAGGCCCCGCAGATGCTCTTATTCGCAACCTGCGCAAGGCCGATCCGCGTATTGGTGGTGAGCTCGCCCGTCGTATTTTCACATTTGATCGACTCGGAGAATGTGATGAACGTGGGATACGGCTTCTTCTTTCCAAGGTTGCGATGCGGGATCTTGCCATCGCGTTGAAAGGAGTCGCGTCGAGTATGCTTGAGTATCTTGCGAGAAACATGTCGCAAAATACCATCGAAACGCTACGAGAAGAGATCCGACTTCAAGGACCGACAAAGGTTTCGGATGTCGAGGCAGCCCGCTCACGAATCGTCGGCCAGGCTCGTGATCTCATGCAGCAGCATCAAATGTTTCTGCGCGACCCTAACGAACGTTATATTTCCTGAATATGCACAAATAGGCGGTTCTAATGGCCAAGGTCTATAAATCCTTTCAGGTTCGGATTGATCCGACCAATCGGCGTCAGGTACCGGCACTTCCGGTCAGTTCGCCCCCTGTCCAGAAAACAGATGTTAACGTATCCCAAACGTCCGATGAGACTTTGCCTGATTCATCTGAAGAATCCCCCGAAGAATTCAAAGAAATTCCTCCGGATCGCCTGACTTCTGCGCAAGCATATGAATCGAGTTCAGAACACGCCCCAAACGAGAGTGCAGAAAATAATGACGGGTCGGGTGAATTATTGACCGACTTAGAAAAATTCAGCAGACATGAGCCAGTAAAAGAGGCGCCGAAGCAGCACCATATGACTACGGCTGTAATGGCAGCCAGACTTTCGGCATCTCTTAACACTGTTAAGCGCCGCGAATCAGAGCTTGCCGATCTTGAAGCGCATCTGAAGGAATGGGAAAAAACAATCCAGGCGAGAGAAGTAAGCCTTGATGGTGAGATCGCCAAAATTCAGGCAGAGGCCAGAGAGAAACGTGCGACTATTGATCAGGAGTCGGCGCGCATTATTGAAATGGCGAAAAAAAGTGCCGAAAATCTTGCTGCAAGCGCTCGTGCCGAATCCGATTCACTTAAACGCGCGGCTCAGATCGAAGCCGATTCGTTACGTAAAACTGTCCAGGGTGAGATTGACCAGGCTCGTATCCGTGCCGAAAAGGAAGGCTTCGCAGTCGGAGAAGAACGAGGGATTGCTCGCGGGGAAAAATCCGGCGTTGAAGAGATGCGATTGGAATGGCAGAATTTAATGCAGGAAACCGAGCAGCTGATCAACGAGTTGCAGACGAGCCGCATGGGAATTCTGAAATCCGCCGAGGAGGAGATGGTCAAGCTCATCCTCGCATTCGCGAAGCGTGTAATCAAGACAGAATGCCAGACTCGTCCGGCTATTGTATTAAGTAATATTGAAACCGCTTTGAATAAAATTTCAGCCGTCGACAAGATTGTACTCCGCATCAACTTACGTGATAAGAGCATGGCGGAAAGCCACAAGAACGATTTTTTAAAGCGATTGTCCGGTGTGACCGAGTTGACCATCATGGAAGATAACGGCCTTGCGCCCGGCGGAGTAAAAATAGAAACCGGCGTTGGAACAATAGATGCGTCAGTGGAAACCCAGGCAGATGAACTTGAGCGCGCGATTATGAGAGTGCTCGATCGATCCGAATAAGTAATCTGGAAGATAATGAGCACATTTCCTTTTTCACAGTATGAAAAGGCCATTGAGGAAACTGATCCTGTCAGACTCAATGGTCGCGTCACGCAGGTAGTCGGCCTGATTGTCGAGGCAACCGGTCCCCAGGTCGGAGTCGGCGAAGTCTGCCACATTATTACGCATCACGGACCGCTCCCATGCGAAGTGGTTGGCTTTCGACGTAATGCTATTCTGCTCATGCCACTGATTCAAACAGAAGGAATTCACCAGGGCGCCGAAGTGATTTCTGTTGGTCGCCCTCTCACAGCCCCGGCGGGGATAGAAATGCTGGGCAGAATGGTAGATGGTTTGGGGCAACCTATAGATGATAAAGGGCTACTTCCGGCCAGTGTCACTCAAGTCCCTATCAATCGTGAGCCGCCCAGTCCGTTTTCTAGAAAACGGATATCAGAAACTCTTGGCACCGGCGTTCGCGTACTTGATGGTCTCTTTACTTTCGGACGCGGGCAAAGACTAGGTATTTTTTCCGGTTCCGGCGTTGGCAAAAGCACGCTCATGGGCATGATCTGCCGCTCTTCCCAAGCCAACGTCAATGTCATCGGTCTGATCGGAGAGCGGGGTCGGGAGGTTCGGGAATTCATCGAAAAAGATCTCGGGGAAGAAGGACTTCGACGCTCAGTAGTCGTCGTGGCGACTTCTGATCGACCGGCTCTGGTACGTGTCAAAGCCGCTTATGCAGCCACAGCCATTGCCGAATATTTCCGGGATCAGGGCAAGGATGTAATGTTGATGATGGATTCGGTTACGCGTTTTGCGCTTGCCCAGCGCGAAATAGGTCTTGCCGTTGGAGAACCACCCACGACAAGAGGTTATACCCCCTCCGTGTTTTCATTGCTCCCGAAGCTTCTGGAACGCGCCGGGACTGCCCGGCATGGCTCCATCACCGGCATATATACGGTTCTCGTTGAAGGCGGTGACATGGATGAGCCGATTGCCGATGCCGTACGTGGTATTCTCGACGGACATATCGTCCTCAGTCGAGAAATGGCGCAACAGAATCTGTACCCGGCTGTAGACATACAGGCGAGTATCTCGCGTCTGATGAATGATATTGCTTCGAAACGACATATCGAGGTTGCCAACCGGGTAAAGGATTTGTATACAACATATCAGCAGGCTGCGGATCTGGTTAATATCGGAGCATACAAAGCGGGCACAAACCCCAAAATAGACGAAGCGATTAATAAGCTGCCGCGAATTAATGAATTCATAAAACAAGGTATTCGTGAATCCGTTACCTTTGAAGCAGCGGTGAAATCTCTGGAAGCGATTTTGGAGAAATAACATTTGGCATTTGTCTACCGATTCGCGACTTTGTTGCGCCTCGCGTTGCATGAGGAAGGTGAGGTAAAAAACCGGCTTGCTGTCAAAGACGGGCAGATTGCCGCGGAGGAAGCCAAGATCCAAAAGGTGGTAAAAGAGCGCGAAGAGGCCTTCGCGGATCAGGCTCGCGATCTAATGACAGGAAGCATGGAACGCATAAGAATGTATCCTCTGTATTTGCAGCGTCTGGGTAAAACACAGGCATTTTACGAAGATGAACTTCAGCGACTACGTTCGCAACGTCAGAAAATTCTCAACGATCTTGCCGAAAAACGCCGCAGGCGAAAAATTTTTGAAAAGCTGCGGGAGCGAGATGAAAAGCGCTATCAAAAAAAGGAGTTGAAGCGTGACCAGAAACAAATGGATGAATTTGCTGCACGCTCCGCCTCGCATGACAGAAACAAGGATGATCATCCAGGGAGGGATGAATAATGCTGGAGCGCATGAAAAATGTATTTGACCGTATTTCTGAAATCAACTCATCATTCCAGGGTATGGCTCAACGTCGCCAGCATCGCGAAAAACAGACTTTTGCGGCTGCGCTGAATGAGGCCAGAAAGGTAGGCCCGGAGCCGGAAACAGAGATTGCTCCAGCCACCACGTTTGGGAAACCGACATCGCCTGGCCTGATTCCAAATTCCCCCCTTGGCTTAAATCCCCTGTCAGAAACAATCCCTGGTGTAGTGAATCCCGATACAACTGATTTTGCAACACAGCTTCTACCACTTATTCAGGAACATGCCACACGCAATAATCTTGACCCGGCATTGGTGAAACGCATAATAGAAGTTGAATCGGATTTCAATCCGCGAGCTCTCAGTTCGAAGGGGGCCATGGGGTTGATGCAACTGATGCCGAGTACCGCCAGGGAACTCGGGGTGGACGATCCATATGATCCGGAACAAAACATTTCCGCCGGGACACGTTATCTGGCGCAACTTCTTCAGGCAAACGGGGGAAATATGGCGAAGGCGCTTGCTTCCTATAATGCGGGTCCCGGTGTAGTTCGTCAGTATGGCGGGATTCCTCCATATGCCGAAACAAAAAAATTCATAAGTCGTATAATGAGTCAACTCCCCGAGCCTTCCAAGACAACAAAAACGAATGAGAACTTATAATGGCTAAAGCACCTGAAACACCAGGGAAACCTGCACCAGCACCGCCGGCAAAAGACGCGAAACCGGCAGGTGTCGCGGCTGCGACGCCAAAGCCTGCCGCTGGAGCTGCTCCAGGCGCTCCGGCGAAAAATGGAAAGACAGCTCCACCAGCCCCGGAAGCCGGCAAAGAAAAGGCGGCTGAGGACGCTCAGCCAATCCAGGACCCCCCAAAGGAGGTCACGGAGCCTCTTCCCCGTCCTCCATCTCGACTATTCCAGGCACTTTCCAGAATAGCCTTCATTGCTCTTTTAGGAATTCTGGGTGTAGTTTCCCTGACCACACTGGTTGCTCTTGATTTTCTCGACGTAATTCCGCTTCGCTGGAAAATTCCCGAGTCGATGCGTACCCGATGGCCGTTGGCAAAATACTATGATTTCGTAAAAATGAACCAGCTCCCGAGTGAACAACGCTATGAAGAGCTAATTCAGCGCGAAAAACGAAGTTACGACGAACTCATGGCGGCTGGGAGTGCCGATCTAAAGCGAAGAGCTGATGAACTGGAGTCATCTTATCGCGAACTTATCCGAAAGCAGGAGATGATCAACCAAACCTCTCTGGCCTCGCAAACGATGTTTCAGACGACGCTTGTTGCCTCGCAGGAGTCTGCATATCGAGAACTGATGCGGGCGCAGGATGCAAATTACCGCAAACGACAGCAGGAACTACTTGCCATCCAGGAAGACAATATCAAAGAGAGCAAACGGCTTGAAGAATTGAAGAAAGATCTGGATTTACGCAAAGAATCCGTGGATATTCTGACAAAACAGGTTTCTGCTGAAGCCGTAAATCTGGAATCGAGTCTGATTCGTTTCATGGAGGAGGAAAACCGCCTCAAGCCGATTCAAGAGGTTTCCGCATCAATGGATCCGCGTTCACTCGCGCAAATTCTCGATGAAGTATCAGATAACAAACTCATATATGATATTTTACGTGGAGTTCCTCCTGAGAGATCAGCCCTTATCCTATCCTTCATGGATCCTGAAAAAGCGGGTAAAATCGTGAAGATGTCTACGCTTCCCCAAACCCTTCCGGCTGGAAACCGCCCCTATATACCATCAAATCTGCAAAATCTGGTCGCTTCGGCGCAGAACACGCTTCGATAAATCATTTGTGGTTCCTGCAAAATTATTTGGCTGCAGGTGCGAGACTTGTCTCGTCCATTTGTAGTGGCGGGTTTCAAACCCACAACTACGTGAAATCTTGTGAATATTGCAGGAAGCTCATTTAACAATAAATATCGGCAATCTTTCTGTCAGAAAGATTGCCGATATTTATTGTTCGTGGAAACCAGGCTTCAGGTTTTAGTTCCGGGCTTTTGTTCCTTGGTGTGATTGCGACGAGCTTCTGCCATCGAACGAATTTTCTCCAGAGCAATTTCAACGGGAGATTTCGTTCCTGAAGCGCTTTCCAGAGACTTATCCGAAGACACCCCGGACATTTTCTCAGAAACATTATTGTCTTGTGTCGTGACGCCATCGTGAAAAAGCACGACCATTCGGGCATCTTTGCGATTTTCAAGCTGCTCGGATAATTCCTCCGGATTTCTGGTCGATGCGATTTTGTCTTTTTCGATCAATCCGCCTTCACCGCGAAACTGCGCGAGACGGTCGCGCAGCAGCTTGATTCGTTCAGATATTTCGCGGGTTTCTGTTCCGGCGAAAGCAGTCGTCCCGCATCCAATCATAATGGCCAGTCCCATGGCCACCAGACGATGATTTCCCATGTTTCCTCCTTGGTGCTCAATAAAAGATTTCGTATTTACATCGGCACGATTTCTTACTTCCTTCAGCCTAATTTCAGAACATTCGCTATCGACAAGATTCTCATATCATTTTGAAACTCATTATTCGGGATCTTTATGCCGATACAGATATTGGGAAAGTTTTTTTTCCCATATTTGCAAAGAAAGGAGGTGGACAATTAGTGATCGATCCAATTATCGGACAGGCACGACCTTTGGTGTCGCGTGATGTGACGTCGGATAAAAATTCAGATTTCAGTGGAATAAATTTCAGTAAGGTATTTCAGCCGTATCTTAGCGGGAATGCTTCATCGGAAATTTCGGCTTTGACCAGAAATTTTTCTTTTAGTGCTCCTCGTCCTCTCATGGAACTATCATATAAACCAAGTATTCTTCAAGCACAGCCTGTTCGTCCACCAGTCGTCAGTAGTCAACTCAAGACTAGCAGCCGGCCAAGACCAGACAAGGTTGATGCGCCAGAGAATCAGGACGATGTCTCTGCTGATTCTGTGACACCGCAGGATATATCGGATCAGCTCGATTGCGTCCGGGAAAGCGTTAAGCAGGCAAAGAAGAAACTCGGCACGAATTCCACTGACTCCGTCAATGATCATCGCACTCTCCTGGAAGCCCTTCGAAAAGACGAAAAAACGGGAGCATTCTGGAGCTCTTTAAGCGATGAGACAGCCGGAAAACTCCTGGATAAGATCGATAAAGGATCTGACGGAGATCTTGGCAAGATTTTACTTAATGGTCTGCCGCAACTCGCAAAAACAATAAGCGATGATTCGGAAGTAAAGGATACGAAGGTATCCGTGAGCTCAGATGATTTGTCCGCCGAAGAAACAAGTAAGATACTTGCAGGACTGGCTAATCTCGCTCTGAAAAAAAATGATGCATCAAAAACCATGGTCAAAGATGATTCGGAAAGCACCGTCAATTCTGCGGAAGCCGCGCCCAAAGATGATCTGAAGGTGCCCGATCTTCCTGAACGCCAAAAAAGCTCAGTGAGTGGTCCACTGAATAGCCACCCGGCCGTCGCGTCTGACAAACCAGGCACTCATTCGGACAAAGCTACCACGGCAAAAGGGAATGAATCCACCCAGGGGAATGAAGATGTTTCCGACAATGTAACGACAGAGCCCTCTGTTAACGCCGCTGAGAAGACGACGACTCATAATATCAGCCGGAAAGACAAGGATGGAAACACCATAGAGCTACCATCCAAAGATAGTTCAGTGAATGGTTTGCCTGAAAATGTTCTTGTGACAGGTGGTTCCCACTCAAACTCAGACAATTCAGTTCACAATCTCAGCAAAACTTCAAATCCTGATTTTATTCCAATAGACAATCAGGACAACATCTCTGCAACTGGCAGCTCATCCGTCGCCACGGGCAGCTTATCGAACATCGTGCTGGAAGGGGTTGCCGGGATTCCGGAGAAAGCTGTTCTGGCGGGTTCATTGAAAGCGGATCTCACGGAAGAATTATCGACTAAAGGGAAACATGTTGAGCTGAAAGGGATTTCAGCGATAGACAAGGCTGGCGAGCGTCATATCTTCGGTGGAAACACGAGCGGCGGGAACAATGAAAGCGGTTTCGGGCAGCCTTCCGGACAATCTCAGGGCACAATCGGAAATTCCCAGAATCGGGAAGGAGCCGGAATGGCCGAAACGGTCAAAGGTTCACTGTTCTCACAGCTGGTCGAAAAAGCACATCTGCTGCAAGGGCCGCAGGCGCAAAAAATTCTGACTCTGCAGTTGAAACCGGAGTTTCTCGGCAAGGTGGACATGTTTTTGACCTCGCGTGACGGTACAGTAACAGCGCGTATTCTGACCGACAATCCGGCAGTTCGGGATCAGCTGGAAGCGATCGCTCCTCAGATCAAACAGCATCTCGCTGAACAAGGCGTTGTCTTGCAACAATTGACAGTGGACATTTCATCGAAACAACCCGATGACCATAAAGGCGGATCTTTTTCTCGTGATGAAAGCGAAAAAAGTCGAAGCAGGCTCGCTGGTGTCGGACGAAAAGATGCCGTCGAAACGATTTCCGTCAATGATGCTCAAGCAAAGGTTAGCGAAGATCAGAACATAGACATTACTATTTAGGAGGCATAAATCATGGCAACAACCAGTGTCACCGATGCTCCACTTGTAACCACGGACACTTCGGCAGCAACGCGGGTTGCTAAAAAGGAAATGGGAAAAGACGATTTCCTGATGTTGCTGACACAGCAGCTTAAGAATCAGGATCCCATGAAACCCATGGATAACACAGAATTCAGCAGTCAGATGGCTCAGTTTTCAACCGTCGAGCAGCTTACCAACCTGGCCTCAAGTATGGATAAATTCATCACTTCTTCGACCGACAACTATAAAGTTCAGGCCATGGGCATGCTGGGAACGAGTGTCACTGCAACGCTGGCCACGAGCCCGAACCCTGTAGTCGGCAAGGTAGACTCCGTCAAATTCGTGGGTGGGGAAGCGGTTTTCAGTGTCGGAGGCACCGACGTCAAGATGACTGATATTCAGATGGCCAATGCAGCATGAATCATACTAGTTGGAAAGGAGGTGAAAACCATCATGATAATGCACGGAGGAATACGGTTACGATCACGGAAGTCCCCTCGAAAAATTTCATTTCGCACGATGACGGACTTGTTCCGCTGATCGGAGTCCTGATGTTCCTAGAAACGGACCGCTCATTCTATGGAATCACGTTCCATTACCAACTTTGCGGGTCCGCTGGGGCTGCTCAACCCGGTAAGACCGGTACCAGGAAAGGGCGATGCTTCAAGAACGACCTCCTTCGAAGGATTGCTCCAGGATGCACTGCAATCGACGGGGCGCGGCGATCTGCATGTAACCGCCCACGCCGAGAAGCGATTGACCGAACGGGGAATTTCCCTGGATGGGGAATCCGGACGTCAGTTGAACCAGGCAATCGATGAACTAAGAGCCAAGGGAGGCCGTGATTCGCTTATTCTTACACAGGACGGAGCTTTTCTGGTAAATGTGCCGAGTCGCACGCTGATCACAGCAATGGACCCTTCCGAGATGCAAAATCGCATCATTACACAGATCGATAGTGTCAGTCTAAAAGGTATCTAAATAAAGTCAGAGCATTTCATAAGGAAAGCATTTCGGTTGTTGCAAGCAAAAAAAAAATACGCTGCAAACAGATAGTATATAAAACAGGCAGGCAATTATACAGGAAGTGTTGTTAGAAAGATAAACAGGCAGGCAAACAAAAAAAGCGAAAGCACAAAACACATAAGGAAGTAAATCAAAGGGACAAACAGCAAATAAGAAATGTCCCAGCTACATCAGGAAGACAAACAGCATCCAATAATCACCGGTATTACATGTTCAAGCAGTATGTCCAAATATTCATGTTACAGCTACGGCCGGTCATGAAGACCACTTGTTGGATTTATGCCAGGGAAGGCATGGTATATCGGATCTGCATCCGGAAACGGGTGCGTGTCGGAAATTTGCATGGATGATGCGCTTTATCCGATGAGTTCTATTACGGCTGGTTAAAGCAAGACAAAGGCGAACATGATCAACGAAATCCAGAGCAGATATCATATGCATCACGAAACCTAGTAAGTAAATGGCAAGGCCTGAACTGATCAAATATTGAATCTTGTATTCCGCTGGTAACAGAATCAACGAAAAATTCACAACTAATAATAGAGTGCGGAAGATAAGTACTGTGGCCGGACCCCGCAGCACGGGGAAGCCCGAAATCGCCCGACCGACCGACGGCGTTTTTGAAGAGTTATTGATCAGTGAAGGACTTACGAGGCGTTCCCGCCGGGGGGCTGGCCATGATGGCGCTGCCCCCCCGGCAGGGTTCCCCGCTTCGCCGCATTTCGCGGCGGGGTCGGCCCGCGTTTCCAAGGAGAGATTCGCGCGGCTTGTCCAGGCACGACCCTGTGCCGATAAACAAAGGTCATCGCCATGATTAGATCACTTTTCACTGGAGTTTCGGGGCTAAAACAAGAACAGACTAAAATGGACGTTCTGAGCAACAATGTTGCGAACGTCAATACCACCGCTTTCAAGAAGGGACGGGCTATGTTTGAGGATCTTTTCTGCCAGACCCTCAAGCACGCCCAGCAGGCATTTGGCACCTATGGCGGAACAAATGCCGAGCAGGTTGGTCTCGGTGTCAAATTGGGCTCCATCGATACACTGATGGAACAGGGAACCCTCCAAAGTACAGGGAAAAACACTGACGTTGCTATCGAGGGGGACGGCTTCTTTGTCGTCAACAACGGTACTGGGGCCAAGGGCTACACACGTGATGGTAACATGAGTGTCAATCCGAACTACGACCTGGTCATGAATAGCACCGGCTATAAGATTCAAGGTTGGCTTTCCACACAGAATCCCGTGACTGGAAATCTTGAAATGAAGGATGGGGGCCTTGTTCCCGGCGATATCAACGTCACAAAATATCTGAAGAAATTCGCCCATCAGACGAATAACATCACTTATGCATCCAATCTCAATTCGAGTTCGGATGAGCGTGACATCAAGATGGGATTGAACCAGCTGGCCTTCCAGGACTCTACCGGCAATAACCAGAGCCTGACACTGAAATTCAAGAAATACGATGCTCAGCACTGGAGCTGGACGGCCAATGATGATACAGAAGGAATGGTCGCCCAAGGCACTATCACCGCTGATGCCAATGGCAAGATCACAAATACTACATGTGTTGACAAAAATGGAAATCAGTCTTATCCGACGGGAGACATTCCATCTTTTACCTATGACCCTGATGGTCTGCCGGCGCCGGCCAGCGCAACAGCCCTCATCAACGGTCCATCGAATCTCGGAAATGGAACGACCATGAATATAAGCGCCAGCGGCCCTCTGGTTAAAGATGAAAAGGTGCAGGTCATTTTTGACGGTGGAGACCCTGAGCAGGCAACTACCTATCGCGTCGTTGGCGACCAGCGAGGATTCATCGGTTCCGGAACTCTGGGTGGAGATCAGGCATCCATCGAAGGAACAGCGCTTACCTTCCAATCTCCGAGCAACTGGTCTAATTCAGGTACATGGTCTCCGACGACTCCCCTGAGTTTTAATGTCACCTATACAAATCCCAACGTCACCGGAACTCCTGTCGTCCCTATGCAAACACAGATTACCATTCCGGCCATCGTTCCTCCGAATGCGCCATATACGCCTCAAAGTGTGTCATCAGTTATAAATGACCAGTTGAAGAATGCCGGCATACCTGCTCTGTCATCATTTGATGCGATCACGAAGAAATTCAGGATCGTCGCGAATGAAAGCGGCAACAATCGATCTCTTCAAATAGATCCCCTCCCGGTTCCGGTAGGAGATCTAGCGGACCTTGGCCTTGCCAGCTCAGCCGGGATTCCCAAACTGGGAACCGGAGCCTCGAAGCCGCAAATCATCGGCACACCACTTACGAACGCAGCTGCTCCGGCAGTCTGGTCCAATACGGTTCCATCAACCATGACCGTTCCGGCTGGTGGCCTGAATATCAATATAATGCCCTCCGAGTTTTCCTCTCCGACTGTTATTACCTTCACTCCAGGCCAATCATATACCAAGGAAGACATTGTCACGACTATCAACACTCAGCTTGCAGCCACCAATCAAAATAATAATGTCACCTGCACAATAGACCCGCTATCTCAACGCTTGTTAATCACTGGCCTTAGAAGTGGCTCAGGGGAAAGCGTCTCTATTAGCAGTTCGACAGGTAATTTGGATCTTATTGGTCTCCCGACGGGTCTCGGTCCCTTCGTTTATGGCGGTACTGCGGGTATGAGCACTTTCAGCCAGGGTGGAATCAACTTTACCCTGACTGAAGGAACGAAGGACTGGCGTCCCAACGAGTCGCTGACAATGTCCACGACGGCTGAAAAAGGAATGGCTGACTCCGTTAAGGTAACGGTGCCCAATGCTCTCGATGGTTTGCTTGCATTCAAAACATCTGTAAATACACCGCTCGGGCCGAAAGATTTCTCGGACACGGGTGCAATCAATATGGGGGCAACCCATTCGACGAGTATTACCATCTATGATTCATTGGGTGCGTCACATAATCTTGTTACTTCATGGGAGCACACAGACACAGCGTCCAAGCAGTGGAGTATGAAGATAACATATGACCCCAAAGATTCGGAGATTACGAACTGGATGAAAGATCCGGCAAACGGAGTGGTTGACCCGAGTGCTCCGACAGACCAGGAATATGCAAGAGCAAATGACGCTCTGATTACAAATCGTAAAGGAACGATCTATTTCTTCGATAACGGAAAAATCGATCAGGCTAAATCCTCAATTCCCATACCAGAAATGACTCCGAATGGCAGCAATAAAGTTAAAGTCAGTCTTGATCCAGCTCTTATAACTGAGTTCAGTTCTGATTTTACTACGGCTGCCCGTGATCAGGACGGGTATGAAATGGGGCTTCTGAATTCTGTCTATTTCGAGCAGGATGGAACCATTCGCGGAGTTTATTCGAACGGACAAAAACAGCCAATCGGACAACTTGCCTTGGCGACGTTCAACAATCCCAGCGGTCTTGAAAAACAAGGATCAAATCTTTACGATGTTTCTCCGAACTCCGGCTCGGCTGTCGTAGGAAAGCCGGCCAGCGGCGCACGCGGAACTATCGCTCCGGGAAGCCTTGAAATGAGTAATGTGGATATCGCTGAAGAGTTCACCAGTCTGATCATCACACAACGTGCTTTCCAGGCTTGTTCAAAGATCATCACTACTTCCGACGAGATGCTCCAGGATGTTGTGAATCTGAAACGATAAGGTTATGAACGCCTGGGAAGGAAATAGTCGCATCATATGTCCGGAACGCTCCGCTCGGATCGTTCCGGGCATTCCATTTTAGCGTTTAAACGCGTAGGATGAAAGAATGATCCGTGTCACTCGTCTCAATGGCAGCTCCATTCGAATCAATGCGGAGTTGATTGAATCCGTAGAAGCGGTTCCCGACACTGTCATTACCCTCATTCGCGGGAAAACCCTCATGGTAAAAGAATCTGTGGACGAGGTGGTGCGGCGAGTCCTCCGTTATCAAAGAATCATTCACACGCCACGTCACATTCATGCAGCTTCCCCCGATACTGAAACCAAAATTTCCCTTTAGAGAAACCGAAGAAATGAATTATATTCAATCCCTTTGCAACCTTGGATTGACTCTATTTTTGGTGTCATGATAGGATTTTAAGACATGAACCCACGAACACGCCTGATTCTCATCATCGTTGCGGTTCTCGTTCTCTTTTTGGTGGTTGGCGGCGTCGCTTTCCTGGCGACAAAGAAAGCCACCACCGGACCCAGCCACGAACCGGCTCCACCACCTGCGCAGGAAGAAATCAACAAAGCGCCGAAAATGGGGCGGTTCAGTCTTGGCGAGTTTACGGCAACGACGCGAGACGAGGAGCTGCATTACATAAAAATAGAAGTGGAACTCGGATTCGTAGGGGCTTTGGACAAAGAGCTGGAAGAACGCAAGGGTGAATTGCGCGACGCCATTAATACCATTCTTATGAAGCTGACGATCCAACGTGCGAAGGAGGATTACATAGATCACTTCCTGCACAAAGATATCGAAAAGCGTGTCAATGAGCTCCTTGGAACTACATCTGCGGACAGCCGTATCATAAAAGTGTTTATTCCTGCATTCCTTATCAACTGAATCGCCCGGACAGCCGATAAGTTGAAGGACCCCTCCCGAAACCGAAGGGGGTAATTGATTTTAAACCGTAAATTCTAAGAAAGCGTTTTCTTTTCTAAATAATGGTTGAAACCCTTTCTCAAAATGAAATAGATGCCCTGCTTTCAGCACTGAATACCTCCAGTGGAGCTGCCAGCTCATCTGGAGGTGAAGCCGCTGGTTCCGGATCTGCCGGCGGCGCGGGCAGTCCCGGGAAAGGCGGCGCTCCCCGGATGATGGAGCCCGATAAGATCAAGCGGGGCAAGATCTACGATTTCAAGCGTCAGACCAAATTTTCGAAAGAGCAGATGGGCACCATTCAACTCATCCACGAAACCTTTGCCCGTCTGGTCGCAACTTATCTTTCCACACAACTAAGAGCCTATGCTCAAGCCACTATTATCTCTGTCGATCAGCTGACCTTTGAAGAGCTTATACGCTCGATATATTCACCGACCTTCATAACCGGTATCAGATCGGAAAAGCTTGATGGAAAAGCCCTGATCGATGTGAATTTGAATGTAGTCTTCACAATTTTGGATCGGTTGCTTGGCGGTAACGGAACGCCACTTGGGACACTCCGACAGTTGACCGAAATCGAAACCCATATAATGCAACGCATAATGCAGCGAGTGATGGGATTGCTGCGTGAAGCCTGGATCAACGTCGTAGACCTTACGCCGAGCATTGAGTTCATCGAATCCAATCCGCAGTTTGCGCAAATTGTTCCCCCCGGGGACATGGTTCTTACAGTCGTGATTGAGATAAAAATTCACGATGTTACGGGGACGATGAGTCTGTGCATTCCTTATAACACGGTTGAGCCGGTTGCACAGAAGCTGAATGCCGCATCCTGGTTTGCAGCTATCCGTAAGGAGCCTTTAACGACAAATGTTCAAGCAATTACACGGCAAATTCGGACTATCGATATTCCAGTCGTGGCTGAGCTTGGCACCGCGACATTGACACTTCAAGACATAATAAGCCTGCAGCGCGGCGATATTCTCATGACCGACCGTCTGGTCAAAGAAGACCTCGATATCCGCGTCGGGAACCTGGTGAAATTTAGAGGCCGACCGGGCATTCTGGGCAAGAAAATGGCAATATCGATCACCAAGGTGCTTGACAATCCCGAGGAGGAAAAGTTGTGACAGATCTGCTTTCACAGGAAGAAATTGACGCGCTGTTGCGCAGTGCCGGAAGTCCTCCCCCTCAAGACGAGCCGCCTTTCCCGGGCCCGGAGTCACAACCTCCGGAGGCACCCCAACCTCCGGTAGCACCTGCGCCTCCGGTAGTCGCACCAGCCGCCGTGAAACCCGCCCCCGCGGCGGCATCGAGCAGCCCCAAAGCCCCTGCTTCGGGGGGCGACGAAAATCTCAAAAATGTTCTTTCCAGTGAAGCTCTCGACCAGTTGTCCGAAGTAGCGAAACTATCCATGGGAGCGACTTCGTCAGTCGTTCAGATGTTGCTGAATAAGCCGACTGAATTATCTCCTTCGCAGCTTAGGGTGGTTTCTTACTCTACTCTAGCCAATGAAGCCGGCGCCGAAGATTACATCATCGCAAAGATCTCTTATGTCGAGGGATTCGACGGAAATTCCTATCTTTTGATTCGAAAGAACATTTCCGCCATCATTGGTGATCTGATGATGGGTGGAGAAGGCGTGAATCCTGAGTTTCAGGACATGCACAAATCCGCCGTAGGCGAGATGATGAATCAGATGATGGGCAAAACGACGACAACGCTCTCCGAGTTGTTTAAGAGACGGGTCGACATTGCGCCGCCGCAGGTGGAAGTAGTTAATTTCAAGGCGGGTCCGCCGCAAATGCCGGATTTCACTCCGAATTCCGTCTTTTTACGAGTGGGATTCCACTTGAAAATCGGTGATATAGCGGAAAGCGAAATGGTTCAATTGCAGCCGGTTGAGTTCGCTAAATTCATGGCGAATGAACTTGCAGCGCCCAAAGCAGCGGCAAAAAAAGCTGCTGCACCTCCACCGCCACCACCACCTCCTCCTCCACAACAGCAACCCGCCCCGGTTGCGCAACAACCAGTTATGCCACAGGGGATGGGAATGCCACAAGGCATGGGTATGCCGCAGGGAATGCCGCAGGGAATGCCACAAATGCCTCAGGGCATGCCACAAGGCATGATGCCAGGTATGGGAATGCCGGGCATGGGAATGCCACAAGGCATGATGCCGGGCATGGGAATGCCAGGCATGGGAATGCCGGGCATGGGAATGCCAGGTATGGGAATGCCGGGCATGGGGATGCCACTCCAAGGCAATCCAGCCGACTTTAGCATGCTCCAGATGCCCATGGGAGGAGGTCTCCAGTCGAACATAGATCTTCTCCTGGACGTTCCATTACAAATAACGGTTGAACTTGGAAGAACGAGAAAGTTGCTGAAAGAGGTGCTTGAATTAGGTATAGGTTCTGTTGTAGAGTTGGACAAACTCGCGGGAGAGGCAGTGGAAGTTCTCGTCAATAACAAGCTTATTGCCAAAGGTGAAGTAGTCGTTATCGATGAGAATTTTGCAGTGCGCATCACCAGCATTGTTAACCCGCAAGATCGCCTTCAGGCGCTTTAATAGGAGACCTCCTGACTGATGGGAAAGACCATTTTGATCGTAGACGACGCAGCATTCATGCGGATGATGATTAAGGACATCCTTAGCAAGAATGGTTACGAAGTCCTCGGCGAAGCGCAAACCGGCAAAGAAGCTGTGGAAATGTTCCAGAAGCTCAAACCGGATCTCGTGACCATGGATATTACCATGCCCGAAATGAACGGAATCGACGCGGTTCGAGCCATTAGAGGTCTCGATCCAACAGCCCGGATCATCATGTGCAGCGCAATGGGCCAACAAGCCATGGTAATTGACGCAATTTCCGCGGGCGCCCGGGATTTTATAGTGAAGCCATTTCAGCCCAATCGGGTCTTGGAAGCCGTGCAAAAAGCTTTGCGCTAACTTCGCAGTAAACGATTTTATTCAATCCTGATGCTTTCGCTGCACTTTTCTTTTCGAAGAGTAATATTGCGTTTTTTTTCGATCTCAGGAATCTTTTTTTCACTGTTTTTTGCCTTTGCTTCCGCGGAAAGTTTTGCTGCAGAAACTGTATCCTCTGCAAGTTTAATAGCTCCGCCATATCCAGGGGCCTATATAGTCGGTTCTCAGCCAGCTTCTTCCACGCCCGCCATAGCAACAGCGGATCTTCTGTTTCCGCCTAATGAAGTTGCAACCTCGCCGGGGGCGATGCTTTCCGATCCGTTTTCCATTGTTCTTCGACTTATAACCTCCCTTGCCATAGTTATCGGTCTCGTTTTCGCCCTTGCCTGGTTGCTTCAAAAACGAGGAGGATTGTATCGCTCCGTTTTTGGCCGAACACTGGGAATTCTTCCGCTCGACAATCGTCGTTTTATCTATCTTGTGGATGTGATGGGAAGAATTTTGGTTCTGGGCGTTACTGAACAGCAGATCAATCTGCTCTGTGAGATCTCGGACAAAGCTACTATCGATGCCCTGCGCATTCAAACAAATACCACCGCAACCCCTGGGCTCGAACGTCTGTTCGGTTTTCTCCGGCGCGGCGGTCAGATGGGGCCGGAAGATTCCACGGACGAAAGTGAAGTCGGCACTTCAAATTTTTCCGCCCACACACAAAATGCTCAGGCGCAAATCAGGCAGGTAGAGAAGCTCATGTTTCAGCGACGACAGGAAGTCGATGAGCACCAGGCAAATCCCGTTATAACTCCGAATTCTTCTGCTCCTTCGACTTCGAAGACACAATCGCCGACTTCAGAAGTCCAGCGACCGCCGATGCCTCGTCCGGAGCGACCTTTTCGCGGTCCGGAATGATACTTCCAATCTCTCTATTGCGAATGAAAAATTTATCCTCTTGAAAAGTTTCCGGGTTTGTACTATATCTTGTGGATGGTTTGCATTGTGCGGCGTCCACCGTTTTTATTGTGTGTTTTTCTTCTTCTTTCCATGATTTTTTGCGGGGGCACCGCTCGAGCGCAGGGCACGGACATTTCTGCGCCCCGTGCACGTATTTCAACACAGGACAGTGCAAAGATTCAGAAGATTGAGCCGACCGACACGCCATTTCCCATTCCCCGTATTCGGCTTGATATCGATCCCTCGCGAGAACGTGGACAAATAGGGACATCCTTTCAGATCCTGATTTTGTTGACTATCCTAAGTCTCGCCCCGTCGATTCTCATCATGCTGACAAGCTTCACGCGCATTCTGATAGTTTTGAATTTTGTCAGACGTGCCCTGACCACACAACAGGAACCCAGTAATCAGATTCTAATCGGCTTGGCACTTTTTCTGACATTTTTTACGATGATGCCGGTCTTTGAAAAAATGCAGACACAAGCAATAAAACCTTTCATGAACAAGGAAATTGATTACCAGGAAGCCTATTATCGTGGAATAAAGCCTCTTCGCGATTTCATGTTCGTTCATGCCCGTCCTGCAGATCTTGCACTGTTTGCGGGAATAGAAGGCAGCTCAAAACCCAGGACGAAAGACGAATTAAGCACACTTGCGCTGATTCCCGCATTCATGACGAGTGAAATTCGAACAGCATTCCAAATGGGCGTAATCATATTTCTTCCGTTTCTCGTGATCGACATGGTAGTCGCTTCCGTGCTGATGTCCATGGGAATGCTTATGTTGCCTCCGGTGATGATTTCCATGCCCTTCAAGATCCTGCTTTTTGTTATGGTGGATGGCTGGAATCTGGTCATCAAGTCGCTGGTGCTGAGCTTCGGCGGAAACGCCTGACAGCTGTTTTGCCATGACAGAATTTCAGCTTCTCGAACTTTTGAAGGAAACAATATATCTTTCATTTATTCTTTCCTTGCCGATGCTTGCAATTGGTACTGTTGTCGGGGTCATTGTCAGCATTTTCCAGACCGTAACCTCCATTCAGGACCAAAGTCTTGCATTCATTCCAAAACTTTTTGCAACGATGGTTTCGGTTATTCTTTTCGGTCCCTGGATGCTTGCCATGATGAAAGAATTCACTGTCCATCTTCTTACACTCCTCCCTCAATTTGCCAAATGAGCGAGGCAGCCTTTCTCAACGCCGTCGGACTGTTCCTGTTAGGACTTGTCCGTATCTCGGGCTTTTATGTAAATCTTCCGGCTTTTGGTGAAACCACCGTACCAAATCGCATAAAGGCGGGGCTGGCCGGATTAACCACGTTGCTTATTCTCCCGCACCTGATTCGAACGCAAAAGCTCCCGGATCTGAGTGTCCTGGGATACGGTTTCATGGGATTCCAGGAGATGATTCTTGGCATAACAATGGGTTTCGTTGTACTTGTCACCATCGATGCATTGAAATTTGGTGGCGAGATCATGGGGATGCAGATCGGATTCTCATTCATTCAGGTCGTAGACCCGGAGTCAAGTCGTTCTCAGGCAGTTCTCGCAGAGTTTTTCCAGGTGATGGTAGTTCTGCTGTTTTTGATGATGAATGGACATGCCATTCTTCTGCAAGCCTTTATACAGAGCTTCGACCTGATACCTATTGTATCGACTCAGTTGCCGGCTGCAGCTGTGGAGGAGGTTGTGCGCCTCACGGCAACAATATTCGCTCTGGGTTTGCAGATTGCCATGCCAATAGTATCCGTAATGCTCGTCAGTGATATCGCGCTAGGCATCATCGCCCGAACGGTACCACGCATGAATATCTTCCAGGTTGGTTTTGCCATAAAAATCCTTCTTGGTTTCACGACTCTGATCATGCTGTTGCCGTTTATTTCTGATTTCATGAAAGATCTTATTCAGCAAGTTTATGGGCAAGTGGATACTATTCTGAAACTGATGGCACCCAAATGATGGGAAAATTATGAGTTATCCCCCTGAGAATGCTTGTGTTTTGCATGTAAGCAAGCTTCCATTCGATCTTCAACTGTTCGCCGGAGAAAAAACCGAACCCGCAACTGAAAAACGTCGGGAAGAAGCTCGCCTCAGTGGCAATATCGCGAAATCCCAGGATATTGAGTCTGTAGCGGTAATGATTATGTCTTTCCTGATTTTGCGATTCTATGGGTCGCAAATTATTGGCCTCATGGGTGATTACATGCGTTACACACTTGGGAACTCCATGACGCTTTCTATCGATCCACAGACATTAATGAAGCTTTTTTCAGGAATGTTGGTTGTTACGCTCAAGTGCCTCTTCCCAGTATTTCTTGTCATAATGGTAACGGCCGTCGCGACCAATATCGCTCAGGTTGGATTCATGCTATCCAGTGAGCCACTCCTTCCGGATCTTAATAAAATCAATCCGATTTCCGGGTTTCAGAACCTGTTTTCTAAAAAGGCAGTCGGAGAGCTGGTAAAATCGATCTTCAAGATTGCAGTAGTCAGCTACATTCCATACACAACAATGTTGGAGAAGCTTCCATTTCTACTTCGATTCATACAGCTGGAACCAATGCCGTCGATGATCTTTCTCGGCGATCTGGTCTTCTGGATGGCACTCAAGATTCTTCTGGCTTTGTTGTTTCTCGCATTACTGGATTATTGGTACCAGTGGTGGATCTATGAAGAGAGCCTGATGATGTCCAAAGAAGAAATCAAGGAAGAATACAAGCAGCGTGAAGGCGACCCGAAAGTCAAACAGAAGATTCGCGAACGCCAGCGTAAAATAGCTACATCGAGAATGATGAGCGAAGTTCCAAAAGCAACTGTTGTCGTCACGAACCCGACGCATATTGCAATTGCCATATCATACGAGGAAGAATCAAGCTCCGCCCCACTTGTTGTAGCAATGGGGACTGGGCTCACCGCGCAACGAATAAAAGAAATCGCGAAAGAACATGACGTGCCCATAGTTGAGAACAAACCTCTTGCACAAGCCTTACATAAGATGGTAGATGTAGGGGATGAAATTCCTCAGGAATTATATAAGGCTGTAGCTGAGATTCTTGCACAGGTTTGGCGTATGAAGGGAAAAGTTAATTAAATGCACGAAACAGGGCACGCCTACAGGTGCAGTGGTGCGTTGATTTTCGACTTTTTCTCGTCCTTCCCATGGTTCTTTTTCTCAGAGATTTTAGCCGATGAAATTAATGCAAAATTCACGAAATATTCCGGAATGGCTTGGCATTCCTCGCCTGCAGTTAAGCGATTAATCAGCTACTGCCTCTGCCGTTACAATTCGCTTGCTTTGATGATTGAGAAGGGGAACCATGGCTGAAGAAACTCAAGCCACTATGGCAAGCGCCTTTGCTGGCGCCATTCCGATGGCCGAATTACTGAAGAACCGGGATGTCCTGTTCTCGATGGGCCTCGTCGCAGTTGTAGTCATGATGGTAGTTCCGCTTCCTCCTTTCATTCTGGATATTTTCCTTGCATTCAACATAGCGTTGGCTCTGACCATACTGTTGGTTTCCATCTACACCAAAGAGGCCCTTGAATTTTCTGCGTTTCCGAGTCTTCTGCTTATTGCAACGGTGTTTCGTCTTGCCCTGAATGTCAGTTCGACGCGCGTTATTTTGTCCGGGCAGGGAGGGCGAATAGAGGTAATAAAGGCTTTCGGTCAGTTCGTCGTTGGCGGCAACTATATAGTTGGAATCATCATTTTCAGCATTCTGGTCGTCATACAATTCATCGTCATCACCAAGGGCTCTGAGCGCGTCGCAGAAGTTGCAGCCCGATTCACTCTCGATGCCATGCCGGGTAAGCAGATGGCTATAGATGCTGATCTGAATGCCGGCATTATTACCAATGAAGAAGCAGGTCAGCGCAGAAAGAACGTGGAGCGAGAGGCGGATTTTTACGGATCGATGGATGGCGCCACCAAGTTCGTCAAGGGCGATGCCATTGCCGGCATAATTATTGTTTTCATAAATATCATCGGTGGTTTGATCATCGGAGTCTTCCAGCGGGGAGAGCCTTTGATAGACGCCGCCGCAGCCTACACTCTTTTCACTGTCGGTGACGGTCTTGTCACCCAGCTTCCTGCATTACTGATCGCTACGGCGACTGGTATAGTGGTGACCCGCTCCGGTTCCGACTCGAACCTTGGCATGGAGTTGTCGGAGCAGTTGGTTTCGCGGCCAAAGGTTTTGTTCATTGCTGGTTCCATGATGTTCATACTCGGTCTGATTCCTGGTCTTCCAAAGATCAGCTTTCTGCTGCTTGGCGTGACGTTTGGCACACTCGGATATCTGACATTTACGCACGAAGAACAGGCAATTCGCGGAAAAGAAGAAGAAAAAAAGGCCGAGGAAGAGAAGACCGCCGCTAAACCGGAAGATGTTACATCACTCCTTGCCGTAGATACGCTCGAGATTGAAATTGGTTACAATCTTATCCCGCTGGTCGACGCAAATCAGGGTGGTGATCTCCTGAATCGCATAACGCTAATCCGACGTCAGATGGCACTGGATATCGGTCTTATTGTTCCACCGATTCGCATCAGAGACAATATTCAGCTTCACCCATCGACATATCTGCTGAAAATCAAGGGTGTTGAAATCGACCGGTATGAAATCATTCCTGATCAATTTCTGGCCATGAATCCAGGGACCGTGACAGGGTCGGTTGCCGGCATCGAGGTGAAGGAGCCGGCATTTGGGCTTCCCGCGGTGTGGGTAACTCAGGCCCTGCGTGAAAGAGCGGAAATGGCCGGTTACACAGTCGTAGATCCTTCTACTGTCGTGGCAACGCACCTCACGGAGGTCATCCGACGAAATGCTCATGAAATTCTCGGCCGTCAGGAGCTTGAATCGTTACTTGAAAGCGTTAAAGCTGCTTATCCGTTGATCGTAGGAGAAGTCGTTCCGGGCGTTGTCGGGTATCCCACTTTGCTGAAGGTTCTTCAAAGCCTGCTTAAAGAGGGTGTTTCCATACGGAATATGGTCACTATTCTGGAATCCCTGGCCGATTGCAAAGGCATCACAGAGCCGGATACGTTGACCGAAATTGTTCGCCAGGGTCTCTCGCGTCATATTTGCAAGACGCTCATCGACGAACATGGGGTTCTGTCCGTCATTTCACTCCATCCCAGTCTTGAACAGGGTCTTACAAATTCGCTTCAAAAAACGGAGGGCTCTATGCAGCTGGCCCTGGAGCCGAAATTCGCCCAGGATTTTCTTGAGAGCCTGCGTAAGCGCATTGAGGAAGTCGGTCAGGAGGGCAAAGCACCGATTCTCATGTGCTCCTCCCCGCTTCGTCTAAGCATAAAACGCCTGACTGAGCGCATGGCGCCAAGGTTGACGGTTCTGGCCTATAACGAGATTCCAACAAGCGTGCAGCTACAATCCCTCGGACTGGTAACCGTGGAGTAACAAGTTCATGCAAGATCAGGCATCATCACTTCGACAACTCAAGAAGCTGTTCGACCGTCAGGCGGTTGAACCACTTCCTTCGCCTGATTTTTTTCTCGCGTCGATTCCCCGGCCCACGCCTTTTACTTCAATTCTTATCATTGCCCCGGACAAGGTGGGTTCTCGCTTTTCCCCGCTCCAGCAATGGCTCCCGGGATTTTTGAGATCCGGGCGTTCCCCCACAATCTGGGATCAGGCCGGTCTGCTTTCAGCGCGCATGGCTGCGCTGGAAGAACGCGACGGAGATCCGAGTCTTCCGAGCCGTCATCTCGTGGAATGGTCCAGCGGCCCAGTATGGCTGATCCCTCGTATAGAAACTTTTTCCGATCTCGTTCGCCAGGCTGATGCAATTCGCATTCGTTTCAGCAAGGTCCTTAATGGACTTCTTTCCAATATGACCAGCCTATGGGTTACTCTCTCTCAAAATGAACTCTCATCATGCGCATCACTTATGCATGCCGTAGACATCGCTATAATTCTCGTTCCCCAGGAGTCGGAAAGCATTCTCCGATCCTATGAGACGGTCAAAACACTACACATTGCCGGTTTCTTCGCTCCAATTCTTCTTCTTCCTGAGTCGTCGCTCGAAGATCCTACGGGCATGATAATGTTCGATCGTATTCGAAATGTCGCAAAACAATTTTTGGCACTTGACCTCCTGTCGGGGGGAGTGCTACCCTCCGATAACCCTTCCCCTGACGTGGAAACAGTGGCTCGCCTGCATGGCATCATTGATTCCATCGAATCATATTCCCGACGTTTTCTGTACTCCTTTGCCGAACGCCTGTTGTATCCGAGTCCGAAAGACGGGGTCGAAAAACATGTCTGATTCCATCGTAAAACCCGTTGATGAACTCACCGCCGAGACTCGGCGACTTATTCAGCCATATGTTTTCAAGCGACTGGAGGCGCGGCGGCCACGTATCCCCGGCCGGAAAATCGCCCGGACTATTACAGTCACTTCGGGCAAAGGCGGAGTCGGGAAAACAAACTTCGTCGCAAATCTCGCAATCTGTCTTGGTCAGGCCGGTCGACGCGTCATAATTCTTGATGCCGACCTTGGACTTGCCAATATAGACGTAGTTTTCGGCATACGACCCAAGCGCACTCTAAGCGATGTGATCAACGGAGCTTTTACCATAAATGAGATTCTTATTCCGGGGCCGTGTGGCATAAATATCATCGCAGGTGGCAGTGGTCTTGCGGATATGACCCATTTGAAACCGGAGCAGACTACACGTTTGTTTGATCAGCTGCGATTCCTGGAAGATCGTGCCGATTTTCTGCTGATTGATACCGGCGCTGGAATTTCTCAAAATGTTATTTCCTTTTGTCTCGCTGCCGATAGCATAATTGTGGTCACTACTCCTGAACCCACAGCACTTGCCGATGCATACGGTATAATAAAAGTTATCAGTCAGTCACGCCCCGAAGCTGATGTATCCGTACTGGTTAACAGAGCTGAACATGAAGAGGAAGCACGATTCATTCACGAACGACTTCGCAATGTCGCCTGGGAATTCCTTCAATTTTCGGTGAAAGAACTTGGCTATTTGCCACAAGATCGTCAAATGTATCTCGCGGTTCGCCAGCAGACGCCATTGATGTTGTTTTCACCTATGTCACCTGCGGCTGTACGGCTTCGGGACATAGTTGTCACAGCGTTTAATGAGATTGCCACGGAAGTCGACCTCGACAACACTTTACAAAACGAAGATTCAGAGGCGGATCCCTCTCGCCCCGCCGCTGCTGCTGTCGGAATCGAAGGTTTTCTTGAACGTCTCGGTCGCCTGTGGCGGGGAATTCCAGCGCCATGATAAAAAAATATACTGCGGATTCATACCTGGAAGCATTCCTGCAAGCTCAGAATGAACTCGGTGAAGACATTCTGGTCGTCCACTCACGAACCTTTACCAAAAAAAGCTGGGCCGGTTTCTACAGCAAGGAAATGGTCGAGATTACAGCTGCGCCGTCAAAGTCCCCGGTGGAAAAAACTCCTCCGAAGAACGTTCCTTCCCGGCCTGTTCTTACGGAGGAAGTTAGCAATAGGCCTGAATTTACAAGACTTTCGCGTTCTACCGACTTCGCAGTGGCTGATTCTTCCCACTCAGTAAAGGCTGCTCCTCCGGTTCAGCAGCCCCGAATGCTTAAACCGGTGCTGTCTTCATCGGCACCCTCTCCACGCCCTCCCAAGACGCCTCCGAACTCATACAAAGCATCATCTTGTCCTTCAGCTTATCGTACCGTTCGAATAACCGAATCGATGCGGACTGTTGATGAAGGCGATGGACCGCGCAGCCAAAAAATTGTAGACGACCCCGATGAGTCGGAAAAACTGCGTAAGCTGCTGGGTAAGCTCCTTGAAGATAAGAGACAGCTTCTTCCCGAAGATGTCCCCGCAAAACACGCGTCATCTATGGCGAAATCTCGATCAATGGGTATCAGAGCTCAATCTGATCGCACTTTTAGAGATGTAGAAGACGAAGATAACAGGGAGGACATGTCCCGATCATCCAGCGAATTGTCATACTCCCCTCAATCTGTCCGTCGTGGTCCCATGGCTGTGTCTGACAATGTTATTGCCGCGTCCGAAGGAATAACTTCTCAGGTCATAGAAAACAAGATATCCGAACTTTTTGAAATGTTGCGGCAGATACAATCGACTGCCACTAAGGTTTTATCCGTTCCTTCGGCATCCTGCCCGGAAGGACTTGTGAAGCTGCGTAACCGACTCCAGGCTATTGAGATGCCCCAGGAAATACAGGATGAGATCATTGATGCCATGCGCGATCAGATTCCCAGTTCCACTGTAAAAGATCCTTCCGTATTTTTCCCTGTAGCGCGTAAATGGCTCGGAAAGCGTTTGAAATTCAGTTCTGAACCCGTTTTAAAATCTTGTAACGGTCCGCGAATCATCGCACTGATTGGTCCGACGGGTGTTGGAAAAACAACAACAATCGCAAAACTGGCTGCTTCTTTTGCTCTGAATGTCGCGGATAAAAAAACGGTTTCACTTTTCAGCATGGATACGTTTCGAATTGGCGCCACGCAGCAGCTCGCACAGTATGCACAGATCATAGATGCGGAAATTGAGATAATTTTCGATCCTGATGAAGTCCCAGAGATCTACGAAAAACATAAAAACAAAGACATTATCCTGATCGACACTGCCGGTCGTTGTCAGAAGGATCGTCAGGAACTTGCGAAAATGAAAGAGTTTCTTGCCTGTTTTTCTGGTGTCGAAAAATATCTGGTTCTTTCCGCCACCACGAAATTCAGTGATATGCTCGAAAGTGTGACCAGATTTGGGGAAGTCGGATTCGATCATCTTGTGTTTACGAAGGTGGACGAAACAAATTCAGTTGGCCCATTGATGGCGCTATTAATCAAATCGGAAAGGCCTCTGGCATACATAACTCATGGTAAGGGCGTTCCCGACGATTTCCGCCTGGCCGAACCCGAGTATTTTCTTTCCGCACTCTTTCCGGATGCCTGATCGCGTTTGCCATGTTGTTGTTTTCATATCCGGAACGGCGTAGAATGAGAAGATACCCTTGGCATTAAAGGATCGACAGGCTTGGATATAGATCTTTCCCAATACATGGGAATGTATATCGATGGCTCGAAAGAGAACCTCGATATGATGGACAAAATGTTGCTGGCGCTTGAACAAGACCCCGGCAATGCTGAGGCTGTCGGAGAAATTTTTCGCGCTGCCCATACTTTGAAGGGTATGTCTGCCACTATGGGTTTTGAAAAAGTGGCACATCTCACGCATGAGATGGAAAACATCCTTGACAAGCTTCGCAACAAGCAACTCTCGGTCACTCAGCCGGTAATTGACGTTTTGTTCGAAACTTTCGATGTGCTGCGTCTCCTCGTGAATGACACGATTTCAGCCACTGATTCCGATGTAAATCTTGGTGCAATCACCAAAAAACTTGCAGATGTGGTCTCGGGTGGCGGGGACAAACGATATGACCGAGTAGCAACTGTTTCCGCGTCGGCTACTGAACAAACCTCTGCATCCGGCGGCTCTGAGCCGGCTTCCGGTGGAGAGGCTTCAGATCTCGTATTTAACGAGTTCGAGCTTCAAGTCTTACTTGAAGCCCAGGGTCGGGGAGCCGGCACATTTATCATGAAAGTGAGCCTTGTCCCGGACTGCATTCTTAAAGCTCCGCGTGCCTTCATGGTTGTTCGAAATCTTGAAGAACTGGGTTGTGAGATTATAAAGTCAATACCGGATACCAAAGATCTTGAGCAGGAAAAATTCGACCTTTCATTCAAGATGATACTCGTATCTCCGAGCTCCGCCGCTGATGTCAGAAATGCCATCGAATCGATTTCAGAAATTGAAAGTGTGAATGTCGAGTCGTTCAAACCTGAGAATGTCAAGCCTGTAAGCTCAGTATCAACACCTGCTACGGTACCGGTGGTTCCACCACGCCCACCGCCGAAAGCAGAACCGACACATTTGCGTCAAAAGCCTCCTGCTGTAGTTGCTCCGACGCCTTCACTTTCGTCACCGATACCGGCACATGTATCAGCTCCGGCGGTTAATGTCGTTCATCCCTCTCCCGTGCCTGCTTCGGCTCCCCTGGTTTCCATGGTTCCTCCATCTCCACCGCCCCCTCCTGCGCTACCTCCGGCAGCTCCTTCGATTGCCACGGGCAGTGCTGCAACAGCAGGCGGAGGAAAAGCCGCGGCTGCTGAAAAGCGAGGAAGCCAGACAGTTCGTGTTGACATGCGTCGCCTTGACGAATTGATGAATCTCGTCGGAGAACTGGTTATAAATCGTACCCGTCTGGCCGATATCGGTGCCGCGCACAGGTTGAAGGATCTGAACGAAACTCTTGCAAGGGTTTCCCAGATAAGCAGTTCTCTCCAAAGTGTGGTAATGCAAGTGCGCATGGTACCAGTGGAACAGGTTTTCGATCGTTTCCCGCGTATGGTTCGCGATCTGGCAAAGAAACTTGGCAAAAAGATCGACCTTGTCCTGGAAGGCAAGGATACCGAAATGGATCGAACAGTCATAGACGAAATTGGTGACCCCATGGTACATCTGATTCGCAATTCGATCGATCACGGAATAGAATCTCCGGCTGATCGCGCTAAGGCAGGCAAGCCTGAAACCGGAATTATCAGCCTGATTGCTCGTCATGAAGGAAATCACGTTATTATAGAGGTGCGTGACGACGGAAAAGGCATTGATCCGCGCATTGTCGGCCCGCTGGCCGTCAAAAAGGGTTTGTTCACACAGGAACAGATTGACAAGATGCCACCGGAAGAAATAGTAAAAATTGTCTTCATGCCTGGTTTCTCGACCGCTATAGTTGTCAGTGACCTTTCCGGGCGTGGTGTCGGGATGGATGCCGTCAAAAATAAACTCGATGAGTTAAATGGTTCCATTGATGTTGAATCGAAGGTTGGAGAGGGGTCACGCGTCATCATAAAACTTCCTCTGACCCTGGCCATTCTTCAAGCTCTCATGGTAAAGCTCGGCAATGAGACGTATGCCATTCCGCTGGGTTCTGTACAAGAAACCATGGACATCACTGCCGCGGAAATAAATATCGTCCAACACCAGGAGGTTACGCTTCTGCGTGAGGATGTTCTGCCGATAATACGTCTTCGTCATGTGTTGAACGTACCAAATCTTCCTGACGAAAAAGAAAAGACTGAAGAAATCTCCATAGTCGTCTGTTCTTCCGGAGAAAAGCGTGCCGGATTCATGGTCGATGAGCTTCTCGGACAACAGGAAATCGTTATCAAATCGCTGGGCAACCTGTTGAGCGGATTACCTGGAATCATGGGTGCCACAATGCGTGGTGATGGAAGTATTGCATTGATTCTGGATATTCCATCCTTTTTCCAGATGCGCGGGCAAGCGATGAACTGAAAAATTAACCATTTTTAGAGGTTAATTCAGATTCAATCACTGTTATCCATCTTTTTGCAGAAACCCGATAAGCGGCTGAGTGATATCTTGTGATATCCTTGCAGCCTCAGGATAATGACGCCTCCTGCCGATAACTTTTTTGGTGCCCGTTTTTTCCGGCGGGTGCAGTTTGTATTTTTCGGGAGAATCTTTGGACATAGACCTCTCACAATACATGGGCGCTTATATCGATGGTTCGCGGGAAAACCTCGATCTTATGGATCGCGTGCTGCTGATCCTCGAGCAAAATCCCCAGAACCTTGATGCCATTGAGGATATCTTTCGTGCCGCTCACACACTCAAAGGCATGTCTGCGACAATGGGTTTCGAAAAAGTGGCGCATCTCACGCATGAGATGGAAAATGTTCTGGATAAAATCAGAATTCGAAAAATGCCCGTCAGCTCCAAGGTCATCGACGTTGTTTTCGAAGTGTTCGATGTTTTGCGAATTCTGGTCAACGACAGCATTGCCGGCACTGACTCGAACGTCGATCTTGGGGTAATCTCACAGAAACTTGCGACTCTTGCTAATGACGGTGAGGTAGCGGCACCGGCACCAGTTCCGATTAATATTCCAGTTACTGGAAATGCTCAGGTTGAAGCGCAAAACAAGGCCCTGTTTTCCGAACTTGCTGAATTCCAGATAACTGAATACGAAATCGGAGGCCTTTCAGAGGCCCAGCATGAAGGTTTGACTCCGTATCTTCTTGAGGTTCGACTCGTAGCAGACTGTCTTTTGAAAGGCCCCCGGGTTTTCATGGTGATGAGAAGCCTCGATTCTCTGCATTGTGAAATTCTCCGATCAATCCCTGACGTTAAAGACCTCGAAAACGAAAAATTCGACCGCAGTTTCCGCATGATAGTGACCTGTCAGCAAGCCCCACAGGAAATTATCTATGCGATCGAGTCGATTTCCGAAATAGAGGCAGTCCTTCTGCGCCCATTTTCTCTTGAGGTATTACGTGGTGATATTTCTGTTCCGTCGGTCGTGGAAGCACCGCCTCCGTCTCCGCCTCCTTCGCCGACACCTGCGCCACAACCCATAACCGTAACTCCAAAACCGACAGTCCAGGAAAAGATAGCGGTTCGCACTTCTCCTCCCCCCACTGAAACAAAAATGGGTAGTGCGAGTCAGTGGGAGACTCCCAAAGAGCATTCGCGGCCACAGGTTGAAAGAGCTCCTGACATTGCGCAATCAAGTGCTCCTGTTGCTGTATTCCAGGCGCCGGTTGTTTTACCTGGCGAGCAAGACGTGGAAAAAGCCGGTTTGGGTGAGTCAGAATCGACGTTCGAAGATCAGCGGGAAATAATCGAAATTGAACAGCTGGTGTCTTTCCGGATGGCGGGAGAAACGTATGCACTCAACATCGCTCAGGTCGAGGGCATAATCAATCTCATTCCGATCACCCGGGTTCCAAAGGCTCCTGCGTATATTGAAGGTGTCATAAACATGCGCGGAGAGATTGTACCGGTGATAAATCTACGCAGGCGTCTTCAATTAACATTGAAAGAACGGATCCAAGGAGATCAGATCGTGATTCTGGCCTTTGAAAAAGAGAAAGTGAAAGTAGGTTTTTTAGTCGATGGCGTCCATGAGGTTATTCGCCTCCCGAAGTCATCGATCGAATCTCCGTCTCGAGTTTCAGAAAATGTGGATGTCGAGTATCTCAATGGTGTAGGCAAAATAGGCAGCAAATTGATCATCCTTCTCAACGCCCATCGTATCGTTTTTGGAAATACGGCTGAAATAGTTTCCAACAAATAATTACGCCGCAGGGTTATTTAATTCTCGACCTTGTTAGTAATAAAAGTGCGAAAGTTCGCTGAAAGCCAGAAACAAAAAAACCGCCGATAGGCGGTTTCTTGTTTCTGGCTTTCAGCCAGAGTCGATACTGATATGCTCAGGAAAACAGGTTCTTAAAGAAATTGCCGATTGCTGTTCCAAGGCTGATCGTTGACTTGGCGGCCTTTGCTGCGGAAGATTTAACACTGTGCTTCGCCAAATCGGTCTTCACGACATTTATCGTATGAGTGATGGGGGCTTCCTTGATTGATGGACCGGTGATCTCGGTCCATTCCGCTTTCACCCAGGCAACGATTGCTTTAAACATTGAACTGAGAGAGTCGATGAACGATCCGAGTGCACCACCCAGCTTTTTCCCGGAGTTGTCGGCGGTTTTGGAACTGGATTTAGGTTTAGCTGCGGGTTTCGGTGTAGCTTTAGGTGCAGCTTTTGGTGTAGTTCCATTGGCGACTCCACTGAAGGGAGAGCTTACATTGGGTGACTGGGCCGCGGTTCCGTTGGTCTTCGCGGGAACTGCGGCGGAACTCTTGTCAGAATCCTTGGCAATCCCGCGGATATCGTTCGCCAATTTGTCTATTGCCTTGCCCAGGGCATCAAGACCTTTACTAATGCTGTTTTCGAAAGACTTAGTATTATTGTCAGCATTACTGGTTGAGTCACTTTGACCGATCAGAAGATTTTTGTCTTCATCAAAGGGACCGGCCCACGCTGAGATGCATGGCATAACAAGTAACATAGCAAGAATGCAAACCCCGGCAAAGATTCGGTGATTAACGTTCATAATATGTTCTCCTTCAAAATATGATGTTATTGCTCTATTGTACTCAAAAAAAAAAAATCCGCCAGAGGTCAAATTTTGCCTCATTTCTTGTCGCTCTTCCCATCAGACCCGATACGTGGCTGTTTCAGAATGACCGGTTTGATGAGAGTATGCAGTGCCTGGAACACCACCCGGAATTGACCATCAAACTTTCATTCCATATCCAAGAGTTTTTTTCGAGATCGGCGTGAGAAAGCGTGAGTTGTCGCATCAATTTGTAGGGGCGGGTTTCAAACCCGCCCGCAATTATTGATAGAAAGAGGTGTTTCAATAAAAAAGATGCGGCTTATTTGGACTAGCGTGTCATGCGGACGTTATCGAGCCCGTGGATGCACCCTCTGATACTCCGTTTATCGAAGTGAGAATGCGCTGAGCGGCATTGCGAACCATGTCATTGGAGTCTTCGAGACAATCATGAGCAAGATCTCTCATGTTCGGCGCATGTATGTTCGCCAGTGCTTCAAGGGCATTCAGACGGTTGAACCATTCGGGATCTTTCAGGAACGGTATAAGAGCCGGAGCCGCCTCTACAAAGCCCAGGTCGCCGATAGCATCTATCGAAAAGAAGAGTGATGTTCGATCGGAAAGAGATCTTGTCAGCGGCTCGACGACGCGGCGATCGTGAATCTGTCCCAGCGCCCGGATAAGACCGATTTTGTGGTCATGTGTACCGGAATCCAGGGCTTTTATGAGTAGTTCAAGCGCAAGGCCTCCGATTTTCGAAAGGCTTTCGACAGCGGCCTTGCGGATCTGAACGGAAGGATCAGTCAGGGCTTCGATGAGTGGCGCCACCGCCTGAGCAATTTTCGATTGTCCGAGCGCATCTACGACGCGCTTTCGCAGAAACCACTCCTCATGATGCAGATAATTCACAAGAAGAGAAACCGCCTCCGGAGTGCCGATTCGGCCAAGACCGGTAATCGCGAAGATGCCGAATTCCAGGGGTTGTTCCTCCAGAGCTTTGCGAAAGGCGGGCAATGCGCAGGCAACACCCGACTCTGCAAGGTATTTCAACACCCAGCCGCTTCGCGCATGAGTCATAGCCGGAAGTTTTTCCACGAGATCTGAACCTATTCGATAGCCGAGAGGAACCAGATAACGAAAAGCGGCGGAAAGACACACTTCATCCTCATATGCACAAATAAAACGTGTAAGTGCCGCAAGTGAATCGGCATCCTGAAATAACGCCAGCGTTCGAACGGCCGCAAGGACGACGTTATTATGAGGATGATCAAGAGCTTTTATCATCAAAGGAATAATTGATGCTTCACCGACTTCAGCGAGAATGGCCGCCGCCCATGAAAATCTCTCCGGGACAGGGTTTTCAAGTGTGGGAAGCAGAATCTGCGCCATCCGCGACCTGAGAGGTCCCTTTAACTGGTTGGCAATCAGAGGTCCCAATTGAGACGGTGCGAGATCGAAAGCATTCATGAGAGCTGGAAAAAGATGCTCGGGATCGGCACGAAATACCGGGCCTATGCGTTCCGCAAAAGCTTTAGGATCTCTGCCGACCTGATTCAGCAACTCTACAAAGTCGTGTTCAGCTTGATCGGAATGAGTGTTTGTCGATGAGCGGTTTTCCATGGCTTCTATGGTGGCACTCAATTTGTGAGACCGCTGGGTGTTTCCATTTTTTCCACGACGAGTGTTTCACTTCCAATTAATTCTTCACCATTGCGAAACTCGAATGTATATCCTCCGGCAATAGGGAACGGAAAATTATTCAATACGATCATGGAACGTGCAACAACGCCAGGCTGTCCCGGAATTTCAGTCGTGGGCCTGAAATTCGGCATATTTACGCCTGCCGGCGGAACGATGGTCAGATTCACCTTTGCACGACCTGTAAACTCGCCCCATTCCAGGAACAGACAAAATTTAGGAAAGACCAGCGGGAAATCCTGTACCAGGAGTTTCGAACTGAGGATTCCCATGAGGCTGATACGGCCACCAACCTCTTGTCTAATGTCTTCACACATCAAAATACAACGATATTTAAGGGAACTCATGGTTTTTATGGCCTTTCATGTTTTAGTCAGCCCGCGTTTCAAACGAGCGCAGGTCTGGTAATTAGTAAGTGACATCAGGCAACGGATGAATACTGGTTTTCTCAGCTTCGAAATGGCGCCGGTCAAGAAACGATTTTAGAATGAGAGCCGCCGCCACGGCATCCCGCAGGTCACGACGATTTTCTCTGCGCTTTCCCGCTTCGATCAGACTTGCTTCGGCTATTTTTGTGGTATACCGCTCGTCAACGAGATATACGGGAACAGCAATACGGAGTTTCAACTCGTCGACAAATGCGCGGACTCTGACACAGGCGTCACGTTCACCGCCATCCATGGAAAGCGGCAGACCGACAACTACGCCTTCGGCACCCTCGCTCTCGATAATACTGGCAATCGCGGTTATTGCATCGCGCCCGCCCGGAACGAAGGAATGCGGGCTCGCCGCGATTTCAAGCTGATCGCAGGAAGCCACGCCAATTCTTCGTTTGCCGATATCCAGCGCGATAAATTTCATGATCAGAACTGTGCTCTGTGTAAGCGGGAATTATCCGACTGATGCAGATCCGGCAAGATTACTAATCAGCTTTTCCGCGTGTAAGACAGCCTCGTCGAGACGGGAAGCGTCTTTTGCGCCTGCCGTAGCTAATTCAGGCCGTCCGCCGCCGCTTCCGCCGGCAACCTTGGCGATCTCTTTCACCAGATTGCCTGCGTGAAAGCCTTTCTTGGTAAGATCCTTCGATACCTTGACAACGAAAGCCGGCTTCTCGCCGCCTGCTGTGAGAACTGTCAATGTATTCGGATGATTGCCGACGATTTCGTCCGCGAGATTTTTCATCTCGTCAACGGAAAGACCATCGACACGGCTGAGAATAGCCGTTACACTACCAATAAGGCGGGCTTTGCCCTTGATGGCATCCACGCGTGAAAGCAGATCTTTTTTCCTGAATGTCTCCAGCTCATTTTGCAGGGTTTTCACTTCGGCAATGAGACGCGAAGTCTTTTCACAAATGCTTTTCGAGTCGCAGCCGAGAAGTTCTGAAAGTTTAGCCACATCAGTACGCAGCGTAGTCAGATATTGCCAGGCCGCAGCTCCGGTGACGGCTTCTATGCGACGAACCCCGGACGCAATTGATGATTCGGCGATAAGTGCAAATGGGCCGATTTCAGCGGAGTTTTTGATATGCGTGCCGCCGCAGAGTTCTTTCGAATATCCACCGACTTCGACAAGACGAACTATGTCGCCGTATTTTTCGCCGAACAGCGCCATGGCGCCGCGCTTTACCGCATCATTATAGTTCGTTTCCACAGTTGTTACAGGCAAGGCGGCAAGAACATTTTCATTCACGCGTTTCTCTATTTTTTTGAGAAGATCTCCGGAAATACTTTCGTAGTGATTGAAATCCAGGCGAAGATAGTCGGGGGCGACATGCGAACCGGCCTGTTTTACATGATTTCCAAGGGTTTCCTGAAGAGCTTTATGTAGAATATGCGTTGCGGTGTGATTTCTCATGGTAGACCGCCGCGCAGTCTCATTTACGACAAAGTGCGCCGAGACGCCGGGTGTAAAATGTCCATTTTTAAACTGGCCGTTATGCAAAAATACGTTTTCAACCTTTTCGGTCGAGATGACTTCGAAAGTCACATCACCACTGGTTATGACCCCCACATCGCCCTGCTGTCCTCCGGAAGTTGCGTAGAATGGCGTCTGGTCAGCAATTACCAGGGTAGTATCTTTCTGATTGAGGACGGCAAGAATCTTGCCGTCGGCTGTAAGCGTATCATAGCCCAGAAAGCGCGTAGCGGGATAATCGCTGGGATTTACCGCGCCTAAATTCATAAAAGCGGATACCACGTTAGCTCGTCCGCGTTCGCGCTGCTTTCCGATTTCCGTATCGAAACCCTTCTGATCTACAGCGATGCCTTCTTCACGACACATTTCCCGGGTAAGATCAAGCGGAAAACCGAACGTATCATGCAGGAGAAAGGCTTTTCCACCGTCGAGTTCGGCTTGTCCCGTCTTTTTCAGTTCGGAGATATATCCGTTCAGCATATCGGTTCCGGTTTTCAGCGTTACCAGGAAACGCTCTTCTTCGCCTTGAATTACCTTCATCACATGTTCGGCGTTTTTTCCGACTTCCGTATAGAAACTCATGGCTTCGGCTACGGTAGGTACGAGAGAGAAAAGAAAAGGTTTTTCACGGCCCAGATATCGATAACCGAAGCGCGCGGCGCGGCGCAGAATTTTTCGCAATACATAGCCTCGGCCTTCATTGCCTGGCATTGCGCCATCGGCAATCGCGAAAGAAAGGGCGCGAATGTGGTCTGAAACGACTTTTAGAGCGGTAGTGACCTGCTGGGATTCCCCGAAACGATGTTCAGTCATCTGTTCGGCGCGGCCCATTATCGTTGAAAATATATCATTTGCAAAATTGTCTTTTTTACCCTGCATTATAGCGGCGAGACGCTCAAGACCCATTCCGGTGTCGATATTTTTCTTTTCGAGCGGCGTGAGAGTGCCATCTTCGGATCGATTATACTGGGTAAACACAAGGTTCCAGAACTCGAGATAACGCGCGCAGTCACAACCGACACCGCAGTCAGGCTTCCCGCAGCTTAACTCGGGACCCTGGTCTATATAGATTTCGGAACACGGGCCGGAAGGACCGACGCCTATAGTCCAGAAGTTGTCTTTATCGCCGAGTTTCACGATGCGGTCGGAGGGAATACCGATTTTGGTATGCCATATTTCACCCGCCTCGTCATCGCTATGGTGAATTGAAACGTGGAGCTTATCTTTCGGTATTCCGAGTTCTTTGGTGATGAATTCCCATGCCCATGCGATAGCATCCTGTTTGAAATAGTCGCCGAAACTGAAATTGCCGAGCATTTCGAAAAAAGTATGGTGCCGGGCAGTATATCCGACGTTTTCTATATCAGTCGTCCGGAAGCACTTTTGGCAGGAGGCGGCGCGACTGAGATCGGTTTTCAGACCCAGGAAATAGGGTTTGAATGGTGCCATGCCGGCGCTTATAAAAAGCAGAGTAGGATCATCCTGGGGGATGATCGGATATGAACTCTTGACAACGTGGTCGTGACCAGCGAAAAAGTCGAGGAACTTCTGGCGAATCTGAGCGGTATTCATGAGTCTCCCCTGTTATGTAATGATGCGTTGAAATGAGTGTAAAAAATACATATGTTTACAATCGTAAAATCCGGCTAGGCCAGTATGTGTTTTTTCACTGCCTGTATCAATCGAATTTGCTGTTGAGAATACGCGAATAAATACGGGTAACGAAGGTGCGGGTCTTTATCACCTTCCCGTCTTTATCGAACATCTCGTTCAAATTGATCTGAACTTCGACACCCTTGACCTTGGCAAGATCGCTGAGTCCGCCAGCCGAATTCGACGGAGTATAATAGTGCGGGCGCAAATAGTTTCGATAGGCGGTGAGATCTTCGTCGGCGCCTCGATTGCGAAAGATTGTTCCATCGGTTCCCCAGATCTTGAGATCTTTTAATTGTGAAGTAATAAGAGCCTGCTTCATCTGACCTTTTTCCTGACGATAGATAAACTTTTCGGTTCCGGGTTTGTCTTCGTAATTTCTAGGACCTTCGTAAGTATACATGACTGTCGTCAATCCCTTGCCGTTGCGGCTTGGAATCTCGAGTTCCATGGCATAGAAGTACGCATTATCAGCACCAAACAGATTATCGGTAAACACCGTATCAAGAGATATCATGCGTGTCATTTCGCGCAGATCACGTTCTATCATTGCCAGAAAGTAACGGGCCTCATGAAGAGTGTCGAGCGACTGTTTCTGGCGATCCAGCCCCAGGAATGTCCTTTGCAGAAGCACATAACCCATACTCAGGACAATGCCGAATATCAGAAGCGAAATCAATACTTCGACAAGCGTGAATGCCCGACGTCCTTTGCAACTCTCATAAGAGTTTTTGCGGAGCGAACTTCTGACACGGGAAACTCCCGGGCGATCAGCACGGCAACTGAGACGTTTTAGTCGGAAATATCGGGCAAAATTCGTCATCATGGTTTTAACACCGTCGGAAACGAGGCATTTAAACCTGCCCCGTAAGTTTCGTCCGCAAGCATCGTGGATAGCTCGAATGTCTTCTCGCGCTTGCCCTGTGCCGTGTTCTCGATGAAGTGAACGATTACGCGAATACGGATTCGCCTTTTCTGAAGTTCATAATCGGGTGACCCGGGATCGGGGTTGGGATTTGGGAAGAATGATAAGCGTGCTTCACGGGCATATTCAACACCTGGGGTATTCCATTGCCCCTGCAATTCGAGAGGGAGTTTGATCTCCTCGAACGGGCCATCTACCGGATCAGGGGCATGAGCTTCGATCAATTGACGCAATTGCTCAAATGGACGGCTTTTTAATTCCTCGACCTTTTGAAGAGCAAGATTTGATGCTACGACTTCATTTATGCTCTTGTATGTAACTCTTTCAGATACTCCGAATACCAATATTATCGGTAACATGATCAGCGATGCAATCGAAAGGGCGACCAGGATCTCGACAAGCGTGATACCGCGTTGTGCACCGGATTTTCGTATTTTATTTCCGGAAATGCAAACTGGGGGTAAACTCAAGGACGATTTTCGCCGATACCTGTTGTGGAAAATCAGAAACGAAGGTGAGGTATGCGGAATGAAAATCGATCGCAAAAACATGGGGCTGGTACTGGTTTCTTTCATAGCCCTATCCTTCAACAGCCATTTCGCGCAGGCGGCAAAAAAGACTCAGGAAATCTTCCAGCCGGCGAAGGTGTATGCCTTCAAACTGAGCGGGGAAAAATATACACCCCTTCCGCAGGTGAAGGCGAGCCCGGTCACGGTGAAAAAAACCGCAATCCGATTCGATCGTGCAAACGTTATCATCGGCGGCTATATAGTGAATTCGTCTGATAAACCGGTCAATCATGTTCGTGTATTCCCTACATTTTTGAATGGTCCTGCCGATGCTGAAAAGCTTACTGAGCAACTGAACCATGATGAACTCAATCTTGCGGCTAAAGAACTGCGTCGATTCGTCATCATGCGACCGATTGCGGAAATGAAAACCTTGTTGGAAAGCAATATTCCTATAGCTGACAATTGCATACTCAATTGCCAGGTGCTGTAGTAACACGTAATTCTTCGACCTTAGCCACTGCTTCGGAAAACTGAGCCTCCTGTTCCTGGGGGGCTCTTTCCTTCATCAGGCGAAGCATGTTCAAATACGATGACTTGGCCTTCTCCTTCATCTGTTTTTTTGTATATGTTTCTCCGAGCGTTTGATAGGCATAGATAATGACGTCGAGTTTCTCGGAGCTCATGTCGCCCTTTGCAGTCTCGCTTTGGAGAAGATTTTCGAGTTTCATGATGCCAAGGTTGTCGGTTTCCTGGAGAGCTGCAATGGCAGCCTTGAATTCAACGCCTACGCCGTTATTGCGTTTAAGAGCAGCATCGGCAAGCATCTGGCGACGTTCGTCGCACTGCAGTCGAATGCCTTCATATTTTTGCATGGAAGCAAGACGCCTCATTTCACGATAGTTTTCGGCATGCACTCCGGCAAAAGCCTTGCGACTGGACGAAGATATGCCGAGTGACTCCATTTCTTCATTTCCCAGATCGAGTGGCTGATTTTTCGAGAACATCGTGTGACCAAAGAATGAGAATAGACCAGTTTTTTCAGTCGCTCCGGTGCGGTCGGAAATGGTGGAAGGAGCAATTATAAAGTGATAACAGGCCACTCCGATAAGCGCAAAAATGCTGACCCCCGATAGGACAAGATATGGATTTTGCCATAAGGGAGCCTCGGGTTCTTCCGGCGATTTTTTTTTCCGGGGGTAGAGGGGACGTGCCATACAACCTCGTATTCGTTCGTGATAAAGAACTTGTGCAACCGAGAACTGAAAACTGAAGGGGAAAAACAAATCCGTCGGAATACTCATTCCAGAATACCCAGTATAGCAAAGCCATGGTTGCATGTCCAGAAATCTGCCATGCCCACACGATTACATCATTGTTTCAACCCATGCAAAGTATGATTCCTGATGAAATGTCGGGGAAGAAACCCGTGCTCGTGGAAAATTCGTTGCATCGATCGTTACATATGTGGTATAAATTAAATATTCGACGTCGCATGATGAGATCGACGGCGTTTTCGGAGCAGAGAGTGTGATTCGTTCCCAATCCATCCAGCAGACTTATGATCGCTGCAGTTCGTTGTATGATCTTGTGTTGAAGCCGTGGCTCGCATTCGGCCGCGAGAGGGCGGTCGAAATTCTTGATCTTCGCAGCGGCGACAACGTTTTGGAGATCGGCGTCGGAACCGGACTGAATTTCGAATTCTATCCGAGTGATGTTCGGGTCACGGGATTCGATTACAGTGAGGGGATGCTTCTGCAATCGCAGAAAGCCCGCGAAGAGGCATCTTGCCCGATAGATCTTCTCCAGATGGATGTCCAGTCCATGGCGTTTTCTGATGCTGCCTTTGATCGTATTCTCGCTGCGTATGTCATGACTGTCGTTCCCAATACGCGCAAGGCGGTCGAGGAATTGTTACGCATCGCGAAGCCCGGCGCAAGGGTGGTTTTCATCAATCACCTGCGTTCAGCAAATCCTTTGCTGGGATGGTTTGAGGATCTGTTCCACCCAATCTTTTCCGGGCTCGGGCTTTTTACGCTCGATCGTGATCTGATCTCGATACTTCGTTCCTGCGGTATCGAGAATATCGAATTGGAGTCCACATCTATTTTTGACCTTCATCACATCATTTCGTTCACGGTTCCTTCCCGCTGATCATCTGGCGGCAAAAAACCGGCCCAATCGTTTTTGTTTCGCATTCATTATTCCAACTAAATGTTTTTTCGTTTGTTTCATTTGTCATGATATTGTTCAGTCTACGGATTCAAGCCTGAAACCTCATCTATTTGTGTTCCACCTGAAGTCAGGTCCGCGGTTAATACCTTTTATGTGTCCGCCATACGGATGCGCCACGATTACCGGGATCTTTTGTGTGAATCAACCCCGAAGAGGCGTTCCATTCGCCCCGGGACATTCCGATTTTGCTTTCGAGCATCAAATTATTGGAGATTTTTTACTGTGATCAAAAAACGTTCTTCCCACGCAGTTGGCAAAAGTAGTTCCGGAGAGGATTCCGATCGCGAGTTCATTCAGTTGAAGCAGGCTTTGCAGAAGCAGTCGCCTCTCTTGGAAAGCCTCATAAGAAGCCGATTCAAGAGTCCCATGCCCTGGAAATTTGCGGCAGCAGATTTTAGTTTGACCGACAGTTCAGATACTATCGATCTCGTTTTCGAGCACACCTCTCCTGAAGACCCCCGATATGTGCTTGTACATTTATCGATTCCGTATCTGCATAAGGGCCAGAAATTTTCGCTGGAATCCAAGGCCAGATTATTTCAAAAGCAAAAAGGGGTAACGATGACTCGCATCAAAAAGGCAATTCTTCTCATAAAGAAGCCTGGCGATGCGATCAATGCTTCGGAAAATCGCCTCCATTGTCCGATCATTGAAATAGAGCGCGACAAATTGATCCCGCCCGTTGATGTGCGTCCCGCGACGCCAATCGCTGATCCGACGCAATTTTCCGAGGCCCTTCTTGAAGAACTGAAAGCCGCTATTGTCCGTGAGTGTCTCGCTACCATAGCGAAACGGCGGAACAAGTATATTCGCAAGGGGCTCTGGCGTTGGATCGAACGCGAAATTGTCGATCCCAATGTGCATTTTTTTCTTGTCATACTTTCATGCATATATCAGGGAAACACATCTGAAGTGCTAAGTCGCAAATTCAAGAGTATTGACGATTTCTGCAAGAACCCACAACCGATTATCGACACTTTATTCTCCGACGAATCTGAACTGGCCGGGGAAATAATCAAAAATGCAGAACGGCATAAAAAGGCTTTGGCTAAATTTCTCGACTGTTTCAGTCAGATGCCTCCGTTTGAATACTTACGCAGTCTTTTTTTGAAAGAGTTTCGCACGAGTCGTGACAGCATGAAGTCGCGCGCCGCCGTTTTCAATACATTGAAGGAACTTCTGAACAGATGTGGATTTACCGGAGAAAAGGAAATTCAGTATCCCCTGGAAATCCTCGACGAACTCAGCGTATTTCAAGGATTGATCCTTGGCGATTACTCTGAGTTACGCATAGAAAATGCCATAAAGAAACTTCGCCATCTGGTTCCGCAAATTGCCTGGACTTCCGATGATGTATACCGGCTCCGCGATGAACTGGGAAGACTTCTGGGTTTACCAACGCAGGAGTTCAATCTCAACGCATTTTTACCGCAGGCATTCGTAAGTAATCTTCCGGCTGTTCCCACGGACGTCCGCTTTGAACCAATTGCTTTGCAATCAAAGACCGCTGCTCATACCGCTGCCACTCCTATACAGTCCAGGGCGACCACAACTACGGGAGATGGAATTGTGTCGAATGTTCGCAGAGATAACGCATCTTTCCCGAGCGGCGACAATTCCAGAAAGATATCTTCCCCAGTTCCGGAAAGCAGGGTTTCCTCCGCTTATTCCAGGCAGACTAACACCGGCACAGGGCATGGCGCTGTGATCCCGCCTGTCCGCGAGATTCCATTATCTCAGCCCTCCATACCGGGTTCGGGCGAGGTCAGCGTGAAAGATGCTCACAGCACAACTGCCGCCGTTTCAGGTTCCGCACATGTGCCGATAATCGAGAATGTGCTGCCAGCGTCTGACAATAACCTGACTGTGACGGAGGCACCGGTTAGTCCGGCACCGGCACCACGTGTAGCAGCCAGACGCGGCCGACCTCCCAGACGCAGTGTAGTTGCGGTCGTCGCCTCGGCTGATATTCCGGTGTCACCAGTATCGTCGCCTGATTTACTTCCCGATAAGGCTGTAAATATCGGCCTCAGCGAGGCGGAATCAAATCCCGCTTTTGTTGCCGGCAGTTCCACATCAGTAAACGTAGTGCCACCGATTATTTCTTCAACGCCCATGGATGGCCCCCTCACTCCTGACGCTAAAACGCATTCCGTTATCGTCTCACCCGTAGAAATAGCATCGGGCAGAAAAGATACGCCGATCGTGGAAAACGCATCTTCGAGGCGCAATTACGACATGCCCCCAGCCAGGGTGCAAGCTGATCGTCCGTCGGGTATCAATGCTTCAGCAGGTGCCTCAGCCAATCCGGGCGATAGATTACCATCGCCTGTTTCGCCACCAATTGCGCGGCCATCCTCCTTCGCAGGTCCTGTTCAACCACCGCGTCGACCCATCGGCCCGGAAGAATGCGATGAATCCAGGCACCGCAACTTCGAATTTTTCGGAGGACACCTCCAAAAAGACGATGAAGCGATTCGTTTTGCTCTCGAAATGGATCGCCAGCACAACGCCGACCTGATTCGTGCCAAACAGACCCCCAAACCCGATGCCGCCGCCCTGGAAGCCCAGGAGCGGGATGACGAGCCGATGGTCATGGTGACACGGGGGCATGACGGTTCTCCGCGCCCGACCCAGCTTGTGATGGGGCAAAATCGTCAACAGGATCTTTCTAACGACCCAAGGCGCAGACGCGGAGGTCGTACCCGTCGCAAACCAACCGGTTCCGGGCCTGGCGGAAACATGAATCGCGGTCCCAACGTGGGTGGCGGAGGACCGAATCGTGGCCCGGGAGGGCCAAATCGCGGCTCCGGGGGAATGAATGGCGGAGGTGGACAAATGCCCCGCGGAGGGAATAATTCGCGTGGTGGCGGCCGTTGAGACCATATGAAAAAAAACGGGGTCTTTTTATGGGCCTGCTGCTGCCGGTTTTGTTGATTTGTCAGTTTCTGGGGTTTGATTCCCTGGTTGTGGCAGGCGCCTTCGCAGGAATTATGGGAGGGCTGGCGGTGCTGCTTTTTCCCGATCCCGATCGCGATCAGTGAGCATAATCCTTGGACTGGATCTTGCTGAGCGAACAGGAATCTGTATTCTGGAAATGCAGGATCATCGACTGCTCTGGAGCGAAACTGTCAGACTGGCCACCAGAGATCCTCAAGCCCGTCTGCTTTCGCTAAAAGATCTGCTGACAGGTGTCATAGAGCGCTTTGGCTCCGGGGAAATGGCTATAGAAGACGTGTTCCTGCCCGCACGTACTTCGCCTCGCACGCCAATTTCTCTCGGAGAATTGCGTGGTGTCGCACGCCTCTGTGCAGCGGAACACAAAATGCCGGTATTTTTTTATCCGCCCGCCCGCATGAAACTGGCGATCACTGGCTCAGGCCGCGCCGAAAAAGCGGACGTCATTCAGTTGATTGAGGCGGAATTCGGCATCAAGGTGTCTGATGATAACCAGGCTGACGCGATCGGTATCGCTTATACACACTGGCTGACGAATCGGCTAAGAAATGCGGTAGATTCAGTCGCGAAACCAGACTATGAAACGCTCAGCCATAAAATCGAAAAAACGGCACGCCGCGCATGATTAACAAAAGATGCTAACCGGTTAGTTGAGATTTCTCCCTTCGGCCGAAATGACAGTATTGTTTGTCACTCCGAACGAATGTGAGGAATCTTGCTTGGCGTAAAGAGCCGTGAAAATTCAGGCTTTTTTGTTAATCGTTACGTCGCGTAATCTGAAAATTGCGAATCTGATTCCCCGGTCAGGATTTTTCCAGAGATTTCCCTGCGGAATATTGTTCCGGGGAAAGCCATTTTTGAAGCAGTTCCTTCAGCTGTTCGAGCTTGAATGGTTTGCTGAGAAAATCATCCATTCCTGCGGCAAGACACATTTCCCGGTCATCGGCGTTCACGTGAGCCGTAAGGGCGACGACGACGGGTTTGTGAGATGTGGAAAAACTGCGAATGGCCCTTGTTGCCGCAAAACCGTCCATTACCGGCATTTGACAGTCCATTAGAATAAGATCAAAATTGGTTGTTGCAACGGCATTTAGTGCTGCCTGCCCGTTGGCGACGGCCTGACCTTGATGTCCTAGGGTTTGCAGCTGTGAAAGGATAAGATATCTATTGACCGGATCATCTTCAGCAATCAAAATCGAGACTTTCCGCACAGTTGCAGAACTATTCATTACTTTCGACATATTCCCATCGGGCAGTTGATCGGCGACTTCCGGTATAGCGGCAGCAAATGCCGGAACTGTTTCCAGCGAACGGTGGGTGGCTGATTTGGATAAAACAGGGATTGTTTTTGCAACTGCCTGTCCAGCATTATTTACACGAATAGGCAACGTGAAATGAAATACGGATCCCGCGCCTGGCCGACTGTTCACGCCGATGGAACCGTTCATGATGGTAACCAGTCGCTGAGTGAGAGCCAATCCGACGCCCATTCCACCATATTTTCGAGTGGAAGTGCCATCTATCTGTTCGAAAGGTTGAAACAATCTTCTGCAATTGTCGGGATCAATTCCGATGCCGGTATCCGCGACGCTAAACATCACTTCAGCATTTTGTCCATCGAAGGATTTGAGCGAAATGCTTATGGTAACTCCGCCCTTATCAGTGAATTTTAGGGCATTACTGGTCAGATTCATCAACAACTGTCTGATTCGACGTGGATCACCACACAATGAAGCCGGAATCGAAGAATCATACTCTGTTTTTATTGTCAGATTTTTGCGAAATGCCAACCCTTCGACCAACCGGGTTGTTTCGGAAATTACATTCTTGAGATTGAAGGGAAGCGCTTCAATCAGGAGCTGATCTGATTCAGCTTTTGCAAGATCCAGGACATCGCTGACGATGCCGAGCAAGGATGACGCCGAATGATGAATTATCTCGGTGAAATCACGCTCCTTATCCCCCAGCGGTCGATCCATTAACAGTTCAACCATTCCGAGTATGCCGTTAAGAGGTGTTCTTAACTCATGGCTCATGTTGGCCAAAAACTGGGTCTTGGCACGATTTGCGCTTTCAGCGGCGTTTTTTGCCTGTCGCAGCTCTTCTTCCATGCGTTTGCGATCGCTTATATCATCGGCTATCTTTATGATACTTGTCGTGCACCCCTGCTCGTCCCTGATCGGAGAAATAACAGCGGATTCCCAGTATATTTCACCATCCCGGCGGCGATTGGCAAACTCTCCTCTCCACTCGTGACCGGCGGCAATTGCACTTTTCAGCTCTTTGTAGATTTCAGGGGGAGTGCGGCCGGATGCCACAATCTTCGGTGACTTCCCGATTATTTCTTCTTTCGTATAGCCTGTCACCTGAGTGAATCTGGGATTTACATATTCAATCATGTGATGGATATCCGTGATCACGATTATTGTGGAGCTTTGTTCGACAGCGTAAGAAAGCTTTCGAAGAGAATCTTCGCCCGCCTTGTTCTTGCGTCGCACTGATGCATCGACGAGTTCCCTGTTGATGGCGGGAATCAGGCGCGTAAGATTTCCTTTTCGCAAATAGTCCTGAGCTCCGGCTTTCATAACCTCTACAGCGAGATCGTCAGATATTTTATCAGTGATAATGATAAAAGGAATGTCGGATCCGCGCTCCCGAACTATGCGCAATGCCTTCAGTCCGCTGAAATGCGGCATCACGTAATCAGAAATAATGAGATCCCATGGACGGCTGTCAAGAGCTGCTATAAGATCTGAAGGTGTGTCTACGCGGTGGTATGTCAGTTCGAAGTCGCCACGCTTTAACTCGTGAATGAGTAGTAAGGCATCTTCACTGGAATCTTCAATAATCAGTAATCTAAGAGGAACACTCATATCGAATCATTTTCCTGAATTTTATTATGCCGCCGGTAATGTGAAGATGAACGAAGATCCCATGCCGGGTTTTGATTCAACGCGAATCTTTCCGCCGTGGCGTTCCAGGATGCGCGCGACCAGAGCGAGACCAAGTCCGCTGCCTGAATTGCGACAACGTGGAACCAGGCGCTGGAAAGGTATGAACAGGCCTGGAAAGGCCGATTCTTCTATGCCTATGCCATTGTCACGAAAGATGAATTCCCAAAAGCCGTCAACCCGGCTGGCTGTGACAACAATATGCGGAGACTCGTGAGAACGAAATTTTATGGCGTTATCGATCAACTGCGTGAAAACCTGGATTATCTGACGCGGATCACCTGAAACGACGGGGGTGGCGGGATAATCTATATGCACATCGGAATAACATAGCTGCCCCTTCAGTCGTGCGCGGGCAGATTCAATTACTTCGCCGATCGCCAGATTTTCAAACGGTTGGTTATTTGTGTCAACCTGTGCATACATAGACAGCGCACGTAGAAACCGCCCCATGTAATGGCAGCTTTCCATGGCTTCTTCAAGCAACTGACTGGTATCACCGTCGAGGCCTCCAAAATTGCGCTTCTTCAAAAGCTGAAGGCAAAGGCTTACCGCCTGGAGGGGTTCCTGGAGATCGTGAGATGCAGAGCGCGTGAAACGCTCAAGTTCTGCATTGGAACGGGACAACTGCTGTGCCTGTCTGAAAAGAGCTTTACGCTGGTCGTCGGCCTCACGCTGTAAACGAAGAGGCTCGAGAAGGCGTTCCATGATCTCTACAAGTTTTTTTGCCCGTACGGGTTTTACAACGTACCCGTCGATCCCGATATCACAGGCTTCAAGTATAGACTCGGATTCGCTATAAGCCGTACTCATTATGATCGGCGTATCGGGAGATTCGCTTTTGATCGTTCGTGACATTGCGATGCCATCCATTACAGGCATGCGCATATCGGCAATCACCAGCTCCGGGAGATGTTTCCGGAAAAGTTCAAGCCCTTCCCGACCGTCAGATGCACAATACACCGTCTTGGCTATTCCACCAAGCTCTCGGGTGAGTGCCTCTCTTGTTATGGCATCATCTTCGACAATCAGCACTGAGAATTCCATTGGTTCTCTAATACATTCGTTACTAACAGCCTCTGAACGGATTGCCATCGATTAATGCCGTGCCTGCTCTCTCTCTTACGAACACTTCGATATGATCGAAGCTGATCGCCTTCAACTTATTATGCAGAGTATATCACAAAAAAATCTGAATTTCTTCTGGAATGTCTCTTGAAACCTACTTCCTAATATGTTACGGGACTTGAAAAAAATCAGTTGAGAAACCTTCAAACGTCGAATGTCGCGTCCTTGAACTGCAATTCATGGAGTTTGTAGTAGGTTCCAGCCTTCGAAATAAGCTCATCATGAGTCCCTTCCTCGACCAGCATGCCCTTATGCAAAACCAGAATGTGATCACAGTGGCGGATTGTAGAAAGCCTGTGGGCAATGATCAGACATGTTCGTCCTCTGATAATTTTTTCAATGGCTGCCTGTATCATCTTTTCTGTTTCCGTGTCGATCGAGGATGTCGCCTCATCAAGGATCAGAATGCGTGGATCGAACGACATGGCGCGAGCAAATGCGAGCAACTGGCGCTGACCTGCGGAAAGATTGGCTCCACGCTCGTAAATTTCACCCTCATAGCCGCCGGGCAATCGCCGTATGAACTCGTCGGCGCGAACTTCACTT
>JADFYG010000027.1 GCA_015233155.1 Candidatus Rifleibacteriota bacterium
CCGGGCAGACAAAACCTAGAGGCCACCTGAGAGAAATCAGGTAGCTCAAGCACTTCTTTTCAGAACTGAACATCTCGTCAAAATCCATTTGTGTCCCTGGTATCTTCACCCGCTCTAAATAATAGATTTAAGAGGTTGAGTCAAGTGCATACCCCAAATATTTAAATATAAACAGTACGAGACAGGTTGATAATATGCTGATAAACAAAAAAAGATCTCTTGCTCGGCCTTGAGAATCTTCTATCCACATGCCTGCAAAATAGTCGATCATAATTGTGACAGCGAGTATCAGTATGTAAACAGGGATATATGCCATGTAAAAAATGCAGCTTGCAAATAGTAAAAATGCCCATCTGAATTTGTGAGGAAGAATAAAATAGAGAACTGTTACTATTGGAAAAAACACAAAGAATTCGATGGAATTAAAAAGCATAATGAGTTGCCCCTTGAATTTCGTCTTCCAATGGTCGAAGGTGTCATCTCAAATTTTGGAAGGAAAAAAAGATACCATGAATATTCCGAAACAGGAATATCCGGTGAAGTTCAAGGAGTTGGCCAGGGCTTACGGTGACTAAGGGCTGGTCTGTTTTTTGTTTCAATTATCTGTTATGCTGACGGTATAATGCATAAGTTTAAAAAACCCGAAATTATGGCCCCGGCCGGGGATCGACTGAGTTTGATGGCCGCTCTGCAGGCTGGGGCTGATGCCATATACTTCGGAACCGGAACGTTCAATATGCGGGCGAATGCAAATAATTTTTCTTTGCGTCAGCTGCCTGATGTCGTTAAGATTGCCCATGAATATGGCGCCAAGGCATATCTTACTTTAAACAGCCTGATGCTTCCATCGGACATCAGGAAACTATCAAAAACAGTTGATGCAGTTGCAAAAATCGGTTTAGACGCCATCATTGCCTGGGATTTTGCAGTCATAGAAGCCGCCAGACGTAGTGGAATAAATATTTTCATTTCAACTCAAATGTCTGTAGCAAATGCTCCGGCAATGCTTTTTTTCTATCGACAGCTCGGAATTCGTCGCTTTGTTCTGGCCAGAGAATGCAGTCTATCGGATATCAGAGCAATTAGAAGATCGCTCAGATCTGAACTGGGGGAAAAGGCGGAAGAAATAGAACTGGAAGTTTTCGTTCACGGAGCCATGTGTCTTTCCGTAAGTGGCCGATGTCAACTTTCCCAATTTCACTTCGGGACTTCCGCAAATCGCGGAGCCTGTCGTCAGCCGTGTCGCCGTGAAATTGCGGTAACTGAAACACATGAAGGCCATTCCTTTCAGTTAGGAACAAACTACATTTTGAGTCCGAAGGATCTCTGCACTCTTCCGTTTTTAGAGCGCCTCCTGGAATCAGGAGTCGCCAGTCTGAAGATAGAGGGGCGTCAGCGTAGTCCGGAGTATGTTTCAGTTGTCACAACCGCCTATCGAAAAGTTGTGGACCTGTGGTATGAACGGCGTCACACGCTTGATTTTCAAAAACAATTCGCTTTGTTGAAAGAAGAGCAGATGAGTCGGCTTCACGAGGTATTTCATCGCGGTTTTTCTTCCGGATTCTATCTCGGTCGGCCGATCGATGAATGGAGTAAGGGAAATGGTTCTCAGGCCACTCATAGAAAAAAACATCTCGGTGAAGTTGTGAAATATTACAAGCGTTCAGGCGTTGCCGAGATACGATTGGACGCGGGCGCTTTGACAGTCGGCGATGAAATAATGATTCATGGACCATCATCGGGGACACCCTGCGCTCGCATTTCTTCCATTGAAATCGAGCATCGGCGCATGGAAAAGGCGGAAAAGGGAATGACTGTCGGCGTGGCGTTTCCGCATCAGGTAAGATGTCACGACAAAGTATATCGTATGGATCCATGCTGAAATAGCTAAATGTCGCCTCTTCCTACGCAATCTGAGATCGGTGTTTCAGCATTACGATGACTCTGTATGCGCCAAAAGCGGCCAGAAGATGTTTTATGGTGTGTCCACTCATGATTCCGACCATGGCAAATATCTCTTTATCGCTATGCTCGGCGATTGTCGCAAGAGCAAATAGACCGACTCCGATGAACAACTCATGACCTCCGGTGTATCGAGGCGGGAACAATACAGTAGTTAACAGCAGCGTAAACAGTGGAAGAACACGCACAAACAAATACGGACGCAAGTCGCCCCCGCCCATGGATTCGGTAAGATGCCAATAAACGACACTGAAAAGGCCGCAAATCAAAGCCGGAGCCAGAAGAATATTTGCGGCTCTCGTGCTGACACGTTCTGCGACAGGCAACAGACCAAGAGCAAGGAAAGCTGTAGTCATGGGGAGTCGATCCCAGACAAGTGTAAGATTGTCCGGATGCAGGTGATACCATCCTGAACCCAGGCCCACCAGAAAGACTCCTGCAAAAAAAGCCATATAGACCGGGCATTCATCCCGACGCAAAGCAATGAGCGATCCATTGTCAGAACCCTGGCTCCCGCCATTTGAGGCTGCTCCCTGCTGCTCGCCCTGCACATCAGATTGAGAACGTCGGCGAATAATGATCCATAATCCCGCACCACCGACCAGCATAAATGCCACATTAGAAATAGTGTCAAACGTATTTGGAATTCCCGCGAACATGCGCTGATCGGCGAATGAATGATATTCCGGATTTTGCGGGATCGGCGCCTTTGCCGCGACCCACCCAAGGGTCGCGACCGCCATCACGAAAAGCAATCCTATGGAAATATTTCGCGGAATTTTTGTTCTAAAATCTCTTCCCGTAGTAGTCATTAGTCGCCGAGACAAGTCCCGACAAGACGCGCTGTTTGTATCCATGAGTGGTCGACTGGAACGCTTTTGCGTCTTCCCGCAATTTGCTCTATATCAACGGGCACGCATTCATCACCCTTTACAGCGACCATGACATTATAAATGCCTTGCGCGAGCAGCTCGGCTGCTTTAGCTCCTAAGCGCGTGCAGAGTAAACGATCAGTAGCCGACGGACTGCCGCCTCGCACAACATGACCAAGAGAGGTGACGCGTGCTTCAACACCAGTGAGTCGCTGCAGTTCCCGGGCAATACGACTTGCCTTGGATTCCTGTACCAGGTGTATGCCTGATACTGCCGCTTTCTCTTCAGCGTCACTGTTATCCCTATCTGCTATCGAGTATTGGTCGTCCTTACTCGATTTCCCATTTTTTCCAGGCTTACCGGCTTTTTCTGAATCGCGATTTTTGCCTTTATCTTTGTTCCCGTTTTTGTCGCGGTCTTTATCTTTGCCCTTTTCCTTGTTTTTACCTTTTTCTTTTTTGCGCTCCTGCCCACGTTCAGCGATTTGGGCGTTGAGAATCGCCTCTTCACGCGAAATAGCGCCTTCGGCTACGGCAATGATCGAAAAACGCTTACCTGAATGTCTGCGCGAGGCAAGATGTGCAGCCACGATATCCAGATCATACGGAATTTCCGGAATCAAAATGACATCGGCTCCGCCGGCGATACCAGCACCCAGAGGCAACCAACCCGCATTATGCCCCATGATTTCGCAAACAATGATTCGATGATGACTGGTGGCTGTGCTGTGCAAGCGGTCTATCGCCTCTGTCGCCACAGTCATTGCGGTATCAAAACCAAAAGTCATGTCAGTGCCGAACACATCGTTGTCTATTGTCTTCGGCAGCGTCAGGACATTCAATCCTCCTTCACGATGCAGATGCATCGCATTTTTCATGGTTCCGCCGCCGCCAAGGCAAACCAGACAGTCGATTTGCATTCGATGAGCATGCTCTACCGCAGCGGCTGTCATGTCCATGATCTGCCCCCCAACCAACATCTTGTTCGGCTTGTCACGGCTGGTACCCAGGATTGTGCCTCCCCGGGTAAGGATACCGCTTACCGCAAGCGAGTCGAGTGGTATGACCCTATTTTGCACCAATCCAGGGAAACCGTCCTGAATGCCAACGACTTTCATACCATAGTATTCTATGGAAGCCTTTGCAACGCCGCGAATTGCGGCATTCAGGCCCGGGCAGTCACCACCAGAGGTTACAATGCCAATACACCTGGTCTTGGATTTCGCTGACATTTTTGCTGATCTCCTGAATTTGAGTGAAATCTTTCCGACAACAACCTGCAGAACTTATTATTTTACCATACAGCAACCTGCAAAATTACCATATATTGCGCTTCTTCGGGGCGAGGCATGCCTCGCCCCTACGTTATATCGGGATATAGCAGGAACCTCCAGATTTTAATCCGAAATTTAAATACGTCGCTGCCAGACCAGGCAAAATCGACTTGAGAAAGAGACCTTCCTGAATATCACTTTTTTGCCGCGATTTTGGCTGCACGTTTGTCGGCAAGACTTGAGGCTTCGGTAAACTGATCCATGGTCAGTGTTTTTGCACACCTGTCGCGAAACTGATGAAGATAGGACGGTTGTCCATATCTGCCGGCGAGATCATACCAGATGCAGGCTTGCAAAAGATCTTTATCGATACCGATTCCTCCCTTTTCGTAGAGTGCTCCAAGCGCAACCATTGCCTCACTCAACCCCTGGTCGGAGGCCCTTGTCCACCAAATGGCTGCTTCGCGATCATTTTTAGTCACGCCGTTTCCACTGTGATACATACTCGCGACCTTTATCTGTGATGAACCATCACCACGTTCAGCGGCCTGCTTATAATATTTCGCCGCCTCTGCGGGATTGTTTCTGGCATGTTCATTCATCTCACCAAGAAGAGTCAACGATGTGGTATCACCAAGATTCGCACCCTTAAGATACCAATATTCCGCTTTATCCAGATCTTTTTGAAAAAGTCCACCACGTTCGAATCGTTGCCCCAGGCAGACACATGCGCGGACATTCCCGTGTTCCGCGGCAATTTTGTACCAGTATGCGGCGCTGGCGGCGCTTTGTGCTTTTGCATATACATCGGCAAGCCTTATCTGTTCTGCGGCATCGCCGCTTTTGGCCTGACTGATCAGATATGACCAGTCTTGAGCGAAAATGGAACAAGAGCTGGTAAAAAGAAGAACAAAAAGAGCCGCTTTTGCAAAATATTTCATGGTTCCTCCTGAAAAAGCTGACCGGGCGATGATTTCTTATTTCCGGTTAATCTTATCATACCCGGTTGGGAAATATCCGTACACTAATGACACACGACTTTTCCGGGATTGGTATTACTTATACAAAGACGACATATTCAGCGAAGTCAATGTGCAGACCAAAGCCAGTTGCGTCAAGAATCAGACGCTTTCCATCGTTTTTCGTCAGAAATTCGACGCAGAATTTCTCCAAAAACATAGGCCTGCTCCCCAAGTCCATTATAGTATCTATCCCAATCACACGATTTTCGTATGCATTTCAGGGGCGATCCCAAGGGCCTCCCCCACATCCGGGCTTCCGATCGAACCTTTCCATGCATGGTATAAACACTGGAATCATTCATTCAGGCACGATCTTTGCTTTTATGATTTAAGAGGTTCAAAACTAAATCATGGAGGTATTGAAGTAATGATTAAACAAACCGTGTCTTTTATGTGTCTCTTCGCTCTGACATTCGTTGCCCTCCCCGCAAACGCTGATCCGGGAACTTCCACAGTTCCGGTTCGCCCCCTCCAGGGTGGTCCGGGTTCCCCAGGCAGTTCGTATTCAGAAAGAGAGGATGATGTGGGTGGCGCACCTGGTATTGGGAAAGGGGTTACTGTCGACAAGATCATTGCTGCCATGAAAGCGCGCAAGGACAGGATCATAGCTGCTAATCGGGCTCGATTTGAAAGGCTTCCGGAGAGACTTGCGAAGTCAGATGAACGTGTCGATCGTTTCATGAATCGTCAGAAAAAGGGCGAAGGGAAGGTAGCCTCCGATGGTGCAAAAACATCTGTTGGTACTCACTCCGCAGAGCTTAAAGCAAGAATGACTGAAAAATACAATAAATTCAAGACCATGCTATCCGAGAAAAAGTCAAAAATTGCAGCCAGGTTCGATGAACGTCGCACCAGAATTCAGCAGAAAATAGGGCATCTGAAGCCGGAAGAACAAGCGAAGGTAATGGCTGAATTCGAGAGTGATCAAAAAGAAGTTGTAGACACAATCGGCAAGCTTATTGATGAAGCTATGACTAAGCTCGATGCTACTTACAAGGACGTAATTACCAAGCTGGGTTAATGTCCGATAATGTAATACCAATCAAAAGCAGACCGTGGCAGGGAAACCTCTGCGGCCTGCTTTAAATGATGAGAATTCAGCGATCTTCTGTATCCCCGGCATCGCTTTCTCCATGTTTTTTTATCGAAGCATTCTCTGAAAGTAACCCCAAACGTTTCATTCTATATATCAGATTCGTGCGGGGAATACACAGTTCATCAGCTGCTCTGGCCTTTACACCTCCGGCACGAGTCAGCGCACCTTCGATCAGAGACCGCTCAACTTCAGCCAGTTTTTCCATGAGCCCCGCAGAAGGTACAATTGCGGTTGCCTCCTGACTACTCACGCCGTTCACACTCCTATCGTTAGATACGCTACCAATCAGATCTATTCCGATGGAAGTTCCCTCAGTAAGCACCGCTGCGCGCTCGAGCACATTTTTGAGTTCTCTCACATTTCCTCGCCAGCCCCGATGTATAAGCTCCCGTTCGGCCGCCGGAGACAACGCGAGCCCGTGTTTGCCAAATTCCCGGCCAAATCGTTCGAGCATACGTATGGCAATTGCCGGTATATCACCAGGTCTGTCACGCAATGGAGGAACGTTCAGACGTATCACTGACAACCGGTATAAAAGGTCTTCACGAAAGGCTTTGGTGTCGTTATGAAACGCATCCTTTGTCATTTTTTCCAGGTCACGATTGGTCGCGGCAATAATGCGTACATCCACCCTGATCGGCTGTTCACCACCTACCCGCGTAATTTCCTTTTCCTGCAATGCGCGTAGCAGTTTCGCCTGTAAGTGAATTGGAACTTCTCCAACCTCGTCGAGAAAAAGCGTTCCTCCTTCTGCTGCTTCGAATCGGCCGATGCGACGTTCGCGCGCATCTGTAAACGCACCTTTTTCATGACCGAAGAGTTCTGATTCGAACAGAGTGTCGGAAATAGATGCACAGTTGACTCTTACGAACGCCTTCTCAGCCCTCGGAGAAAGCATATGCAGGGCGCGTGCAACCAGTTCCTTGCCGCTGCCTGTTTCTCCGGTAATGAGGACGGTTGATGGGTATGGAGCGGTCTTTCGTATCATTTCCTTGAGTGCCGTGATTGCGGACGATGTGCCAGTAAGTTCGTCAAGCGGGGAAGCCAGACCGGCAGCTTCCAGCAGATCGTTATTGGCTGTCTCCAGTGCTCTGGATCGATTTCCGGCGGCTCGTAATCTTGCAACCCTATTGATTCGAAAAGCAAACTCCTCAATAGGAACAGGTTTCGTCAAATAATCGAACGCTCCGAGTTTCATCGCCTCCACCGCGGTTTCGATCGTACCATATGCTGTCATCAGAATGACTTCCGGAGGTGGTTCAATAGTTCGCGTGGTCTTGATCAGCTCCAGACCGAGGTCATCAGGAAGTTTGAGATCGGTAATCACAAGATCATAGAGGAATTTCGCAAGCAATGCCCGCCCTTCGGCAACTGATGCCGCGATTGCAGCACTATGCCCCTCCTGTTTTAGAAAGGTCGCAAGACCGCGTGCCAGAGAAAGGTTGTCGTCAACTATCAATACGTTCACGGTTGTCCAGGCACCTCAATTAAGTATTCAACGCCGCCGGTATCAGACCGTCGATGTAAAATCGAGCCGTGGTGAGCTTCCACAAGTTTTCGAACCATAGCAAGACCTATTCCGTGCCCCTCGCGTCGACCGCTTGCAAATGGCGTAAACAGGCTTTTTTCAAGTTCATCGGATAACCCTGGACCGTTGTCGGAAAAAGTCAGGCGTATACGATCCGAATTATCGTTTGCAAATCCAGCTGTGATATTTATTACGAGTCCCTCAGGACGAGCGGCCAGTGCATTGTTCAACAGATTGTCGAAAATCTGACGCCACATCCCCGGATCGGCATTAACAGCAAGCGGAGAAATAACCAGACTGGTTTTTAAGGATGCCTGCAGAGCAGTCGACTCCGCAAAAACGTTTACTTCAAAGATATTTCCGAGACGTCTCCGTTCACATAACCAGTGCTGAAACCATTCTGCAAGCTCGATTCTGACAGGCTCGGGCTTTTCTCTCCTGGAATATGCAAGAAAACTGTCGGTCAGGCGCTTCATACGTCCGATACCTTCTTCTATTTCCAGAAATGATTCAAGATCATCACCAACCGGGGAAAATCGCCGTCTGATCAGCCCAAGATGCAGTTCGACCGCCGCGAGTGGATTACGAACCTCATGTGCAATAGCAGCACCAGTGAATGACAGTTCCGCCATCTTTGCGTCAGTGGTTTCCCGGATGCGTTTATCGCCCGCGCTTATGGTTTCGCCAAGTCGAATCATGCCGCGATGCAGCAACTCGAATTCACGAATGTCAGGCGGCGTTTCTGAAAGAGTTTCCCGCGCAGCCGTTCTATCGAGGTTAGCCACGACAAGATCGATTCGTCTCGCGACACTTCGCGCAATGAGCCATGACGCTGCAATCGATGCAATCAGAGCAGCAAAGCCTGAGCGCCACAGGGTTGATCTCAACCATTCGGAAAGTTCGAGATATCGCATGTCAGCCTCTATCCCCACAATTCCCGTAAGAAGATGGTCTGCATCAACGAGTGGCATCAGGATAATCTTGAAACGACGCGGCCCGCCGAAATCCATGGGGTCAGGAAATGCCGGACGACCTGCTTCAAGATCGGGTAAAGACACATCCAACAGATCTTCAAGATCTTCAGCCGTGGGAGGAGCAAGTTGCGCTGCGTCAGACGCGCGAAGCGATATAATCGCCCTGAAACGTGGCAGCTTCTCCTGCAAATCGGCCCAGTATATGTGACACAACCAACCCATTCCCTGATCCGTCCCAAATGTCGCATCGAACAACTCTTCGAAGAACGCTTGCGTGTCTTTTCCTGAAAACTGGCTTGCTCCGGCAGCAATCATTCCAGCACCCGAGAGAAGGCGGCGATTCGCCTCCTGATCCAGGACTCCGTATGCCTGAGAAAGAAAATATGCGCCGGTAGAGATTATTAAGCAGAACGATAGTGAAAGCATGGCAAGAAAAAGACGCCCGAAAAGACTTTTCGGCAAAAAATGGACGCCTGCTGGAAAGATAGATTTGATGCCATCGGGAAACATGTCATCAGGATATCCCATCTGTCAACATTCGGGAAGCCCATGCACTCGCAGAACCAAGGTCATTTAATGGCCATAATATGAACATTCCGCTATTCAAGCCATTCTACGGCGGAGAATCAAATGACCCTGTAAACCTTTCTCTATTGCGTTGTAGCTAAGGTCATTCGGTGATAGAATTCCCAAAAACAGTGTCTTGTTTTGCCAGCAAAAGCATTTCCAATATAAGGAGAATTAAACGTGAGCGAGGAAAAAATCTGGTATCTCGCAGTCGGAGGCATTTCTCAGGGTCCTTTTTCCGCACGGGAAATCCTCGACAAACTTAGTTGCGGGGCCATTACCGGTGATACGCATGCTTTTGCCCAGGGAGGAATGCAATCCTGGACTCGCATTGAAGAAATAGAGTCTTTCGCGTCACCTCTTCGAGCCGCGCGTCCCTTGCCACCCGTGCCTTTTGGTGAACGTTCGCGTGTCAGTGATGTCATCGACTACAACATTTTCGGAGACGACATGCAGTTTGTCGAAGTGGAGCTTGACCCTGGAGAATCTGTAGTTGCGGAAGCCGGAGCCATGTTTTATATGGACCCTGCGATTGAAATGAATACAATCTTCGGCGACGGATCGGCGAAACAGGAATCAGCCGGACTCTGGGGAATGCTCAAAAGCGCAGGAGCACGTCTTTTAACCGGGGAAAGTCTTTTCATGACTGTTTTTACACATAAAGGTGCGGAAAACAAGGCACGGGTGGCCTTCGCGGCACCATATCCAGGAAAGATAATCATAGTAGATCTAAAGGATGCGGGCGGCACGCTCCTATGCCAGAAAGAAGCATTCCTGTGTGGCGCGAAAGGAGTCTCAGTCGGTGTCGGCTTCCAGAAGAAATTCGGAGTCGGCCTGTTTGGCGGCGAGGGCTTCATCATCCAGAAGCTGGAAGGTGACGGCCTGGTCTTTTGTCACGCGGGCGGAATGATAATTGAAAAAGAGTTGGCGGTCGGGCAGACGTTAAAAATAGATACTGGCTGCATCGTCGCTTACCAGCCAACCGTAAATTTCGATATCCAGATGGTCGGTGGGATCAAATCAGCACTGTTTGGCGGGGAAGGCCTTTTCCTGGCAACTCTTACCGGCCCTGGTCGTGTATGGCTGCAATCCATACCGTTTTCCCGAATGGCGACGCGCGTATTTGCGGCGGCAAAACAATCCGGCGGTAATAAAGAAGAGGGTTCCGTTCTGGGTTCCGTTTTCAATATCGTCGGCGGCAAGAGCTGACCGCATCCTTAATTAAGGTCGCAATCAAATGACATCCGACTCATCCCAGGAAAGCTGGGAAGTTTTTATCAAATCACTCTATTCCCCATATCCGAATCAGCGGGAAACGGCAGTTTTTGAACTTCCAAGCTGGGCGGATTCCGGACGCGATGTCTCTGAAGAGCTCGCCACATCCATTCGCGATTCGGAAAACATTGTGAGTCGCGCTGCGGCAATTGTAACGGGTCGCATCGACGGCTTGTCCGACGAAGTAATCGATGCTCTTGAAAAACGCCTGGAAGATTCCGACGAATCATTGCGTCGCACGATAGTAACCTCGCTTGGACAGAAGGGATCACGTGCTTGCCCGCTGCTGGTTCATCTTCTCAGCGATCGTGATCAGGTTATTCAGAAGTATGCCGCATCAGCACTTGAAATGATGGGCGTAAGCGCCATTGACGACCTGTTGAAAGCTCTGTCCGATGTCGGATTGCGAAGACCAGCCGCCACGGTTCTGGCTCGCATCGGCAAGCCAGCGATATCAATACTGATCTCATATCTTGATAATGCAACATCTGCTGAAGTACGTTTCACTGTCGTGGATGTTCTCGAAAAGATCGGTCCGATGGTTGTTCCCTTGATGATTGATGGACTGAAAACAGGTCAAAGCGACAAGGATAATGTAGTCGAAACATGTGGTCGTTTCGGCTCCGACGCGGTTCCAGCGCTGATAGAAATGTTGCGTGACAATGATGTCAAACATCGTTGTTCCGCGGCGACTGCGCTTGTCAGAATAGGCAGGGCAGCTGTTCCAAGACTAATTGATCTGATTTCAGACACCAACGTCAGCGTCGGCTGGATTGCTGCTCAGTCACTGACTCAGATCGGGGCAGCCGCTGTCCCGGATCTCATCCAGGCCCTTGCAACGACGGAGCGTGCCACGCGCTGGGTAGTCTCTGAGATACTTATCGGTATAGGTTCTCAGAGCGTTGAAGCTTTGACAAAAGCTGTTCTCCACAACGATTCACTGATTCGCTCTGCTGCCGCCCATTCGCTTGCCGAGATCGGCGAACCAGCCAGAATAGCTGTTTCCACATTGAAAGAAGCCCTGAAATGCGAAAAAGATACCGATGTATGCGATGTTTTACGTGAATCTATTGAAAAATTGTCGAATCACGAGTGACAAAAAACAGGAGAAATAATTATGCCAATGATTCGCTTGCAAACAACTGCCGCACTGAATGACGAGAAAAAAACGGTTTTGTTGGGGACTCTTTCTAAAATCATTTCCGAAGCAACCGGCAAGCCGGAAACATATGTCATGGTGGTAATTGAACAGGCCGCAATAATGATGTCGGGGAAAACCGGAGACGCGGCTTTTGCCGACATACGAGGAATAGGAGGTCTTGGCGGTCGCGTGAACGGTATAATCTCTGAGAAGGTTTGCACCGCATTAAAGAGCAGTCTCGGCATATCGCCAGATCGAATTTATCTGAATTTTACAAACGTGTCCGCATCTGACTGGGGCTGGAACGGAAAGACATTCGGTTGAGACGCATCCGATTTCGAGTGATCGGATTTGTTTCCTGATCACTTACTTTGGTGTTTTTTTGCTGTCCGGCATGGTGAGAGTGTTAAAACTATTATCCTTACCCATTTTTGCTTCCATTTTTAATCTTTGTTCCTTGTCTGAGACCATTTCTTCAAAACGCTTCTTGTCTATCGCTTTCATCAAGGCAGCTTCAGGCGTTACGATGTTTGCTTTGACAAGATTGCCGAGAGAGTCGTCCATGGTAATCATTCCTTCTGATTTGGCTGTTTGAATCAACCCGTTCAGTTTCGAGCTTTCGCCCGATCGAATGATGCCAGGCAAGGCGGATGTGAAAATAAGAATTTCGTAAGCAGCTACACGGCCTTTCCCATCAGCTTTTCGAAGCAGTTGTTGAGAAACGACTCCTTGTAAAGAACTGGACAAAACCGATCGAATCTGGTTCTTCTTTTTTGCGGGAAAAACGTCCACTATTCTGTCAATGGTTTTAGCTGCCGAGTTTGTGTGAAGAGTCCCGAAAACCAGAATGCCCATTTCTGCCGCTGAACAGGCAAGTTCAATCGTTTCACGATCACGCATTTCCCCAACAAGAATGACATTGGCGTCACTTTTCATGGCGCCGGAAAGGCCTGTTTGAAAAGAATCGGTGTGAACTCCAACCTCGCGGTGAATAATCAGAGAACTCTTGCTGGGATGAACAAATTCGAGCGGCTCTTCAATCGTAACAATCTTACGACTGGTCATCTCATTGATATGATTTATAATGGCGGCAAGAGTAGTTGATTTGCCGCTTCCCGTGGGGCCGGTAACCAGCACCAATCCCGACTGTAATTTTGAAAAGTTTTTCAAAACTTCCGGGGCTTGAAGCTGTTCGAGAGAAAGAATCCTGGATGGAATAATTCTAAAAACAGCTCCAATGCCACCGAAATGCCGATAATAATTGGCTCTGAATCGGGCGGAGTCACCCATGGCATACGCAAAATCGATGTCACCAATACGGTTATATTTTTTCCAGACTTCCGGGGGCGCTATCTCAGCAAGAATCTCACGCATGAATTCTCCGGACAATTTTTGCCTGCCCTCAATTTCGACCATTTCACTATTTCGACGTATTTTGGGCATTTGCCCCTGTTCAAGATGTAGATCCGATCCACCCAAAGTCATCAGATCCTGAAAAAAATCGTCAATCCTGGCCATTTCAAGCCTTCCTTTGAAGGAATTTTTCAAAATCGCGCTTGACATCAGCTCGGGAATGGGCTTGTTCTGCGCTGATCACGCCGGAAGTCATCAGATCCATGAGAGATTTGTCCATTGTTACCATTCCGGCAGATTTTCCCATGGTCATGACCGACGCCAGCTGGTGAACGCCTTCCTTCCTGATCATGTTTGAAACGGCTGTGGTAACGATCAAAACCTCATATGCCGGAACAACGCCATTCCCATCTTTTCTTGGGATCAACTGTTGACAAATGATTCCACGCAACGATTCGGAAAGCATGTTCTGAAGCATCGCCTGCTCTTCAGGGGCAAAGGAGTCCGTTATGCGACTGATCGTTCTCGCCGCATTGATGGTGTTCATGGTTCCGAACACCAGATGGCCCGTTTCTGCGGCAGAAATGGCGAGCTGAATGCTTTCCAGATCTCTAAGCTCGCTGACCACCAGAATATCCGGATCCTCGCGAAGAGCGCCCTTAAGCGCATTTCCCTGCGAGAACGTATGGCAACCGACCTCACGCTGTGATATCTGGCATTTTACCGGTTCAAAAACGAATTCAATGGGTTTCTCTATTGTGATTATGTGGTCTTGTCTGGTCCGATTGATCATTTCCACAAACGTTGCAAGGGTACTTGTCTTACCGCTTCCAACCGGTCCGGTGATAAGTACAAGCCCCTGGGCCCAGTTAGTAAGCCCCTTGCAGGACATCGGCATCCCTGAGTCTTCAAACGATCTGATGATCCATGGGATGACCCTGACTGAAATATTATACCCTGCGAGATGTTTCATGAGCGTCACGCGAAAGCGGCCGGCACCGGAAATTACAATAACCGTTTCAAGATCCCCATGATTATAGAACCACTCTATTTTGGACGGATCGATTCCACTTTTTTCGATAAGCGTCTTTGTTTGCTCCACTGTAAATACGGGCGATATGACTGCCTTGAGAAGGCCAAATTGTCGGTACAATACCGGTTTTCCTGGAGAAATGTGAATATCTGACGCCTGAACTGTTCTTGCCCAGACCAGAATTTGATCCAGAGTGCAATCCGGAGTCGGCTCAGATGGATTTTGCTGGGCATACGACTTCAAATGATCGGACAATCCCCCCTTTCCGGATGATCCGATGAAATCTTCGGGAAGATGCTCTTCAACTTCAGCTGTTATGCTTGTCGGTTGTTGAGAAGGTGGTTGAGTCGCCGGCATCTTACTCTCTGCCACTTCAGTTACAGCAGAAGTGAGCGGTATTGCTAAACCTGTCGGAATAACAGTTGTGACTGCCTTATCATCCGTGATTACAGGAGAGGATGTCCGGATTTCCTTCTCCAGAACTTCCAGGCTATCTTTTTTCAGCTGGGCGTCCGGCCCCAATTCCGCAAGTATGTCTGCTGCCTTTTTTATGCCCTTGTCCTTGAAAATTTCAAGTGTCTTCAATGCACCATTTCGCACATTGAGTTCAGGTGAAGCGAGCAGATCCACTAATATCTGAACATTGGATTCTTCAGCAAAGAAACGCAAGACGAAGGCGGCTGTGGACTTCATGCTCACCATAGGGGAATCCGCCATAGCCTTGATTACTTTAATTGTGTTTTGGAAACCCAGAGCTTTGATCGCAATAATCGCGTTTCCGCGCACACGATTATCCGGATCTTCCAGTAATTTAAGAATATGCGAATAAGCCTGTGGAGTCTTGAGAAGGCTCAAAGCTTCAACAGCACTACCTCTGACCCGCGAATTTTCATGTTCCAGTAAAGGTAATATCTGTTGGAGATTACTGGCTGTTCCGAGTTTTCCTACCGCCATGACAAGCGCGGAAATTACTATGGGGGCCGGCTCTTTAGCCAAACACTCGATAAGCATTGGCAAAAGCGTCTTAAAACTTTTCTTTACCGCATAATCTATAGCCGAAAGTTTTTCCTTTTCACTGCCTTCCAGATATGTCTTGAGTTTTTTCTCATTGTCGCTTGTCAGTGTCTCTTTGGGTAATCCCGGTTCAGTACTGACTTGAACCAGATTCAAAGCTCTTTTTGCAAGAAATCTTACATCGCCATCAGGATCATTTTCAGCCAGCTGGCGGACAATCGCTATGCCATCTTTGTTGGGATTCCGGGAAAGAAGAATTATTGCCTGTTTACGATCATTTTGGGTTGGTGAGCGCAATAGTTCAACAATAGTCGGCATTTTTTCTACCTGATTAACACATTTTTCACAGCGAAGGAGTTGAAGTCCGGGATATCATAAACGCAGAATCAGTCCGAGTGTGGCGTCTTCTTGCCTCCTGACGGCGAGGCCAGTTGCGGAGGCTTTTCGTCGCGAATCAGTGCCATTAGCCAGAGCATGCAATCTATGGTCATTACAAAACCCTTTTTTACGCCAAGACGCAATGTTCCCTTACGTCCGACAGTGACCGTGATGGGTCCCAAGGGGCTATCGACGATGCCCTGCACACTTTCGATGCCATGATTGCGCGGATCGACAATATTGTATTCGGTATAACTTTCTATGCGACCGGCAAGCCGCGCACGTCTGATATCGCGATCTTTCGGATTGGTCAACACGATCGCCTTAACATCGGAAAGACGATCGTGAAATTGGCTCATCTGATGAAAATCATGTTCGATGTTTGTTACTCCGAAGCCCGCCAGCGGCGTGAGTCCACGAGCGAGATTTTTTTGCGCTGTTGTTTTCCCGGTGGCAAAGAGAATTCCGTCCAGTGCGAAGAATTCACAGCTTTCTATTCGTTTAAGGAGAATCTTGGTCGTGATGCCCTCCGTGAGGTGCTCTACTTCGAAAGGCACGACAAGAGAATAGTAACCGCGAATGAGCCGGCCGTCAAAATCGAGATTGAGAAAACCAGGGCGCTCCGGGTCCACGCTGAAACTCTCACCCTCCTCGCGAACAGCTCCATAAAGGGCTTCCAGTGACTCAACCTTGAGAGTCATACAGGTGAAAGAGATTGATGATCCCGGGACTTCAATTTCGTCGAGCGGCATTGGTGCGCACTCTCCTTAATTATGGTTAATTTGCAGAGAAGGCATTCTAATGCAGCCTAAGCCGGTACACAAGCCCCCTCTTTTATTTCAACCATAAAGTGGCCTCTTCAAGCGCCTCCCGGGTGTTTATATTGCGGGTTATCCAGGGATCTTTAACTAAAACGTGAACTATGCGATCCGGATGATTTTGCAGGATCCATCGCGCGCCCTGGCCAAGAGGGGCGGCCAGAAGCTCGTCGCGCGCCCAGGCTGGAAAACGCGATGGATGGCCGCGATGTATTCCATCTGACGGGACAATGATTGATTCAGTAGCTTCGCCCGCCGCAGAAAGTATTGTCTGCACGGTATCAGAACTAACCATCGGATGATCAACAGGCCAGAGAACAAATCCCGCGGAAGCCGGTAAATGACTTAGTGCTAGATGTATCGACCCAAGAGGTCCGTCTTCCGGACGGGGATTAATAATCCAGATTCCGGAACGAGCTTCTACGAGGGCTCGGGCACGATCGTCGCCCTCCCTTCCGACAAATAATCGGGGGTTCAAAACTGATGATGTGCCGCTTACAGCGATTTCAAGAGTGTCGAGAACGCGCTCAAGAAAAGTCTTCCCAAAAAGTTCGACATGCTGTTTCGGATTCCCCATTCGAGTGGAAAAGCCGGCCAGAAGACATATAAGGCCGTCATTAATCCGGGGTTTTAAGGGAACGCAAGTTGTAATATTCATAATCCGAAGCTATAATAACCTGGACATCCGGATTTCAACAAGGAGACATACACTGTGTCCATCGATTTGAAAACCATGATTCCGAAAGAACCAGATCAATTACTGGACATCAAGATTGATCCCGAGGTGATCATAAACCTCATATTGAAAGACTTGTATGTTCACGGGAAAAAGACGCCGCGTGCTCTTGGAAAATCTCTTCGCCTAAAATCCGACATCATTCAGAAATTGATCAACGAGCTCAAACAGCAGGAGTTCGTTGGAATGGTAGGCGGCTCCGGAATGGGCTCTGATTATCAGTTTGGTCTATACCCCAAAGGTACCGAGCGCGCGAAACAGATCTATGAGCGAGACACATATATAGGTGCGGCCCCGGTAAGCTTTGATGAGTATATTCGAGTTTCAAAGCTCGTCCTGGATACGAACAAGAAGAATACCGTCATCAATCGAAAACTTTTGGATGACAAATTTTCGAAATATCTTGGTTACAAAGATGTATTGGTACAAATCGGACAAGCTGTCTGCGCACGAAAGCCAGCGTTCGTTTTCGGCTTTCCCGGAAACGGAAAGACATTTCTGTGTTCTAGCGTCGTGAAGCTGTTGCCCCCAATGCTCGTGCCCTATGCGGTCGATGTCGGCAATCAACTTGTCAGAATCTTCGATCCAAGTTGCCACATTTTGATCGATACGATCGATATGGATGGCCTGGACCAGAGATGGGTCGCCGTTCAGCCCCCGATGATAACTGCCGGCGGCGAATTGACACTTGCCGATCTCGAAGTCACATACAACAAGAAATTCGGTTGTTTCGATGCTCCGCCGCAGGTAAAGGCTAATGGCGGAGTTCTGCTGATCGATGATTTAGGTCGGCAGCGATGCGGAGTCGATGAAATTTTCAACCGATTCATCATTCCACTCGAAAATAAAGTGGATTATCTCGTTCTTGGCGGGCAACGGATGGAGGTCCCGACCGACGGAATTATCCTGTTTTCGACGAACCTGGATCCGATGAAGATTGTGGACGACGCATTCTTGCGTCGCCTTCCATACAAGATAAACGTCAGAAATCCACACGCCGATGAATACAAGTTGATCTGGAAAGCGTCAGCAACCAGCCTCGGCCTGACATACGCCGATACGATTTTCGACTATCTGTTTGATCTATATAAGCGTGATAAGCGCGGTTTGCGAGCCGTCCACCCGCGGGACGTGCTTACCATAATTCGCGATCGAAAACGCTTTATGGAAGTCGCGGACGTCGCGATCAACAACCAGGAAATTCAGGAAGCCTATGATATCTACTTCGTGTCCAAACTGACCCTGGTCGAAACGATTACCTGATCGGCCATGCCGATCCCGACACCTGTCACAAACCGTTTTCATCTGGGGGTCCATGTTGTGAGTGGTCTGCTCGCCGGTTATGCAGTATGGGCGGTGAGCAGTCTTGGCACACCATGGGCTTTCGGTGATGAATTTCTGGGAACGCTTTTTTCGACAGGGGTTTTCGGTGCAATATTGCTCGGCGGCGTGTTCGGTTTTACTTCCTATGGTAACGAACGTCAACTCGGGAAAGCTCTTCGGCGTTTCGCGGGAGCAGGTGCCATCGGACTGGCTATTCCCGCAACAGCGGCGGTTTTATATGCACTGACATCTGATGGCATGCACCTGTTCTCATTCATGCCAGCGCTGGTGAGACGCTTATTCTGGTGGTTTACGCTTGCCGCCGCACTCGGGGCCGCTCGCGGCTTCTGGATTGGTGAGACGCGCGCCGCCTGCATTGCAATATTGGGGTTGGCTCCGGGAGTAACGATGGCAGGTGTATCTGCTGATCTGATATTTTTCGGACATGGTTATTATCTGATCGGTTCCATCTTTCTTGGAGTTGCGACTGGATTCACCATGGGACTCGCTGTCGAGTTATTGAAAGAAAACTGGCTTGAGGAAATCGATATAGGAGATGCCCCGCTCGATTTTAGACGCCAGTTTCTTCTCGAAACCGACGAGTTTGTAGCCACCTCCGAGGGTGATTGTGACTTTTCACTGCCAGAAGATGTCGGCATCTCGTTCACGATCAGCGAACGTGATGGAATGCGTATTTTGGAAAGTCTTGACGGAGAGCCGATTCAAGTTGGCAAAGCTTTGTGCAGATATCGTGTTCTTGTCGATGGCGACGCGATTCGCATCGGCAATGAAGCCTGGATATATCATACGAGATGGGCTCGTACGCGCGACGTAATGCCCGAAGCGGCGGTATAGTTTTACATTAAATCGAGGTGGATTCATGAAGGTTCGGTCTTTCTCAGTATTATTCGCGGATTTCACGTTCTGAACTATTATGAATCCAATGACGCCCGTCAAATCTGAATTAAATTCCGCGGCCAGCAGCCATCCTGAGCAATCTCCCGCGCCCGCCACGCAATTTTCTTCTGATTCAGCATGCCTTAAACTGCCGCATCATGTTCTAATTGTTATGCTTCTGCTCGTTCTGCCCGGCTTGTTGGCGGCCATATGGGCATGCCGCATACGATTCGTTGCAGAGGCTGGCGACATCTTCGTTGAAACCGCGCTCGATTTCGAAGAAGTGCGGCGTTTTACTTCTGAGAATGGTCGTGATCTTCCCGATTTCCTTTCTGCAGCATCCAAGGCGGGAATCAGTTCGATCGGTATTCCGGAGGATACCATACAGAGTCTCGCTACCGAGGGGCGCATAGGTGTTTTTTTGCCGGAAGATATCGCGCGATTCGGAACAACGCACATTGAGCCCGAAGCGGCTCGGGCAGCCATGGTGGCCGGAGCAGGAGGCATGTTGATTCATACCGCCGAAGACGGTCTGCTCGAGCGCATGGAGCGCCATATAGGCTTGAAAAGACCCGATATTCTGATCGAGCGCCCCGCACCAGGATGGCTGATGATTCATGGTTCAGCTCCCGATCTTCGGGAACACGTCGGCGTCGGTTTTACCCGATCCAGATTCGAACTGGTGCAAAAACTGGGTTTTGGCCTGATCATTCGACCTCGCAATAATCCACGGCTTGCGTCGGAGGCTATTCGGGCTATATTCGATGAGATGCCACCACCTTCCAGTATTTCAGCGATTATTTTCGCTGAGGAGGACGTGATCGGCGCTCATGGAGACATTTTAGCGGCGGCGACGAATCTACGGGAAAAATCGAAGGGCGGAATTCCATATCGTATCGGACAGGTGGAATTTCTCGATCAGACGGGGTTGCCGCAGTTAATCGGTTTTTTGGGCGGCGCATTGCCTATTGTAAGAGTTCACAGCATCGGTCGTCGGGAAATGGAAGAAAATTACGATGTATCACGTGCTGTAGCTCGCTGGACACGCGCGGTTCGCGAGCGAAGATTGAAATTGCTGTATATTCGTTTGTTTTTTCAGGATCTTAAATCAGTTTTGGGAAATCCTGCCCAAACGAATCTTTCATATATACGCGACATTGTCTCCCACCTGGAATCTTCCGGGTTCAAGATTCCGCGAAATGATAAGGAGCGACGCCTCGAACCGCGCTACGCTGTCGGCCATCTCCCAGGACCAATAAGGTTTCTTATCGGACTTTCCTTATTGATGGGAATTTCAATACTTACAGGCATTTCCAGAAAGCGCCAAATTGATTTGCATTTGATCGCGGGAACGACTTGCCTGGCTGCCGTTCTGTTTTTAGCCGTTCCTTCGGGAGTGTTCCAGGCTGCAACCGGCCTGGCTGGGGCAATATCGTATTCGACAATTGGCTGTATATGGGCTATTCGACGACTTGAAGAACCTGAGGCGATTGCAACAGCGGGAATTTCATCAGATACGTCGTGCCAATCCGCATCTGTCAGGAGTTTTCCAGGGTTCAGTGAAACGACCGCTTTTTTTTCGCGATTGGTTGCTCCTTCACTTGTCGGCGGCATTCTTATCGCCGGAATCCACTCCGAAAGCGAATACCTTTTACACTTTGAGCAGTTTCGTGGCATCAAGGCGGCTTTTCTGGTGCCACTTTTATGGGTGGGCGTCTGGTCATTACGACGATATGGGGCTGGATTTCTGAGCCTTTTTTCGAAACCTTTGACTGGCCGTGACCTGTTACTGGGATTGTTGGTGCTTGGAGGAACGGCTCTCTATCTGCTTCGTTCCGGCAACGTCACTTTTATGAAGCCATCGGCCGGTGAGGACCTCGTGCGCACATGGCTCGAAGAACTCCTTGTGGCACGACCGCGCAACAAGGAGTTCCTGATCGGTTATCCGGCGGTATTTTTTTTCCTGTTTTTTTACTCGCGTCGTATTCGAGAAATTCTGCCTTTGCTGGCATGCGCCATTGTCATGGGACAGGTGTCGGTAGTGAACACGTTTTGTCACTTCCATTCGCCACTCTTACTGGCATTTTTGCGTGGATGGAACGGCCTTTGGGTAGGTATATCAGTCGGGGCAATTACGCTTGTATCTTATCTCTTTTGTCGGATTATCGCTTCGGTTGGTGGTAAACACAATGGTGGAGTGGTTATAGGATATTTCGGCTTCGGAAACCTCGGAGACGAACTACTGTGCAGGGCATTTCTCGAAGAAGCTCACCTGGTGTGTCCTGATATTACATGGCGTGTGCTGGTAAAATATGAAAATCTGCATGTTTTCAAATCATCCTGCGGCAAAGCAGGTAATTTAATTTCCAGAGCTGCACTGGGAGAACTCTGCGAGGCTCTGGCCTCGGCCAGAGTCGTGGTTATCCCGGGGGGTGGCGTTCTCCAGGCCGTGACCAGTGAACGAAGTTTATGGTATTATCTCGTATTGATCGGCTTCGCGCGATTGTGCGGAGCACGTCTTTTATTGCCTGCACAAGGACTCGGTCCCTGGAAACGCCATTCACCGCGGTTATTTTCATCTGAGAATAACAGTTCAGACAGTTCCTTAAATGATCGTCCATCCTTCCTGGTCGGCTGGGCGTTGCACTTCCTGCTTGCTGATGCTGATCATCTCAGTCTGCGCGATGTTGCTTCAGCGGAAGCGCTTTCGAGACTCCCAGGAGCACCTGTCTCAGCAAAAATTACAGCTGATCCGGCATTCCTTCTATCATGGAATAAATCCACGCGACCGGGTGTATCCAAAGAGAACGATTCTCCGTCAGACAAGGCTGAATCTTTTGAAAATTCCGGAATTAATGCGCAGTCCAAATTGAGTTCCGATGCTCCCGATGCTCAACAGCCATTGTCTGAAAAAGAAAGATATCATTTTACACAGTCCGGTGTATCCATCGCACAAAAACGACGCATAGGTGTGATTCTGCGCTCATCCGTCAGGATGTCGGAAGCGATTGCTAAAACTGTATTAGAGCTCATGCGTATCTCGGGATCTACAATCGACATTGTCCCTCTTGCCTTCCAACCAGTCGAGGATGAGGATATCTGGTACAAGGTCAGCGAGTCGGGCACAGGTATTCCCTCGGTGGATAAATCCGCGGAAAAAGAGAAGAAGGCCAACGGAGTGGTTATCGTACCGCGCTTGTTGAGGAGTTTTGAAGATGCCCAGGATGCATTGTCGAATCTGGACATACTTATCTCGATGCGTCTACACGGCTGCATTCTTGCCACAGCCAAAGGAATTCCCTGGATAGGTTTGTCTTATGATCCTAAAGTCGCGAGTTTTGCCTCAGCAATAGGACGCACTCAGGTGATTGCCCCGGAAAAATTCAATGCAGCTGAATTTTCGGATATGCTTCACGCATTGATCATCGAGCATGCGCATGATGCAACACACCTGCGCGATGTAGCCTCCAAACTTCGCGATATCGCCAAAGCTGATCTCGACACCGCTCTTGCTCGCGCTTGAAATTTCGAGACTGAAAATACAGAAATGGCGTTACCACTCAATCCGTTGCTATAACGGGTGACATTCACTGTTCCCTGTATCATTTTTGAGCTCTTAAATCAGGAATTGCATATCATTTCACAAGTATGGTAAAAATTATAAGAGGTTATTTAGAAATAACCCCAAGTGAGAATCGAGGGGCAGTTGCAACAAGACGACAAAGAGCTTTCGACCGAATCGGCCGAAGCCCGGCAAGCCTTGCGCGTCAATCGCGGCAGGGAAGTTGCCGCGCACATTGTAGCGAGCGACGGAAACAAATGCGCCTTCCCGGAAAATGACGCTGAGGGAAAATATCGATTGATTGTCGAAGGGATTCCCAACATAGTGTGGAGCGCGGACCCCACTGGCTACTTTGACTATCACAACCGCTTCACTTTCGAATACTGCGGTATCCCGCCGCAAGGAGTTCCGGGCTGGAAATGGACGCTGGCAATCCATCCGGACGATGCCAGTGCGGCACTCGAAACCTGGAGACACGCACTCGAAATGCAGGAAACGTGCTCGTTTGAGCACCGGATTCGCCGGGCTGATGGCCAATATCGCTGGCATTTATCACGTGCAGTTCCTCAGCTGGACGGAATGGGTCGCATAACGCGATGGGTCGGGACCGCCACGGATATTCACGACATGAAAACTGCCGGGGAAGATCTCAGCAAATGGCTGAAAGAGAGGGTGGTCGATCTGACAGCGGAGGTGCGGCGATTGACTGACCAGCTTCACGCGCTGGCCTCCGAACTCACTCAATCTGAACAGGGCGAACGCAAGCGTATTGCGGCACTCCTGCACGACCACCTGCAGCAATTACTCGTAGGTGCCCAAATGCAGTTGAGCCGGATCAAACGCGATAATTCCAGAAGCGTTCAGTCCGCCACCCAGGAAATAGAAGCCTCGCTCAGGGAAGCTCTTACGACCATGCGTTCTCTGACGGTCGAACTTTGTCCACCAATCCTTTATCTGTCGGGTTTGGCGGAGGCTTTGTCATGGCTTGCCACACACATGAAAGACAAATACAAGCTCAATGTCAATGTTTTTACTGGTGATGGGGCCGAGCCAGCCAGCCATGAAGTGCGTGTGTTCCTGTTCGAAGCAGTTCGCGAGATGCTTCTGAATGTATTGAAACACTCGGGAATCCTTGAAGCCAACTTGACAATGCTGAAAACAAAGGACAATCAATGCAGGATCATCATAGAAGATAAGGGAAGAGGATTTTACCCCACCATGCTCAAGCCGGGTTCCAGTGGCGGCATAGGGTTGTTTTCCATCCAGCAACGGCTCATGCACCTTGGCGGCACGCTGAACATTGAAAGCGCCCCGGGGGAAGGAACGAAATCAATTCTTGAAATCCCCATTACCCAACATGTCTGATACTGTCCTCTGCTCGCGTGCCGATTTCGAATCGCCAGTGTATCTGATGAATCCAGGAGGACCACATGGGTGACACTCTAATCAAGAGATCGCATAATATCAAGATTCTCGTAGTCGACGATCACCCGGTAGTGCGAAGAGGAATCAGGCATATGGTTGAGGAAGAGCAAGACATGACCGTTGCCGCTGAAGCATCCGACGGCAGCGAAGCCCTGTCCATACTGGAGCATCAGAGCTGCGATATCGTCATGCTTGATTTGACACTCCCACAGGAAAGCGGATTCGATGTGTTCGAGGAAATCAAAGCCCGCCACCCCGGACTTCCCGTTCTGATCATCAGCATGTATTCTGAGGAACAAGCAGCAGTGCGTGCCATCAAAGCGGGAGCCGCAGGATATCTTTGCAAAGATACCATTGCCGATGTCCTGGTTTCAGCGATACGAAAGGTGGTAAATGGGGGAAAGTTCATCACGCCAACGTTGGCCGAACATATGGCAATTTACCTGGAAGGACAGGAGATCCCCCTCCACGAAAATCTTTCCCCGCGGGAATTCCGGGTGATGTGTATGCTGGCCATGGGTAAGTCGCTGAAGCAGATCGGCGAGGAGCTTTGTCTGAGTATCAAAACAATAAGTACCTACAAGACACGGGTTTTTGAGAAGATGCAGTTTCAGAACAACGCCGAATTGGTCAAATACGCCGTAAAGTTTCACTTGGTCGAAGACATGCTGCCCCTGACAAAATCCTGAATTCCCTTGAATGATGGCACCCCCGTCCGGCATAGGAATTTTCTGACACAACATAGGCGAAAGCGATGAGAATGGAACTGGATTATGGCAGAATATATCCGATAAATCCTACATTTTTTGTGAAGATTTCCGGTTAGCGATCCCAAGGAAAAACGATATTCTTTATTTGAGGATCATTCTCAAAATATCTGTAATCGACCAGAGAGTTTCGAGTATTTTGAGATGCAATCCAGATGCCACGGACTGAGAATCCGGCGGTCTGGATTGGTTTCAGGGATGCGGCCAATGCAGTTACGGTTTCAAAAAAGGGAATTCTGAATTCGAAAAACGAACAGAAATAAAGAGGATGCAATATGAAAAAGATTTCATGGGAAGGATGCGGATTTTCTGTCCTCCGGCATCGGAAAGCTCACGGAAGACGTGCCACACCGAATTTTTCACCGAAGGGCGCTCTCCGATCCAGAGGACGAAATCTGACAAGCAGACGAACGACTCAATCGGGCTTGCGAGATGTTTCGATGAATTACCCCCGGTTAAGAAGACCGACAGGCTCGCCATTCCGGCAATGTGCCGGCAGCAGGAAAGAAGAGACACCGGTTCTCACGATTGTGGATAAAGAAGCAGGGCTTGTATGGCTCGGCGATGACGGCTCCTTCCTTCGGTGGAACGATCGCTTTGTGAGTTTACTGGGATATTCCTTCGCGGAGCTAAGGTGGCTGAAATTCTGGCAGATAATTCACCCGCAGGATGCTATTCGAATCAAGCCAATCTGGGAAGGCTATTTCCAGGGGAAAAATGAGCCTGCTGTTTCCGAAGTGAGGCTTATGTGTCGGGCCGGCCGGGAGATTTCGCTGAGAATATGGACCATTCGATCTGAGACGGGCCATGAGGAAGGTGTTCCGCATACCCTGGTTTTCGTGATCAGCCCTTCTGAAACCTGCAAAATGGCTGCTCTCTGAAAAAGAGACAGTAAGAAAAACACGGCGACGGAATACGAGAAAAACCGTAATGCCGCCGGAAGAACGCATACTGGAAGAAGAAGAATTTGTTCAAGAGGAATGGAAGATAGCCTTTCTCGGAGTTTGAACTAAATCACACAATTTAGATCGCACTTCCGGGCGACCAACAAGGTCGCCCGGAAGTTTTAATTTTCGAAAAAGTGAGCATGAAGTGCCGTTTGGTGATATGCTGTTAAACCTGCTTAAATCAATGAAGGAGTTTTTTGTGAAAAAAGTTGTTCAGGGCCATCGGGTTGCCGTCCACTATACTGGCACGTTAGACAGTGGTGAAGTGTTTGATTCCAGCGAAGGAAACGAGCCACTCAAATTCACGGTCGGCATGGGCTCGGTCATTGACGGATTCAACAACGCTGTCATTGGCCTCGGAGAAGGCGAAGAACGCAAAGTTACGATCGCACCGGTTGACGGATATGGTGATAGGGATGAGAGTCGCGTGATGAAGGCCGATCGCGCAAGTATGGATGCTGATTTCACTCCCGAAGTAGGCATGGCAATAGGTCTTCAGATGGCTGATGGAGCACGAATACGTGCCGTCATCACAGAGATCTCCGAAGACGAAATCACATTCGATTTGAATCATCCGCTGGCAGGTAAAACCTTACATTTCGCGGTCAAAGTTGTGGAAATTCGTGAGGCCGACGATCCGGAAGCACACGGCTGGGAAAACGAACAACATTCGCACAGTTGTGGTTCGTGCGGAGATGACGGCTGCTGTAGCGAAGGCGATGACGAGTGCTGTGACGAACATGATCACGATTCAGAGGATTGTGATGATAATGACCACGGGCACGGCGGCTGTTGCGGACGACACAAATAATTTCGCTGTCTCCAGGGAGATTTCTTGTGATTTTGAGACGTCTGCTCTGTTTTTTTGCCTTCTGCTTTATTTTCGCGACGGGAAGGCCCGGCGAGGCAGTTGAGAATAACACCATATGTTTTGATGCAAAAGTCCCGGGAAATGCGTCAGGAGTTTCCACACCAACGCTGATCCCGGGACTCGCGTCCTTATCGGCTAACGCCATACAGGCTACTGCCCCGACAAATGTTTCCGAAAAATCAGAACCAATCCAGGACAACAGTTTTCTGATCGAAGAAGCTTATAACCAGGAAACAGGTGTAGTACAACATATCAATACATTTTCGAAATCACAGAGAAGCCGTAACTGGCTGTATACTTTTACCCAGGAATGGCCGGTTCCATCGCTTACACACCAGCTCAGTTACACACTTCAACAGCAGCGGGTGGAGGGCGATCCCGCTGATTGCATTGGTCGTGGTGATACACTATTGAATTACCGCTATCAGGCAATAGGTGACGGAAATGCACGAGTTGCCTTCGCTCCACGTTTCTCCGTAGTATTACCGACCGGCGATGAAAAGCGCGGCATGGGCAAGGGTGGAACGGGATATCAGGTGAATTTGCCTATAAGTGTCGTATTATCCGATCATTGGGTCACCCACTTCAATCTTGGTGGCACAATTACGCCAGGCGCTCGTGATGCCGCTGGAAACAGCGGAAAAACATTTGATTACAATTTCGGCGAGAGCTTCATCTGGCTGGCCGCCCCCACTTTCAATGTAATGCTTGAGTTAGCCTATGGAAGCCTTGAATCCATAGCCGGCTCCGGTCTCAAGCAGCGCTCAGACAGCTTTTACATTTCGCCTGGTTTTCGATGGGCAATCAACTGCAAGAACAATCTGCAGATTGTACCCGGAATCGCATTTCCCATAGGCATCGGGCCGAGTAATGACCGCGCAGTATTTTTCTATCTGAGTTTCGAACACCCATTTAAAAAGGTTGCGAAGTAGCCTGTAGATATGTCGGACATTCAAAAATGGTGGACAAAATCGCGAGTGCTTCATTCTATAGCGCGTGTCCAGCTCATGATAGTTTTGTTGTCTCTCATTTTCGGTATTTTTCTCAAATGCCCTTCTGAGTCTTGCTGTCCTCATCAACTCGATGTCAGAGACACAATACTCGGGCACGAAGAGACTTCGGAAGATCATCATTTCTGTACCGCCTTGAGCTGTTCCTGCGGCGCCATGTTTCTCGCCGGCATTACAAGAATGATTCCAGCTCCGGAGCCTGCCGAAATTGTTGCCGCCGCACTTGTTCCGACACCCATATCAATAGTTCGAAAGGATTTTTTTCGACCGCCCATAGCCTTCATGCTGATTTGAAATATATTTTCGTTATAATTTTCAATCAAAGCATGGAGGTATTCCAGTGGTTTCATTATGCCGTTTGCGGCATTTTTCGCGCATTTTCGTTACTGTGTTATTTACTGTTTTCCTATTTTTTACCTGCGATTCCGTCTTCTCAACAACGCCAGAGTCATTGGATCAGACTGGTATCACGCCTGTCAGGGCCATGACACCCAACTCTGCCACTTGTGATACCGGGCTTCCCCTTTCCGAGGTGTTGGCCTGCATTGCATCGCATCCAGCGCTGACAGCCGCCGCTCTGAATCTTGAGACAGCTACTGCGATTGGACATGATGCCGGAAAGCGTGGCCCGGATGAACTTTTCCTGGGCACGGAAAATATCGGCGGCGATTTGCCGGGGTATTCCGATGCCGAGACCACACTGACCTGGCGCCGTCCGATTGTCGAAACGGCGCGTGCGCGGGCGGCACGAAAAAGCGCCGCTCAGGCGCGAAAAGCGATGATATTCGAAACCGAACGCATTGCCTGGAGATTATCTATCGACGCTCAGGTCGCATTTCACAAGGCGCTCGGATTACGCGATCTGACGGTAACTGCAGGCGAACTGGTTGTTCTGACGGAAGAACTTGCCCGAGCCGCACGTGAGCGGGTTAACGTCGGAGTTGCACCAGAGAACGAGGCGATCAAGGCGGATATGGAATTGACTCGCGCACGCACGGAGCAGCGCCACGTGATCGCAGAGTTTGCCCAGGCCAAAATCGCACTAGGACGCGCCATAGGAAGACCCTTTGGTGCAGAGCGGCCACTGGTGGGAACGCTCACTCCCGATCTCGCACTTCCGGATCGAAACGTTCTTTTAAAAGGTCTTCTAGAGCGACACCCGGTGTTTCGTGAAGAGAATCTGGCTCTGGAAGAAAATGCGGTCGGGAAGGAAAAGCTGCGTGCGGAGCAACGTCCTGAACTGGCATTCGAGACCGGTATCCGTAATCTGAGGGCCGACAGAAAAATGACGTTCGTAATGGGCGTAACCGCGAGTTTGCCAAATCACTCCGCAAGCACAGGTGCATTGACTGCACTAAGTTTACAAAGAAAGCGGATAGAACTGGAAAGTGGAACCGCCCGTCTTACGCTGGAAGCAGAGCTGGATGAATGGATAGCGCGTTTTGCGGCTGCTCGTGAGACAGCACTGGATTTACGGGATCGAATTCTTCCGGCGGCTCGCAACGTTTTTTCTCTGGCAATGGATGGCTACAGGCTTGGAAAAACTGATCAGCTCTCTGCTTTGGAGGCACGTAAATCTCTACTGGAAACGCAGCGTGAATTGCAGCATGCACTCGATGATCTCTACCAGTCGGCTTCTGAAATCGAAAGAATGTGCGGTATATGTCTGGTTGGAGAAGCCCATGAATCAACCAGAGCATCAAAATCGAATGAATATTGATTTAATCAAATCAAGGAACGGAAATAACACCATGAAATATTTTCAAGCGCCACGCATTTTGCGAATTTTGTCCGGCATGATATGTCTGGTCGTATTTTTGCTTTGCCCCTGCCAGAATGCCAGTGCGGAAGACATTCAGGGTAAGACTAATGACGCCGGATGCGCAACTCATACTGATGTCGGCATCAAGAAGGTCGGGGGTGATGAACGCACGGATGCCACGCAAAAGGAAGAAGGCAATGTAGAAGGCACTGCGACCGGAATCGAAGAGCTGCGAAAGATTATGTGTGAGCATAAGATTCAGCAGCTTTTGTGCGACAAATGCCGATTCGAACTCGGAGCGGTAAAGATTGCAGCGACACAGTCGCATTTGATCAAGCTGGAGACGCTGACAACCGCTCCAGCTGCGTCGACGCTGACTATAACGGGAGAAACGTCATTTGACGAAAATTCAGTGCGTGTCGTCACGCCACGTTTTTGCGGCAGGCTGGATTCAATGACATCACGTGTTGGAGACCGCCTTTCGAAGGGCGCTCCAGTTGCGCAGTTAGAAAGTCTCGAACTGGCTGAAGCGGCTCTGAATTTGCTGAAACGTCGATCCGAGCGGGGATTTGCCGAAAAAAAGATAGCCCGGGAGCGTTTGCTTCGCGAGAAAAAAATAGGCACCGAGCAGGATCTCCAGGCCGCGCAAGCGGCATTCGATCTTGCTGTTTTAGAAGAACAGAATGCTGCCGATCGTTTGCGTCTCTTCGGGATCGCCGACAACGATATAAGCGGCCTCTCCAGTCAAAGTCGATCGCCGATACTGCATGGTATATTCAATATTTATGCCCCGATAGATGGAGTTGTGACGCGCCGTGATGGAACAGTCGGCGAGGTCGTTCCTGAAGGACGCGCACTGCTTACGATTGCCGATCCCGGTCATCTGCGCGTGACATGCCAGGCGCACGAAAGAGATATGGAATCAGTTTTGAAGGCGTTTGAGGGATCCGTTGCCGCCGAAATTCGTTGTGACGCTTTTTCAGGGCGGATTTTTTCCGGGAAGGTCATTGCCGTCGATGCGCAAATGGCCCCTGAAACACGCACGCTGCCAGTTCATATAGAGATACAGAACCACGAATATCTTCTTCGGCCCGGGCAATTCGTGACGGCGACTTTATATCTGGAAAGCCCCAAAAATCTGGCATCACTACCGATTTCGGCTGTCGTGGATGACGGAGGACGCAGTTTCGTTTTTGTACAAGAATATCCGGAAATGTATCTGAGGCGTGATGTCGTAACAGGGCGTCGCATCGGCGATCGGGTTGCGATTCAACGTGGTCTCAGGGCCGGCGAATCGATCGTGACCGAAGGCGCATTTCTTTTGAAATCAGACATCCTGCGCGGCAAGATGGGCGCTGGCTGCGCTGACTGACCAGGCTTTATCGCCGAAGGAGCCCAGGTTCATGCTTTCATTCATGCAGTTTTTAGTAAGACAGAGGTGGTTTGTACTGATTGTTACGGCGGCGACGGCCGCGCTCGGGTGGACCGCATGGAACGCGCTCCCGATAGATGCATTCCCGGACGTCACAAATGTACAAGTCATGATTTTAACGAAAGCCGGCGGTCAGTCTGCACCGGACGTCGAGCAACGGATCACTTTTCCGATAGAGCAAAGGCTGTCCGGACTTCCGGGAGTGACGCAAATACGTTCGCTGTCAAAGGCCGGCTTGTCACAGGTGGTCGTCGTTTTTGAGGATTCCACCGATGTGTATTTCGCGCGTCAGCTCGTATTCGAGCGTTTATCCGAGGCACGAGAGGCATTACCCGCAGGCGTTATGCCCGAGATGACCCCTATAAGCACCGGACTGGGGGAAGTGTTCCAATACACAATCGACGGAGAGGGCATTTCTCCACGGGAACGGCGTACTCTTCAGGATTGGGTCGTTGCGCCCATGCTGCGTGCGATTCCAGGTGTCACCGAAGTTAATAGTTTCGGCGGAGAAGTTAAACAGTATCAGGTGATGGTGGATCCGGAACGCCTGCAGAAATATGGTTTGACGTTACGCGAGGTTCTGGCCGCACTTGAAAACGACAATGCCAACGCCGGCGGCGGATACATCGTTAAAGGCTGGGAACAATCATGGATCCGCTCTATCGGTCTTTTCAAAGATGTCACTGAAATCGGAGGAGTGGTGCTCAGGGCTAAGAACGGGACTCCCGTATTGGTCCGAGACGTGGCGGAGATTATAGAGGGGGCGGAACCCCGACAAGGTGCGGTCACTCGGGATGGCAAGGGCGAAACAACTGCCGGCATGGTCATTATGCTGAAGGGAGCTAACTCAAAGACCGTAGTAGAGAAGGTTAAGGAAACACTTCCGGAGATACGCCGCACCCTTCCCAAAGGCGCTGAACTGAACGTATTCTATGATCGCACTTACCTTATTCAGGCTTGCATCGAAACCGTCATGAATGCCATGAAGGAAGGCGGCATATGCGTTACGGTGGTATTGTTTTTGTTTCTCGCGGAACTTCGCACCGCGCTGATCGTTGTGCTGTCGCTCCCTTTAACTTTCCTCGCTTCATTTTTCGTCATGCGCCTAGTTGGTGAAAGTTCAAATCTTATGAGCCTCGGAGGTCTGGCATTTTCAGTAGGAATGGTCGTGGACGCAACGATAGTGGTGGTTGAGAATGCCCGGCGCCGTCTGGCGGAGGCTAAATCAGGCGAGAACCATTCCGCGGTTATAGCACGTGCCACTGCGGAAGTGGCAAAACCTGTAACATTCTCGGTATTCATCATTGTACTTGTACTCATACCGCTTTTCAGTCTTCAGGGTATGGAGGCGAAAATGTTCGGTCCGCTGGCGCTGACAATGCTGATTGCACTGCTTGCCTCGCTCGGAACGGCTTTTTTTGCGATGCCTGCGATATCGAGGCTGATGCTTCCCGTCGGAAAAGAGTATGAATTCTTTTTTGTCCGCTGGTTGCACCGGCTATATGCGACATGTCTGCTGTTTGCGATGAGATTTTCGCCAATAGTGCTCTGCGTGGCGATCGCAAGCCTGATAGGGGCGGCATCGCTGATTCCCGGGATCGGTACGGAATTCATGCCAACACTTCGGGAAGGTGCAATCGCCATTAATGTAGTGCGGCTGCCGAATGCTTCGCTGGAAGGCTCTGTACGTGTTTCAACAGAGATAGAACGTCGGCTGACTGATCTTCCGGAGGTTTCATCCGTAATCTGTAAAACGGGACGGGCAGAAATATCTGAAGATCCGATGGGGCCGGAGCAAACGGACGTTTTCATCACGTTGCGTGATAGACACGAGCTGCCAGGCGGCCGATCTCAGGACGATATGACTGAGGTCGTCAAGGAGCGATTGGATCAGATTCCGGGCATTCGGTGTTCATATTCCCAGCCTATCTCTTTGCGAGTGAACGAGCTGATTTCCGGAATAAAGAGCGACGTCGCCGTGAAAATATTCGGACCCGATCTCGATATTTTATCCACTTTTGCAGGTAAGGTCGCCGCAGTGGTTGGCGGCATTCCAGGGGCAAATGACACGCGATCGGCGCAAATGGCCGAGATGGATCAGATCGATGTCGAAATCGACCGGGCTGCCGCATCCAGATATGGTATAGGTATTTCTCAGGTAAACGAGCTCATCGAAACAGCCGTCGGCGGCAGGGTTGTGACCGTGATGTCGGAAGGCCAACGTCGATTCGCCGTGGTAGTCAGATATGCAGCGGCCTCACGGTCGGGCGAAGCCGCCATTGAGGGTCTTCGTATTGTAACCGGAGACGGCGCGCTGATTTCCCTCGGTCAGATCGTCAAGGTGCGCCGGGTGTCTTCCCCGGCTGAAATAACACGTGAACGAGGCATGCGAAGGGCAGTGGTCGAAACAAACGTGCGGGGTCGAGACCTTGGCGGTTTCGTAACCGAAGCGCGTCAAAAGCTTGAGTCGGTCACAGCTGAGCTCCCAAGCGGGTATTTTGTTGAATACGGCGGCCAGTTCGAGAATCAGGAACGCGCAATGGCGCGGCTGACATTAGTCGTGCCGGTCGTGCTTGGGCTGATTCTTGTGTTGCTGGTCATGACTCTGGGAACGCTCCGCGACGCATTGCTGGTCGTTCTGAACCTGCCCTTTGCGGTCATCGGCGGAATAGTGGCGGTGCGCATTTTCAAACTTTCCCTTTCGGTTTCAGCGGCTGTAGCTTTTATCGTGCTGCTGGGAATAGCCGTGCAAAACGGCGTCCTTCTGGTCGCGTTCTTCCGTGACGGGTTGCATCGTGGATTGAGTGTGAATGCGGCGGTGCGATCCGCCTGCCGAACAAGGTTCCGACCATTGATGATGACAGCGCTGACCTCATTCATCGGGCATCTGCCGATGCTTTATGCGACCGGCTCCGGCGCGGAGATTCAAAAACCGCTTGCCGTAGTCGTCATGGGCGGGCTTATCACATCGACGATGCTGACATTGTTGGTACTTCCGCCGGCATTTCGATGGGTTGAATCGCGCGTCGTGAAGCGCCGGCGGTTGCATCATAACAAACAAATTTTGCCCAAACCGGATCGTTCTTTAGTATAATCTGAACCATTAATTCATGAAAGGATGGGTATTGTCTGCTCTTGCGCTGAAATGCGTGTTGTAGCAGTATCCGAAAATATCATCTCATGCTCAATATTATATACACAATGCTGGACAGACTGACGCGAAGAAAAACGCTGGATCAACTCAAGGCCAATCTTGAAGAGCCCGAACACGGCGGCAAACTGCATCGTGCGCTCACCGGCTGGGATCTCATGTTTCTCGGGATCGGCGCCATTATCGGAGCCGGAATCCTTTCCAGCCTGGGAACCGGTCTTGCAGGGGGCTTTGACTCAAATTACGGGATAACGCGCCCGGCCGCAGGCCCTGCACTCGTGATCAGCTTTTTGATTACCGCAGTTGCCTGTGGTTTTACAGCATTGTGTTATGCCGAAATGGCTTCGATGATACCGATATCCGGGTCGGCATACACATACGCATATGCCACAATGGGAGAATTGCTGGCCTGGATAATCGGCTGGGATCTTTTGCTCGAATATGCCGTATCTAACGTGGCCGTTGCAATCTCCTGGGGGGGATATGCAAATGATTTACTCAAGTCATTCGGCCTTGCAATCCCAGGATGGCTGACCATAGATATTCGTTCCATGCTTACTACGACAAAAAGTTTTGTCGAAGCTCACCCCGGAGTCGGATTTGTCGAAAAACTCAACTGGGTGGCACAATGTAAGGCTGGTATTGCAAGCGGCCCAACCGTTTTCAACAATTGGGATTTACTCAACTCAGCCCCAATGATCGGAAATTTTCCGATTGCACTGAATGTATTGCCGATGGTTGTGACCTTTTTCATCACCTTGCTTTGCATAGTGGGTATTCGTGAGTCGACCAAATTCAATAACGTGATGGTTGGAACGAAGGTCGGTCTGTTATTGATGGTCATAGCGATCGGCATTTTTTATGTGAAGCCGGAAAATTACGTACCTTTCTGTCCGAACGGCTTTGCGGGAATTCAGGCGGGTGCCGCAATAATCTTTTTCGCGTTTATCGGCTTCGATGCAGTCAGTACAACTGCCGAGGAGTGTCGTGACCCTGGCCACGATCTTCCCTTCGGAATCATTGGCTCACTCGTTGTCTGCACAATTATCTACGTAGGAGTTTGTCTCGTAATCTCCGGCATGATGCCTTATACCGCCTATGCAGGTATATCCGATCCAGTGGCGCATGCATTCACTTCAATCGGAATGACGAAAGTGGCTGCAATTGTTTCCATCGGCGCAGTCGCAGCTTTGGCTGGCGCACTGCTCGTATACCAGCTCGGACAACCTCGCATCTTCATGGTCATGAGCCGGGACGGACTTTTACCCCCATGGTTTTCCAGGGTCAGCGAAAAATACGGAACTCCGATCAATGCCACAATGCTGACAGGGCTGCTTGTACTCATTCCGGCCGGTTTCATGAACATTGATGAAGTCGTGGAACTCTGCAACATCGGGACGCTATTCGCCTTCATTATCGTTTGCTTCGGAGTGTTGATCCTGAGAGTCCGGCATCCGGATTACCCACGTCGATTCAGAGTCCCGGGCGTATGGTTCTGCGCCCCCGCTGGAATTCTATTCTGCGTATGGCTCGCTTACGGATTGCCTCACGCGACATGGGTCCGTTTTGTTGTCTGGCTCATTGCGGGTTTGATCTGTTACTTCTTCTACGGTTTCTGGAAAAGCAAACTCAATTTGCCAAATACAGCGAATGTGAAAAACTGAAGAACAATGCGTCTCAGGTAACGCGGTCCCGCCAAAAGGGTGAAAAATTATAGCCAAGACGGGACCGCCGGTTGGGAAGACGCCGTTTTGCGTATTCTGATGACTTACTTCATTGCAGCAGATTCTCGCCGCCGCAATGAAGTAAGTCACTGTTTGGCTGAACCATGTCAACAACGGTTGAATCCTCGCTTCAAACCGTGATTATGGTCTCATTTTCTATGCTATATGGCAAAATCTTTTACAAGTTACATAAAACACGAGATCAACCATAAATCCCAAACTTCGGGATACTTAGAAAAACTGATATCCTTTTCATGACTTATTGGCATTGTTTCAATGCGACGCCAAGAATGGGTTTCGCCCATTCCGGAGCGCAATGGAGGTCACAGATTTTGACAATTTTACCTTGCTCCATGCCGAGAATTAAGTAGCCAAATTAGCCATTGTTGCCAAAGGAAACATTTCTAGCAGTTCAATGCTTGAAGATTTCGTCGAGACCGGAGGCCGTGATGAGGCGCTCACCCCACTCGATCAGCGTCGATTCCTTGGCTTCAGAAATACGCTGGCGATCGGATTCATTCAGAGTGCCAAACTTGCGCTCGATTTGGCGAAGAACCAATGTCGCCATGAATTTGCGGCCTTTCTCAAGACCTTTCTCAAGACCTTCCTCAAGACCTTCCTCAATGCCTTCCACACGACCTTCTTCTTTCCATTGCTTGGTCCATTCAACCACCGTCTTGGACAACATCGTTCTTGCCTCCTCGAGGTCTTGTATTTCAGGAATTTTTTCCTTGGGAAAACGTGTTTGAATAAATACTTTGTAAATCCACCGGGTGAAAGTCGAACGTAATTCTTTTTGGTCGGGAAGTTTGAGCCATTCAATGAGGTTTTCGATCGCCAATCGCACGCTCGACATATCGCGTGATTTTTCAAGACGAAAGAGTGCTGCTACAAGATTGTGCAGTTCAGACAACTCTGTGGCCGCATACCGCCCTTCATCAATGAGAAGATAGGAAATATGCGGACGATATTTTTCCAGACCGCCCTTAAGCGGAACAATCAAATCATAGACGTCTTCAGCCGCCGTCCAACGCGAAACGCCGTTATAAAGAACAATGGGCAATACCGGCGGTAGAAGCTTCCCTTTGAAAAGCTGCTTTTGGCCTATCAGATCCTGATACAGCAAACCGATGTATGTCATGATCCGAAGCGCCATGAATTCGTCCACTTCGGATTGGAACTCGATCAGGATATATACATAAAGCCACTCTTCTCCCCAACGCACGCGCCAGACCACGTCATCATGGCGTTGGCGAAAGGTATCGGTTACATAGCTGCCGTTAACACGCTCGAGCGTCAAAAAATCCAGCCGTTCGATCCACTCCTCGTGAACGAAGCCCCGCAACAGGTCTTCGACCATTTCCGGAAAGGAGAAAAACTTCTTGTAACTCTCGTCGTGGTCTTCCATACGCAGACATTGTACACTGCATCGTTTGGTTCAAGCAAGAAACGGTTCCGACAGTCAGGGGGAGGGCACCTCGACAATTACAAACAACAACGAATACTGTCCAAAAGTGCGGTAAAAGTTAGGTAGACCTTTTTGGGTTTTTGGAAATCAAATAGCTGCGCGCTGAAAAAAATCAGCGCGCAACGACTAAGCGTTAATAAATCTGCATCATGGCATCATGATGCAGATTGACAAAAAAACTTTGTTTAAGGCTGTTATCTTGCGCTTAAACAGCCTTGCCGCAATCCGGGCAGCCTTTCCAGCCTGCTTCGATGGCGCGACCGCACTTTGGGCATGCCTTCTTCAGATGGCCGAGACAGAATGGACAAAAGGCAAAATTGCGCCCTACCTGTTTGCCACAGGTCGGGCACGCGGACTGGTTTTCCGGAAGCAGATGAGCGGGAATCGACGGTTTCGCTTTATCTTCCTTCTGACCGATTTGTCCGACTGCAAGCATTGCACCGGTGCGCACTTCTTCGGCGGGATCGGCCATCATGGCCATGAGCGGCGCAGCGGCCCGCTTGTCACCTATAGCGCCTAATGCCGTACACGCCGCCGCCCGCACCGATGAGTCAGGGTCCTGCAAACGATCGAGTAACAGCGCGAAAGCACGGGGTTCGTTGCTCTGTCCCAGGAGTTTGACAGACCAGTACCGGGCGTCGGCATTGGGGGCGGCAACGGCGCTGATAACTTCGTCGGCGGCTCCGAGACCTTGTTCCCACAAGGCATCGGCGGCCGTTTTGCGGATTATCCAGGAACGGTGAGACAGGAAACCGACCAGGATTTTGCGAGTTTCCGGCGTTTCTATCAAACACAACGCGCGTATGGCCTCGAGTTTTGATTCTTCAGGATCGCGCTCGATGATCGAGCAGAAAATCGGAATCAGTCTGGAATCACGCTTCTCCCCGGCAAGCCGGATGACCCAGAATTTGGCCTCGTGGGAAGCATTCTTCAAAGAGTCGATAATCGCCTGCGGGTTGAGGTGCTGCAAGCGCTCGAGACTGTCGAAGGCTGCTTTCCGAAGAGGCCAGGATGACTCTTCCAGCATCGCCAGCAAAGGCGGAACGATGTCAGGGTGATTCGAATTCACGGCGGAACGCACGGCCGCAAGACGGATTTTATGGTTCGGATGCTTGAATGCGCGCACCAGATACGAAACGGCCTCGCCACCCATCAAACCCAGCGTCTGGACCATCCAGAAATCCACATCATCGGCATTACGCGGAATAAGCTCAAGGAATCGCGTCAGCGCCGAATCACCCATCGCCCCGATGATGCGGGACGCAGCCTGACGCAGCCGCCAGGATGGATCAGCAAAAGCTTGCACCAGATATGGAAGGGCAGCATCTTTATATGCAAGCAGAGCTTTTCCAAGATCGGCCTGAATATCATCATTCTTTTCGCTGAGGGCCGAAACCAATATGGGAATGGCAGCCGTTTTGTCGAGTTTTTTCAGTTCGGACAACGCCTTCTTACGAATTTCCGCATTCTCGCTGGTCAATGCCACGCTCAATTTCTTCTTCTCATCACCACTCATTGGACACGATCCTTTCAGCTTCATCGATCAATTGCTCAACCATTAAGCGTCATCGGCATGATGACACATTTGTAATCAGAATCAGATTTAAGGGGTCGAAACAGACCAGGGAACGCAGGCGTGGTCATCTCGATCACAAGTTCATCGCTTCCGACGACTCCAAGAAAATCCTGGATATATTTGCCGTTGAAGGCAATATTGATCGGCTCGCCCTTGAACTGTGTGCTGATATAGACCTCTGAATTTCCTTCCTCGGGAGACTCAGACCATATGCGCGTTTCGTTCGCCCCGACATCGAAATGCACCATCATCGCGGCGGAACGGGCTATCGGAGCAACAGCTTTGATAGCCTGCAGGAGATCCTTCGTCCTGATTGTCAGTATCCGGGTGGTATCCTTTGGCATAATGCGATTGTAATCCGGGAATTTACCCTCATACAACCGTGTCAGCATCTGAAACCTCTTCGTCGTAAACATCAGTTGCTCTTTAAATAAACCAACCTCAATCGAATCGCCGTCTTCCAGTATCTTTAACAGCTCCGGAATGGCACGCGTCGGTACCAAAAAATTCTTTTCAAATTCAGGTGGGTATTTGACGGTTGGAAGCCATCCCACCGCGAGGCGGCGGCTATCCGTAGCCACGAGGCGCAGCTTCCCTTCGACAAAACTGAAACACACACAGCGTTGCGTAACATTCGCCTCTTCTGTTCCCATGGCAATGGATACTTCTTTCAGCGCCGTTTTCAGCTCTTCGTTGGTCAGCGAGAACTTAGGAAATTCTGCTCCTTCCATTACTGGAAGCGGTGGGAATTCTTCTGTTCCCTGGACCTGCAAAATGAACTTGCCGCGCCCGGTCGCAAGCTCGATTTGATTATCGTGTCCCTCCAGTTGTGAGAAATTAACTTTCTCAGCGCCGGATTCCACCGGAAGACTGGAAACAACCTCGATAAGCAGTTTCGCCGGAATAGTGCATTGTCCTGGAACCTCGACATTTGCGACCAGGCGAGACGTCGCCATTATTTCATTGTCGGTGCCGACAAGCTTCAACTCCCCGGGAATCGCGACACACATCACGTTCGCGAGAACCGGCCGGATGCCCTTGCCGGCAACCGCGCGTCCAACGACAGCCAACGCATCAGAAAGAGCTTTCAGCTCAAGCTGGAATTTCATGTCCGCGCCTCCTTACTGATTTCGATACGGACCTGAATGCCGTTGATGTTCCAATCGGTGCCGTTCGTAGCGGGGCCCTCGTCTATAAATAACGCAAGAGTTTCCTGCTTCACATATGCGGCATGTTTCGCCAGGCTGTCGGTTATTTCCTGGCCACGCTTTTCGTCGGTAATCCTGTAAGAGACCCTGATGCGATCGCTCACATCCAGACCGCTTTCCTTGCGCATGAACTGGATCTTGTTGACCAGTTCACGTGACAATCCTTCCAGTACAAGCTCAGGCGTGAGGGCTTTGTCCAAAGCGACAGTCAGGGAACCTTCACTTTGAACAGCGAAGTCGCCTGACGCCGCCGTCGCAATTTCGACGTCTTCCGTCGTCAATGAGACGTCCGTGCCATCGATCGTAAACCTATATGCTCCGGTCGACAGCGCTGCCTTGACCGCTACGTTATCGCTATTTTCAAGATGCATCTTGATCTTCGGAATCAGCGACTTGAAAGGTCCTTTTCCGATGGTTCTGAAGTTCGGCTTTACCATGTATGTTACAAGCGCATCTCCACTATCCACCGGCGTCACAATTTTGATATTCAGCTCTTCATCAATGAGATGCTTCATTCCGGAAAGCGTCTCGCGCTGCCAGACTTCCGGGGCTACAACCTTCATTTCTGCAAGCGGCTGACGGACCTTCAGATTGGCCTCATTGCGAGCGGCACGACCGAGGCTCACTACCTTGCGCACAAAATCCATGCGCCGGTCGACGTCTTCCAGAACTATGGAGCTATCGTACACCGGATAATCGGTAAGATGCACGCTGGGCTGCGCCTTCGCATCGACGGTACAGACCAGGTTGCGATAGATATCTTCTGATATGAATGGGGTAAATGGAGCAGTGAGTTTCGACATTCCAACCAGGGCTTCATATAGCGTGGAAAATGCCGCCGCCTGATCAGGGGCCATGCCCGACGCCCAGAAGCGCCTCCGGCTGCGTCTTACATACCAGTTCGACAGATCATCGACAAAGGTATCCAGCGCCTGCGTGGCACGCGTGACCTCAAAGATGTCGAGAGCGTCGCGCGTCTCCTTAACCGTTCTCTGAAAACGGGAAATCAGCCATTGATCCAGCTCCGATCGCTGGGCGAGCGGGACATAATGCTTTGCCGGATCGAACGATTCCGCGTTCGCATATAGAACGAAGAAACTATACACATTCTGCAACGTGCCCAGGTAACGATTCTGCGACTCGGCAATCGCTTCTTCATAGAAACGACGCGTGTTCCATGGAGCTGTTCCGGAGTATAACGACCAACGCACGGCGTCCGCGCCATATTTGTCGAACAGTCCCATGCAATCGAGCACGTTTCCCTTTGATTTGCTCATCTTGACGCCGTTCTTGTCGCAGATCAGGCCAAGGACTACAACGTTCTTGTATGCTGGAGCCTTGTGCAAAAACGTGCTCGTCACGAGCATGCTGTAAAACCAGCCTCGTGTCTGATCGACCGCCTCACAAATGAAATCGGCCGGGAAATTATCCTCAAATATTTTCTTGTTTTCAAACGGATAATGCCATTGCGCGGTATGCATGGCTCCTGAGTCAAACCAGCAGTCGATGACTTCCGGGACGCGGTGCATGTCTTTACCGCATTTCGCGCATGGAATCAGGATATTATCCACATATGGCTTGTGAAGCTCGATGTTATCCGGAACGTCCTTCCCGAATTTATTCAGCGCGGCAATGGAATCTATGAAGATATGCTCACCACACTCGCAGCGCCATATCGGAAGAGGGGTTCCCCAATAACGGTCTCTTGAAATCGCCCAGTCGATGATATTGTCCAGGAAATTCTTGAAGCGACCTTCTTTGATATGTTCCGGAAACCAGTTTATTTTTTCGTTGTTTTTAAGAATCTCGTCTTTAAAAGCCGTCGTTTTTATGAACCACGAGTGTCGTGCGTAATACAGAAGAGGGCTGTCGCAACGCCAGCAGAAGGGATACGTATGCTTGATTTTTCCGGACGCAAACAGCTTGCCGCTTGCTTTAAGATCTTTGATTATGTCCGTGTCCGCATCTTTTACAAAGCGGCCCTTCCATGGCGTCACTTCGTCGGTAAAACATCCGGACAGGTCGACCGGCTGGATCACGGGCAGATCGTTCGCCTTTCCGGCCCGGTAATCGTCTTCGCCGAATGCCGGAGCCATGTGAACTATTCCGGTGCCATCTTCCGTCGAAACAAAGTCGGTCGCGATGACGAAATGCGCACGTTTTTTGGGGACCACGAATTTGTATAACTGATCGTAATCAATGCCAACGAGTTCGGATCCTTTGCATTCGCTTATGATTTCCCCTTCACCCTTCAGCACTTCAAGACGAGACTTCGCCAGAATCAGCGTCTGATCGTTGAGTCGCACCTTTACGTAGTCGATGTTGGCGCCTACCGCCAGTGCCACGTTGGAAATCAGTGTCCATGGTGTTGTCGTCCAGACCAGAAAATATGTATCAGGCGTATTCTTCAGGGCGAAGCGCACGAAGACAGATGGATCTTCCACTTCATCGTAACCTTGCGCGACCTCGTGTGACGAGAGGGCGGTTCCGCACCGCGGGCAGTAAGGAACTACCTTGTGACCCTCGTAAAGAAGATTTTCCGACCAGAAGCGACCGAGGATCCACCATACTGTTTCGATGTATTCGTTTGTACAAGTGATGTATGGGTGGTCCATGTCGATCCAGAAACCGCCGCGCTCGACCATGCGACGCCACTGCGCCTCGTATTTAAAAACCGATTCGCGGCATTTTTTGATAAAGGGCTCGATTCCGTATTTCTCGATGTCCTGTTTGTTCGTGAAGCCGAGCTGTTTCTCGACTTCAAGTTCGACAGGCAGTCCGTGGGTATCCCAACCTGCTTTGCGCGCAACCTGGCAGCCGCACATAGTCTTATAGCGCGGAACCAGATCTTTCATCGCCTTGGTAAGCACGTGACCCGGATGCGGCGTACCGTTGGCCGTGGGTGGTCCTTCAAAAAAGATGAAGGGCTTGCAACCTTCGCGATTGCTGACTGACTTCTCGAATATTTTTTCTTTTTTCCAGAAATCCAGGATCTCTTCTTCGCGCCTGGCACTGACGGTTGTTACAGTTTTTTGAAAAGCCATCGTTGGGGTCCTTCGCGTTTCGATTGGGTTATGATTTTATAACGACAAAATTCAATGTGGTTTTATATAGAATACGGGTGCGGGTCATTTTCCGGGATCTGAATACTGGCGGGTGAGCAGAATAATTTTTGCGACATTGTCGAGACAGGATGTCCAATGCAGGCACTCCTCAAGTGTCTCACCGATAGAAAACGTACCGTGGCCTTTGACCACAACAATTGGAAACTGCTTTAACACAGGCGGAACGGCACCAGCCACCTCATCGGATCCCACGGCGTTTCTTACGGCAACGACCGGTATGCCCATCGGAAAATAATAGGCACCTTCAGCGTCGAGAGGCTGAATACAGTTTCCGCTCAGTGAAAGCGCCACGACATGCGGTGGATGGGCATGCACAACCGCATCGGCTTTAGTTGTCCGGTAAATGGCACGATGGACCGGAATCTCGCGCGAAGCCAGGCGTGTCGCTGCGTCTTCCCCGTCGATCAGAGTTTCTATGAGGTCACCATGTTCGAGTCGATGAAGCATGCTGCTGGTACGCGTGATTACGAGCATGCGATTGAGGCGCATGCTCATGTTACCCGAATGGGAGTTGTTGAGACCCGCCGTAAACAGGTCGACGCCGACTTTCTGGAACGACTGAATCTCGTTCATGATTTAGTTGTTCCGAGAACCTTGGCTATATTTTTGGTGAACGGCGGCTTTATGATTCCATGATTAGTGAAGATGGCTTTAACCAGCTCGGGGGGAGTTACGTCAAACGCCGGATTGAAGACATCGACACCTTCCGGTGCAAGGCGCGTCGCGCCGACATGAGTAATTTCGCGGTGGTCGCGTTCTTCGATCTCGATATCGTCTCCGTGTTCAAGATGTAAATCGAATGTCGAAATCGGGGCAGCCACATAAAATGGAATTTTATGATAATGGGCAAGAACGGCGACGCCATAAGTCCCGATCTTATTTGCAACGAAACCGTGCGCGGTAATTCTGTCGGCGCCCACTACGACGCCATTGATTTTTCCGCGTGCCATGAGACTGGCGGCCATATTGTCACAGATAAGCGTGGCTGATATGCTTTCCTGAAACAGCTCCCATGCGGTCAAGCGCGCACCCTGCAACAACGGCCGGGTTTCATCGACATAGACGTGAAACGTCTTTCCCGCCTCTTTGGCGGCCCGGAATACTCCGAGTGCGGTTCCGTAGCCGGCTGTGGCAAGCGCGCCTGCGTTGCAATGCGTAAGCCATGTGTCGCCGTTTTTCAGAAACGGTTCGCCGCAACGCCCGATTGTACGGCACATCTCAATATCTTCTTCGCGTATAGTCAGGGCTTCCGCAAGAGCGGCATCACGTGCCGCGCTCCACTTCTCACCCGCAGGAGCGGCTTTGATGGCTTTTTCTATTACATCCTGGACGCGCTTCAATGCCCAAAAAAGATTGACGGCCGTCGGCCGTGTCGAGCCCAGCAGTCGAACTATTTCTTTCAGGTGTTTGGGAAGCGCTTCATCGGAGCCCTTGAAACCATTCAAACCGAGATAAACTCCAAATGCGGCGGCAACTCCTATGGCTGGTGCGCCGCGTACTTCCAGACGACGAATGGCCACAGCCATGCGCTCCACATCGCGACAGGCGACAATTTTTTTCTCAACTGGAAGCAGGGTCTGATCAATAAAATCGACTGTATCGGATATTTCGTTATAAACAACGGTATCGATCATGCGGCAACCTTTTGCTATTTGTTTTATTGAAGGACTCCATAAAGGAGTTCGGGCTCCGGCGCATGATAACAGAGAGAGGAGAAGCGGTCAAGGAAGCAGGAGGACTTGTCAGTTCTATAAAAAGGCCATTTTGGGCTAACTTATCCAATTGGATAGTTTAATCCAAGAATCTCCAAGCTATCTGGCAAAGTTCTTGATATTATTAACGTTTTGCGTTATATTAACGTTAAGCGTTAGCAAACGAGGAATGTCCCATGATACTAAGCTTTCGATGCAAGGAAGCCGAAACCATCTTCAATCGAGGACAATCAAAAAAACTACCCTCGGACATCCATCGAGTGGCCCTAAGAAAATTGCTTCAAATACACGCTGCTGTCAGTTTGGACAACCTTAAAATTCCACCTGGGAATCACCTTGAAGAACTGAAAAAAGAAAGGAAGGGCCAACACAGCATAAGAATTAATGATCAGTGGCGAATCTGTTTCAAATGGGACAATGGCAATGTCCGTGATGTCGAAATTGTTGATTACCACTAACATTATTGATAATGAAGGGTGATGTTTATGAAAGCACATAAGACAAAAATGGCCCCAGTTCATCCCGGTGAAATTCTAAACGAAGACTTTTTAAAACCAATGAAGATAAGCCAATACCGGCTTGCCGTGAGAATTAATGTTTCGCCCAGAAGAATCAATGAAATCGTTTTGGAAAAGCGTGCCATAACACCGGATACGGCACTTCGTCTCGGCCGATTTTTCGGTATGGAGCCTCAATATTGGCTCAATCTCCAAACTTGGTATGACTTGGAAATTGCAAAAGACGCGAGCGAAAATGGAGCGTTCAACGATATTATTCCTTGGGAAAAAGTCGCCTGATTAAATCAGGAGCTGGCTGATACACTTTAACCGGTTTTCGTTCCATTGCTCCCTAACCCCGATTAGGCCTACTTGCCAGAATAGCTTCCAATTCTCGGCAATCCTCCACATCCACACCTGGTCGCTGCTTCATCTCTGAAGTCCGCCTTGCTAGTTCTTGAATCGAAGCCAAGTAGTAAAGCGCAAATATCCAAGGTTCGGATATAATCAGCGTATGATACCCGGAAATAAAATTGTCACGGTTGAGCCCTTGCCCAAGGCACTTTTAATGCCGATTTCACCACCCATTTCATTGACAATGCGCTTACTTATGGCAAGGCCTAGACCGATACCACCGAAGCGGCGCGTGCGGCCGGCGCTGACCTGGTAGAAGGGTTCCCAGACTTTTTCCAGTTCATCAGGGGATATTCCGATTCCGGTGTCGGCGACAACGAATTCGATGTCATGGTTATGCACGGAAACTTTTAACTCTACGACGCCATCCGGGGTGAACTTGAAAGCATTGGCAATTACATTACCCAGGATTTGTCGTAAACGGGAAGGATCAATGAAAGCCTGAACGGGTTCGAGCAGACCAAACATGCGAAAAGTCACATTACGCATCGCAGCCTGAGTGTTTCCGAGTGATTGAATGAATTCGAGCTCTTCTGAAAGATCGGTTTCGCGGCATTCGATCTTGAAGCGATCCGCCTCTATGCTTGCAAAGTCAAGTATGCCGTCAATCAAACCAGCCAGGTGGTGACAACTTTGAACTATCCGGCGGCCCACATCAGCAACCTCGATGATTGGTGAAGAAGAAGTCTTTTTCGATATCACACCATGGCGCGGAGTCTTCCCATTAAGCGCGTAAGCAGCCTCGCCTGAATTACCCGTTACCACATGCTCGCCCAGTGGAGAATTTTGGTGGGATTCTGAAATATGCTTACTTCGTTCTGTAACATCCGTTCTACCGATGTTATTTGCAAACATCGTCGCGTAAGCCCGGATGACGGTGAGAGGTGTTCGCAGTTCATGGCTCATCATTGTGAGGAATTGGGTCTTTGCGCGACTGGCCTCCTCGGCTCGCTCTTTCGCGGCACGCAGCTCGTCTTCCATACGCTTACGATCGAGAAGATTCGCGATTATCTGGGCCATAATCTGAAGAAGCGAAATAAAATGTTCCGAACAATCGCTATTCGAATGTTTCCATTTGAGACTGAGAAAGCCGACTGAGCGCCCATCCAAATACATCGGAACCGCTATCAGAGAACGAAAACCGGATTGCAACAGTTTTTCTCTGTTATCTGCAAACTCGTCGGAAAGAGCACATACATCTCGAATGTGAATACTTTGCCCCGCTCGAAGTGACTTATGACTGAGGACAACTTCGTTTATCGGCATGGTTTGTTCAACAGGTATGGTCAAACCATTCTCTTCGTTACACCATTCGTAAGAATTGCCCATGTCATGCTTGTTTTCTTCGAATTGAAATATGGAGGCATGGTCGGCTTCAGTAAAAATACAGATGGCCTGAAGGGCGTGAGCAATGCCCTGGCTGATATGGCGCGAATCAAGACGAAGGAAATCCGTCGAACAGTCCAGAATAACCTTTTCAAAAGAAAGGCGCGGCGGGCTTTTCTCACTTTGCAGGCCTTGAGTTGCGACGATACCTGATTTTAAATTATACCCTTTTGTCATACTGTCAGCCTCCGGATCGATTACCATGACCCGAAAAATCCCTCAAAACCCTTGTTGTCTCTTATTATTCCATGATATCTGAAATTCAGAAAAGTATCACATGGAGTTTGCCCGGGTAATTTTTCGTATCATAACGCGAATCGTACTTTGTGGCAAATTATGATACACTTTCACCTTTCTCTCAATCTTACCGTATCGGGGGGTATTGTCCAAATATGACCGTGTATATATTCGCTGTCATCCAGGGAATTGTCGAAGGATTGACCGAGTTTTTGCCCATTTCCTCAACGGGCCACATGATTATTACGGATTATTTTCTTGAAGCTTCCGGTTTTAAAAGCGGACTGTCTGAAGAAGCAGTCAAATCCTTTGAGGTATTTATCCAACTGGGTGCTATCCTCGCCGTGGCGATACTGTATCGGGCGAAGATCGCTGATATGATTGGTCACTGGCGTGATGGTTTAACCTATTTTGGAAAAGGCGAGAATTCGAAAGAGGCCTCTTCAGAATCCGGACGACTGTCACTCGTGCATATACTGTTCGCCATGTTGCCGGCGGTAGTTATCGGACTGTTGTGCCATTCATTCATCAAACACTACCTTTTCTCCGCAAAAACAGTTGTGATCGGTCTTGTGGTTGGAGGAGTTTATATGATTTTCGCGGAACGACGCGAAACACCGATTTCGGCTGCGACGCTCGACGCGATAACCCACAGGCAGGCTTTCCGGATTGGTCTTTTCCAGTGTCTGGCATTGTGGCCGGGTTTTTCGCGCGCGGGTGCAACGATTGCCGGTGGCTTATTAGTCGGAGCGAACCATCGCACTGCTGCGGATTTTTCCTTCATTCTTGCCGTTCCGATGATGATTGCAGCTACAGGGCTCGATCTGCTCAAGAGCTATAAAGCTCTTTCCGTGAGTCTGGCAGGTCCATTTGCAACCGGTTTCTTTGTTTCATTCGTAGTCGCATGGCTGGCAGTGGTTGCTTTTTTAAACTTCCTGGAAAGAGTGAAACTGACTCCCTTTGCCTGGTATCGCTTCGTTATGGCGGCAGTTGTTTTATTCTTTATGTTTCGGTAGGATTAATTCCTAAGAGATGTGACCTGTCCTGTCGATAACTCTGGTGTTCCGTATACAATTTTGAGGAGCAGAATGTGCGAACGACGAGCTGTATTTTGATGCTTGCGCTCGCCCTGTCGAGCTTGCCGGTCGACGCGGCGATTTATTCATATCGCGACGATCGTGGACGATTATTTCTGACTGACAATCCACCCAATAAAAAATACAAGATTGTCGTCACGTCCAGAAAAGACAGGGCTGCCCCGGATTTACCGACGACATCGGCAACAACTGTGCAGGTAGTGTCAGAAATGTCTCCTCAGAAGGTGTTATTGCCCAACGACGAGACATATTGCGACATAATCAATGAGGCTGCCAAATATTATGGACTTGATCCATATTTGATTAAGGCAGTCATCAAGGTAGAATCGGATTTCGATCCGACGACTGTTTCGTCGAAGGGGGCTCGCGGTCTTATGCAGCTCATTCCAGGAACAGCTAAACTTGTCGGCTGCTCGAACGCATTCGATCCACGTGACAACATACTGGGCGGAGCAAAATATCTTCGCAGTATGCTGGAACGTTTCCAGGGCAATCTCGATCACGCGCTGGCGGGATATAATGCCGGCCCGGGCCGTGTAGAACAGTATGGCGGAGTTCCCCCTATCCGGGAAACCCGCAATTACGTTACGAAAGTTAACCACTACTATTCACAATATCGCTCAGGAGCCGGAATTACTGAACCGGCGATGCGTATTACGAAGGTCACTCGTTCAATGTCCGTCGTTCCGTCAGCGCTTTCCCAGAAATTACACGCGGCCTATGCGGTTTTTCTGGAAAACGATGTCGAGGGCGCTATTCGCGCATATCAGGACATCCTGACCATGTATCCGAGAAATACCCAAAGCCTGTATAACCTGGCCTGCCTGATGGACATGGAACGTCGATATGACGAGGCTATAGAGACATATAAATCCGCGCTTCGCCAGGACCCGTTCCTTGACAAGGCAATATATAATCTTGCAATAATTTATGAGCGCATGGGCCGTCATAAAGATGCCATTGCCTCGTGGAAAAAATACACTCTTGCCACAAAAGAGGAAGAAAAAATTGCCATGGCCGAGCGCTATATCAACGAACTTGAGGAATACGCTGCCGTAAACCCCTGAAAGAGCGGTGTTCACCTTTTCCGCCACAGCGGAAATTGCTGAAGGAGAAACATGAACGGTTATCGTCGATCGATCGTCATGCGTTCCGGACACACTGCCCTTCAATGGGCACTCATGTTCGGCATTCTGACGTTTTTACTGCTTCCGTTCGTGCAACTCTGGTCCATTGAAGCCATTCCTCTTTTCGCCAGTGATGACCATCGCCGTGCCGCTGTTGCGCTTGAAAACCTGCTTTCTGAAGCACAATCCCGCCCATTTTCGGAAAGTATTCCCAAGACAGAGTTTCGGTTGATTCCCGGATATGAAAATATGGGACTGGAAGGCCGTATAGAGATTCTTCCGCATCCTGATATTTCGGGCCTGACGTTGATGCGGGCGCAGGTGCGCTGGGGATTCATCATGTTCCGCAGACTGCTTTCCCTGGAAGTCGCGGTAACGCAAACGCATCTATGATTATGATCAGTGCGCGTCGCGGGCTGCGATCTCCCATCGGGAGAGCTTCCCCTGAAATTGGAATGTTAATACTGCTTTTGGCCATGATAGCCGGGGCGGTGACTTTTTCATTTTTCATTTCTTCACGTGACGTTAAATCCGCCAATGCACGCTCGCTCTGGACGCGAAACATCGAGAAGTTACTGGATAAAATCTCTCTGGAGATACAAAATGCCGCTAACATCGAGTTTCCTTTCCAGGGTGAAGGAAATCAGTGCATTTTTCGACGCTCATCAGCCGACTGGTCGTTACAGGTCGGCCCTGAAATCGAAATACTGTCACTATCAGAAAGCAATCTGGCATACCAGATACATGATGCATCCGGAACCAACCTGATGAAACCTTTTCAGGGTAATGCCAATCCTCTTCTGACAGGCATACAGTCAGGGCATTTCGAAAGATCAGGACCTCACATGATGCGCTTTTCTTTTAAAATCGCTCCTCCTGATGCTCCCGATTCGCCGGTGACCTTCGAACGTTGCATACATCTGCGCAATCAATGAACCCTCTCATTTCACATACACGAAACCCCTCTTTTCCAGTTGCCGTAATGATCGGCTTTTTTTGTCTGCTTTGCGTCGTGATGGCAGGGAAAGTGTATTTCGTCGATCGGGAACTGGCCGCGCGACGCCTGACTTCGGTCGAAGCCCGCCTTGCCGCTGAGACGGCTTTGCATGCTGGAATCATACAGGTCAGAAAGAGTATTGCCGAAAGCGGCGGACTGCATCCATCCTTCCGGGCAAATGTTCTTCCGACCACATGGCGGCGCCTCGGACAATTGACGGATGGAGTATTTCGCCTGGTTGAAATGCGCGATTTACCCGGGATTGACGACCCGCAGACAAGATTAATCGATGAATCAGAATTGTTCCGGGTTGGCGGCGAGGGAAAGTCCGGTGGTTACACATTCCGCTCCTGGGGAATAGCCGGAGTAATACCGATAGTCAAGAAATTCGCGGTATTCAACAGTCTGAACGAATTATATTACGGCAGTCCCATTCAGCCATGGGTCCGCGAAGCTGAAAGTCTGGACGGATTTCGCAAGACAAATTCAACATTTTTTGAGGACGGACGGCTCGATACGATGGGCGTCAGCAACGATCCTGAAATGCTGGTAAAAATGTTCCGCCTTCAGGGAACTGATTCATTCAAGCTTCCCGACAATAAAGCACCATTCAAGGGCAATTACGGCTCGCTCTTTTATACGCGTGGTGGTGAATCTCCCTGCTGGGGACCACTATACTGCCGCACTCCGGTTATCGTGGACGACCATCTGTTCCATGGACCGGTACAAACCGCATCCTATCTGTTTCGTCGCGGAACATCCCAGGCACGCATTCAGCAAAAAGACGGTCCGGTATATGCCCTGCCTTCGAGCCGCCGCATCCAGATAGCCTGCGACCATCTCGAAGGCGATCCGCCAGGAGTATTCACCGACATCGATACGTTCCCGAAAACATCGTATCTCGCTCCGTGGCGGCCTGATTTAAACGTTCTGCGCGCATATGCAAAAAAAGAAGGTCTTTATATCGATGAAAATGGCAAAGGAATTCTGCGCGGAGAACCGACGAAGAGCGAGTATCATTTTACTCCGTCCAAGCTGTATTCCGAGGCGTATCTTACCCCAAACTCACCTCACATGATTCAGGATGAGATCACGGATGGCACTATTACTCTTTCAACCGCGAGTCGCTTTGATGGTCGCAACAATATAGGCACCGCCGAGTTGAATGGCGTGCAGGTGATCTTCGCCGAAACGTCGATCTCTTTGCGTGGCGAAGTCGGAGGCGATCTGATGATCGTGACTCCACGTCACATCCTCCTGACCGGTTCAACGAACAATGAACACCCCTTCAACCTGTTTCTGGTAGCCGGAGATGGTATTTCTCTGGATACACATGACCTGGAAGGATTCCTGAAGGAGAATAGCGCCGGACAAGATATGGTCGCAGCAGCCCGTCAATGGTCGATAAATGCCGTCCTGTATAAACCCGGTGCGGGCTGGTATGGGAACTGGTCGCGCCTCCTGAGCGGAACCGATATACCGGTTCCGGAGGGAATTGGGAATGGCGGGCGCGTATCTGTAACCATTCGGGGCGCTTGCCTTGAAGGCAATCTTTCCCGGTGGCTGGAACACGCCGCCCCCGAAGGCATCAAAATCGAGTGGAACCCGAATGCGGTTGACAGACTTCCCTTTCAACCGGTCAGTGTGAATCTCTTTCGCACGCGCGTTGTCCCTGTTTTCTGATCCGCCCTCCGATAAAAATCAGGTAGTGGCATACTCTTAACTGACGACCAAATTTAACCACAGATGGACACGGATGAACACAGATAAAAAAAACACAATAATAGCCGCATCAGTTAAATTAGCCCACCACCCAAAAATCAGAGTCTGACATGGATATACAGCACAACCTGAACGAAATACGGGAACGAATTGCCGCGGCAACCTCAAGATCGGGACGAGACCCCGGATGTGTAACTCTTATTGCCGTGACAAAGACTGTCGACGCCGAAACAGTAAGGCAGCTGGCAATGGCCGGGCAGACAAAATTCGGGGAAAACCGTCCGCAAGGCCTTCGGGACAAATCGCGTCTTCTGGAAGATCTCACGGTTTCGTGGCATCAAATCGGAACTCTGCAGGGAAACAAGATAAAATACGTTTATCCAACGGTCGAGCTCGTGCATTCAATCGATCGCAGAGAGTTGCTCGACGAATTTGCCGGCTGGGCAAATAAAACAGGCAGAAAATGTCCATGTCTGCTCGAAGTGCATATTTCGGACGAAGAGACCAAGCACGGCTTCGATCCTGACGAAATTCCGGATTTCATAGAATCGATTCGGGATCGACCAGGACTCGATATTCGTGGTATGATGGGCATGGCACCCTTCACCGACGATCACAGGGTCGTGCGGGCGGCGTTCAAGCGCTTACGGGAACTATTCGATCGCAGCCGGTCACTCCAGGGCGCCGCCTATCGCGCAATTGATCTTTCGATGGGGATGTCGGACGATTTCGAAATCGCAATAGAAGAGGGTTCGACAATGGTTCGCATCGGACGGGCGTTGTTCAAAGACTGAAAACCCAAAGGAAATATAATGGGATTACTGGTGTTGGTAGTGAAAGTAATGCAGCTGGCCATACTGTTTCGCATACTTCTCTCATGGTTCGTTCGCGATACATATGATCGCCGTTTGCTCACTTTTACGCGTACTGTAGACAAGTTCCTGAAGCCATTTCGCGTAACCATTCCCATGGGTGCGGCCGGCGTATTTCTCGACCTGGGGCCGATTTTGGCGCTCGTGACTCTTCAGATGCTGGAAAGTATTTTAATCTCATTCTGAAACCACAATATCAAGGAAAAACCAATGTGTTATGCCATTCCGGGGAAAATCATCGCCATCGAAGGACGACGAGTAACACTGGAATATTTCGGGGAGAAACGAGAGGCGATTCACGAATTGCCTGCCCTTGCCCTCGGGGACTACGTTTACGCGCAAGGCGGCTGGGTCATCGATCGTATAGATCCCGCTGAAGCCGCATCGATCCTGGAGTTTTGGAGAGAACAATTCTTTCAGTTGCAGGCTACTGATCTGCGTTTATCCCGATTGAGTTCTGAGAAAAGCGAAATAGATCGACACGTAGCCGTCGTTTTTGATCGTGCGATCGAAGAGCTTCCCTTACGCGATGAAGAGCTGCTTACCCTGCTTGAACTTAAAAGCGGGCACGAGCTGGATTACCTGTACAAAGTCGCGAACTTTCTGCGATACAAGCACCAGGGCAATTCATGCTGTATTCACGGCATCATCGAATTTTCCAGCCATTGTTCAGGTAGTTGTCTGTACTGCGGCATCAGCACATGGAACCGTGAACTTCCCCGCTACCGACTGACCCGGGAAGAAATCCTGGAAGCCGTGCGCGAAGCGGTCGAAATATGGGGTTTTAAAGCTCTCGTGCTGCAATCGGGTGAAGACCCGGACAGACCGATCGATGAGCTTGCCGCAATAATTACAGAGATCCGCGCCAGATGGCCACTTCTGATATTCATAAGTTGCGGCGAGGTCGGCATACCAGGCCTCCAACGCCTGTTCAATGCGGGAGCTCGCGGTCTTCTGATGAGGTTCGAAACCAGCAATCCGGAGTTATATGCGCGAATTCGCCCCGGGCGCATTCTTGAAAATCGCATGGAACAGCTGCGTGCGGCGCGAGATATGGGTTATCTGCTGATCACTGGCGGTCTGATAGGAATCCCCGGGCAAACTTCCCGCGACCTGCTTAACGATATACTTCTGGCGCGTTCCCTTCGCCCGGACATGTATTCCTTCGGGCCGTTGATTCCACACCCGGCCACTCCGCTTGCAAAGGCAGTATCTCCTTCTTCCGCTGAGGTTCGGAAGGTGCTTGCGGTTTGTCGTATTGCCGACCCCCGGGAGTCGCGTCTGGTGGTTACCACTGCGTTCGAAACTCTCGATGAAACGGCACGTGAACAGGGGCTGACATCCGGAGCAAACTCGGTAATGATGAATGTCACACCTGATGCTGTGCGTCCTTCATATGAATTATATCCCGATCGCGCTCACGCCCGCGAAAGCATTTCAGGGCAAATCGACGTGACGCTCAACCTTCTTGGGAGGCTTGGTCGCGCTCCAACTGACCTGGGCACACGCGACTCGCGCATTCTCGGAAGCAGTGTGCCCGAAAGTTCCACGAACGGCATACCCGACCAATAAATTACAACAATACGTATAAAGGCTAGTCATTGAAAAAATGAACGATTTTTTCACCGCAGAGACGCAGAAACGCAGAGTAACAAGCTATAGTAAAAGTTCTCTGCGCCTCGGCGACTCTGCGGTTCATCTTTTTCGGTTTAGCTTTTATACTTATCATTGATAAATTAAAATGCATGAAGCATCTATTGCTCATGGAATTCTGCGAGGTGCTCTGGCAGCTCTTCCCGACGGGAAAAAAATCACCCGTATTACTATAGTTGCTGGTGCTCAGGTATCAGTCGTTTTAGAAAGTCTCGACTTGTATTTTCAGGAATTGAGTCGCGGCAGCCTCGCGGAAGGAGCACTTCTGGACCTTCAGCAACGCGCCGGAAAGCTTGTATGCAAAAGCTGTGGTCAGATACATGAACATGTTCGCGGAACACCCGTTTCCATGATCTGCAAAACCTGTGGCGGAGCAAACCGACTTGATATAACAAATGAGCTTTTTTTGGAATCCATGGAAGTAGAAGATTTGCAGGATGGAGGTGCAAAATGAACATCAAAATCCGACAGGCGGTTCTGGCTCATAATGATGCTGAGGCGGCCGAAAACGCACGAATCTTTCATGATCGTGGATTTCGGGTTGTCAATGTCATGGCCTCGCCGGGAGCGGGAAAGACGAGTTTGATTCTGTGCTTGATCGATCATATTCCGGCGGGCCTGACTCCGCTTGTGATCGAAGGAGACTGCGCTTCCTCCGTTGATGCTGATCGCGTATCAGCCGCCGGCGTCGGCGTCGTTCAAATTAACACGGATGGCGGATGTCACCTCGAAGCCGGAATGGTACGCAAGGCATTTATTGACCTCTCAGGAAATGGCCCCGGAGTGGTATTCATCGAAAATATCGGCAATCTGATCTGTCCGGTGGAATATGATCTGGGCGAAGATATGCGTCTTGTTGTCGCAAGCGTTCCGGAAGGAGATGACAAGCCGTTGAAGTATCCGTATATTTTTGCCGCGGCTGACGTGATCGTTTTGAATAAGATAGACCTGGCCGAACATGTCGAATTCGATATAGCCAGTTTTCACGCCGGTGTTCGCGCGGTGAACGATCATGCGCAAATTTTTGAAGTTTCGTGCAAGAGTGGAGATGGGCTGAAGCCGCTGACCAAATGGCTGTTTTCGACCGACTGATTATTATCGGAAAGCGTCACTCCAGGGCATGTTTGAGGCGGTCATCCAGGGCGTCAAGATTCGTTTCGAAGGCACCGGCAAGCGCCTGATCCAGTGTGTTTTTATGGGAAAGTGCGCTCAGCAAAGCCTGTATTGATGGCATCCCGCGGTCTTCTATCAACAGACTGACGATCAATAGAGACTGAGCATAGAGACGCTCGACGAGCTTGCGGGACACGGTTCCGGAAAACGGAGCGGCCATAAGTCGCAATGACACCGGGTTAGGAGCGGGAGGAGCGATGAGAATATCACGTGCTCTCGCCGGAAGAACTCCTTCCACATATTGGGCAAGCCCCTCATTGAGCCAGGTCGGGCAGTTCCCGCTCGAGAGAATATGTACCAGGTGATGACAATATTCATGAAAAACGGCTCCGCGAGCTTGCTCCGGGCGGGTAAGAGACGGCGAGATGGGAAGGCGTATTTTTCCGTCATATAAGCCGCCTGCCCACCCCGGCAGACTGCTGACGCGTCTGAAATCGTCGTGTGAATAAACGATCACCTGCGATCGCTGCGATGGATAACAGCCGAGAAGATCACCAACTTTTGTGTAAGCGTCCTCAAATTGATCCAACAAATCCCTGACCCAGTCATGTGACACCGTTCCGGCGAAGGTAAGTGTGAAATGCATGCTGGATTCGCTTTCGAACTCTTTTTCGACGCGATCTTCGCGACCGATGCGACGAAGCATTGCCGATGCGGAAGCATAGCCGGGTTGTGCTTCCATGGCGCGCTGGAGGTAAAACCGCGCTTCGCCGGGGTTTCCCTGCTGATAATACAACCGCCCGAGACAAAAAAGTGCCTCGGGATGATTTGGCTCGACAGCCAGAATACGTTCCAGCAGATTGCGTGCCGACTCATCGTCTTCTATGCGGGAAAATGCGTTCGCAACCTTGAGGAGCGTTTGCGGATCTTTGGGACGTAACGCGAGGATGCCACGGGCCTCACGATCAACGCGTTCGACGTCGTGAATCATGACAAGTGCAGAGAGTAAATTAAGTCGAATTTCGAGATCTTCAGGTTTCTGTCCGCGTGCAGCCTCAAAGCTGGCTATGCCTTCCGCATATTTTTCCTCGCGACAGAGCAGTACACCGTAGTTATTGTGGGCACTCGCGAGGTTTGCAAGGGCCGTATCGTCGGAAGGATCGGCAAGTCGGGCATGGGTAAACGCATCGATCGCACCTTCCCATTCACCGTGTCTGGCCTTCATTACGCCGTCGCGATTGGAAATGCGCGCGTCGTCTTCGACCGAAGCCTGAACGGGGCACGGTATCTGGAAAACAAGAAAGACGAAGAAAAATGCCGAGGCAAGATGCGCTGAAAAAACACGTGGTATTTGAAATGAAAAGCGCCTGCTCAAGGTGAATTCAGGCCTTGATATCAAGTTTTACACCGCGAAAGCCGTCGGGATCAGGCAAATCAGGAGCCGCCGCTTTTTTATCATCGTCAGTTTTTTTTTCCCGGGCTTTTTGCTCGGCTTCCCGACGCTTTTTCTCAGCCTCTTCGTCCTGGTTTTTAATCAATTTGCCCTCGGCATCCTTCGGCTGCTGGACGGTTTCGACCTGCTGCTGGGCTTTTGCCTGGTTTTGGACAATCAGTTGAGCAGGTCCCTGTTCAGCCGTCTTCTGCATTTCACGAAGACGGCTTGCGTCGTTGTTGGCGACGATCTTGGTCATGTGTTCTATCGGTTTGATAGGCATAAGATAAATATATTCCTTTCTCTAATCGACACAAGCGCTAATAATAATGAACCATGGGAATATGTGGTAAATATTGCGCTGTGTGAAATATTGGAGTTATAATTTTCCAATCCAGTTAAGGAGGGCAACCGCATGTCTGAACCCTCTATTCAAACCACCGACCTATCCAAGTCCATCGGTTGGTGGAAACCTCAGATTCTGGTAGACAAGCTTAATCTGACTGTTGGCGCCGGACAGGTATTTGGCCTGCTTGGCCCAAATGGTGCCGGTAAAACAACAACCTTCAAAATGCTGCTGGGCCTGGCCCGCATCTCTTCGGGCGGGGCTTTCCTGTTCGGGCGCCCGGTTCCGGCTCCAGCCTCCCGCCAGCAGGTTGGCTTCCTTCCCGAGGTTGTGAATCATCCGGATATTCTCACCCCTCGCGAATATCTGGGGTTCCACGGACGCCTTATGGAAGTTGCCGACCTCAATAACCGCATAACCCAACTTCTGCGGGATTTCGCCGTGGAGGATGCCGCTGATCGCCCGCTGGGTCAATGTTCCAAAGGTATGCGTCAGCGGGTTGATCTGGCACGGGTTCTGCTGGCCGAGGCGCGCCTGATACTGCTCGACGAGCCGGTCAGCGGACTCGACCCCCTGGGTCAACATCTTCTGAAGGAACTCATTCTCCGGCTGAAAGGTCAGGGCATCAGTATTCTGCTCACAAGCCACGCGGTCGGAATGCTGGCCGAGGTCTGTGACGCCGTCGGAATCCTGCACCGCGGACAGATGGCCGTTCAAGGGCCGTTAACGCAACTGCTGGCCGCCGTAAAAACAAAGATCCGTTTTCGACGGCCATCTGAAGCTGTAACGATTCAGGCTCCGACAAATGTCACAGTCACATGTACCGAAGCCAGGGAGGTCGAATGGGTCGCTCCTTCCGGACCTGAGGTCCCCGCTGCCGTGGCGACAATAGTCCGCGCCGGTGGCGAAATTCTTGAAGTGGTTCCGCTGGCAGAGACATTATTACAGCTTTTTTCCAGGGTCATTCACGAACGTGAAGGGCCACATAAAGAGTCACGCGGGGCTCCCCATGATGGGGCGTCCGGTTCCGGAGGTGTCCAATGATTCGCCGTATCTGGCTTATCGGCTGGGAAGCCTTCCTCGACGTGGCCCGGCACAAGATGCTGTCGGTCCATCTGATCTTCGTCCTGATCGCGGTCGGGCTGTTTAACCTGTTCGGCCACTTCTCGACCTCGCCAACCCTGGAATATCGAATGATCCAGGACGTAGGTATATCGGTTATCTCCATGTTCGGAACGCTCCTCACACTGTTTATCGGCGCCGCCACCCTCAGGGAAGACCTCAATCGCAAGACCGCCTACACAGTTCTGACCCTTCCACTGCCGCGCTGGGAATTCTATCTGGGCAAACTCCTTGGAACCCTGATGGCGGTAATCACCAATATCGCCCTCATGATCATTATTTTCGCCGGACTCCTCTACATCAAGTTTGGCACTGTCTGGACCGCATTCTTCTGGATCATCCTTTTCATGACAATGGAGTTCGCGATCATCAGCTCTCTGGTTTTGCTGTTTTCCCTGTCCGATTCGACGGTGCTGTGTTTTTCCTTCACCCTCTTCCTGGTTATCATGGGAAACCTTGTGGATTATATCCACCATCTGGTCGAAGAAGCCGGCATTCCCTTGTTGGCTTGGCTTAACGATGCCATCTTCGTGGTTATCCCCAATTTCACATACTTCAACATCAAAGCCCGCATTCTGAAGGAGTTCGCCATCTCCTGGAAGATGATCGGCTGGGGTCTTGGCTACGCCTCGATTTACGTGCTCTGCACCGTGGCCGTGGGAATATTCATCATGGAGAGAAGCGACCTGTGATAAACATGCAAACTCTGGGAAGATGGGTAATCTCCCTGCTTTTGCTGGCGGCCCTGCTCCTGACCCGCCATGAACTTCGCGATGTTTATCACCGGGAGGGCAAGCCAGTTCAGATGGGCGACACCATGGCAATGATGGTGTCAGATACCGGGGAGGCAAAGCCGCCTGTGAGTGGCATCAGCAGCGGCACTCAGCCCCCGGATATCCCCGCCCGCGACAAAACCGGTTCAGCCTCACGGGATCTCAGCGAAGCCCTCGGAGAGGTGCTCGACACTGAGCATGGTCCCGGGTTCGATCGCGACGAGGACCACGAAGTCGGTGGGGACGGACACGCCCACGAAGAACCTTCGCAGGGGATTTCCCACGGAATGGTTCTGCTTCTCAAATATCTCGGACTGCAGGAGTTAGCGGCAAATCTGCTCTGGATCCAGATGGATGCCGACTCTCATCATGAGCTGTGGCACCGCGTGGAGTTCGCCCTGCAACTGATTCCCACCATCGATCCGCACTTCGTCGAGGCCTACCTGCTGCATTCCTTCCTGATGGAACAGCAGGGACATTTCAAGGAGTCCATGGAAATCCTGCAAAAGGGCTTGCGCAACAATCCGTATCGCAGCGACATATGGGTCCAGATCGGGGTGTTGAACTTCAACATGAAACATCGTCATGGCCCGGATCGCGATCTGGAAAAGGCGCTTACGGCCTTTACTCAGGTTATCCGGATGTCCGACTGCCCATCATATATTTTCCGCTTTCGGGCCATCGTCCTGGTCGCCCTGCATCGCCGGGAAGATGCCATCGCCTACCTGGAAGATCTCGACAAACAACCCAGTCGATCTGATTCAGAGCGTCAGCAGGATGCACAGCTTATTAAGCGAATAAAGGCCGGGGAAAACTGGGAGTAACAAGCTACTAATACCAATCCATGAAAACGTATGGGCGATCCGGTGGATCGCCCATAGTGCAAAAAATTTGTGATTTGATATCAGGTCACCAGACTGAGTCGTGCATTGATTGAATTAGATTATTTTGTCGAAATATCCGTGGTGAAATGTGTCGGGTCTACTACCGGTAGAGCCTCGCCAAGAAGCCCTAAGCTGGTAAGTTTTTTTACGACGAGAACGGGCATGGTGGCCCGGAAGTTGTAAACCATGCCAGGAATCGTCCACAGCTTGATCTGACGCTCCGCAGGCAACACCTTATTAAGAAGCATAACCAGATTATTCGTGCAGTTGTTGCGTGTAGTGTGATAATACTCGCCCTGGCGATTTACGCCTGCCTGAATAACCATTTCACGAACCAACTGAACCTTCTGTTCCTGGCTGAGCTTAACCGGATACAGATAGAGTGAAGTATCTTTATTAAGGTTGAATTTCACATTGAGTGTTGCATAATTCGCCCAGGTTACAAGGTTCCAGACAATATCAAAATTCTTTTTCATACATTTGATAAGACCGTAACTCTGACCGACCTTCTTATATGCTTCAATGCTCACGGCGAGGGCCTGGGCTTCTTTTCCGGTTGTGGTAACGAAGCCGCCGGATTTGAACGTGCAAACAAGCATGCTGTGTCCGGCAACGAATTTCGGGAAAAACGGTTTGAGCGTGAAATATACGTTTTCGACGAGCTCCGGCTTAATCACTGCGGTTTCCCACTCGTGTTTTGCCAGTAACGTTGAGGTCGCTGGATCCTGGCAAATCGACCATCGAACGTCTTTCACCTTGAAAGAATCAGGCGTTGTTTCCAAAATGGTCACCGGACGCTGATAATAGGCATGTTCCTCGGGCAAAATCGGGTTTTCCGGGGCCGGGCAATCAACAATTTTCTCGACCTTGATAGTATCGATCTCATCACCACGATGAGCCTTCCCGTCTATCTTGACCCGGTGCTCGAGGAGACTGTCGGCATTCTTGGCATCTATGATCAATGAGAAGACACGACCGTCTTCCGTGGTCAGAACGTATACGCCTTCGGTCTTTTCGATGAAGCCTTCAAGGGTATAACTGACTCCGTAGGGCTCTGCGTATGCTTTTGAGGTCACGGAGGCCTGCAGATTGAAACAGATAATTCCGAAAACCATCAGGGTTTTGAACCAACTTTTCATCGTATATTTCTTCATGATCTTTCCCTTCTCATTACTATCGCCTTATCGCTTAACCCAATTGTCCGTTGTCGGCATTTTTCACCAGCTGATTGTGACAATTCTCTGATGATTGTACTGATAATCCCGGATTTAGGCAAGAACCGTCGGCGGTATCCCAGGGTCATTTAATTCTCGACAGGTCAAACCAAGGTCTTATTGTTCCGGTTAATTTAGGCCACCCCCCGAACCTCACGGGAATGGTAAAATGCAGACATCATGAAGAACGTAGTCATCGGATTTCTGGGAACGACCCTGGATCGCCGTGGAAAGGATTCCCGCTGGGAGAGATGGCGTCCGACGGTTGCGGTATGTCAGCACGAGAATCTCCTCATAAACCGCTTTCATCTTCTTCACAATGCCCGAGACCTCAGTCTGGCCGAACAAATTCGTGAAGATATCACAGCCATCTCCCCGGAAACAGAAGTGATACTCGATCGGATCGAATTCAAAAACCCATGGGATTTTGAAGAGGTTTTCTCCGGATTACTCGATTATTCTCATGGCTTCCATTTCGATCGGGAAAACGAGGAGTATCTGCTCCACATCACGACCGGCACTCACGTTTCGCAAATATGCATGTTCCTGCTGACTGAAGCAGGTTTTTTTCCGGGAAAACTCCTTCAAACCGGCCCCGGGCGCGGGAATACCCCCCCCGGAAGTTTCGAAATCATAGACCTGGATCTTTCCCGCTACGACAGCATTGCCAGACGTTTCGCCCAGCAGACCCATGATGACATTTCGTTTTTGAAATCCGGAATTCAAACCCGCAATCAGGATTTTAACCGACTCATTTCGGAAGTCGAAAAAGTTACTCTTCGCAGTTCCGCTCCCATGCTATTAATGGGACCGACAGGCGCCGGAAAATCCCGGCTTGCCCAACAGATTTATGCATTGAAAAAGCAACACAACATGGTAAGCGGTCAGCTCGTCGAAGTGAACTGCGCAATGCTGCGAGGAGATATGGCTCTCTCAGTGCTTTTCGGCCATCGAAAAGGGGCCTTCACTGGAGCGACTGAAAATCGCCCCGGTTTGCTCCAGACTGCGAATAAAGGAATTCTTTTTCTGGACGAAATCGGTGAACTTGGTTCGGATGAACAGTCGATGCTGCTGCGAGCCATTGAGGAAAAGCGATATTTACCTGTTGGGTCTGACCAGGAAGTCGAAAGTGATTTTCAACTCATATGTGGCACCAATCGCGATCTGAAGGCAGATGTCAAAAAAGGCGGGTTTCGAGAGGATCTTTTTGCCCGGATCAAATTTTGGAGTTTCAGACTTCCCGGGCTGACGGAACGAATTGAAGACATCGAACCAAACATTGTTTTCGAGCTGCAGAACAGATCCAGGGAAGCCGGAAAAGCAGTCATATTCAGCAGTGAAGCAAGAACAGCTTATCTCAAATTCGCCGTCTCTTCAGAAGCCAGATGGCCCGGCAATTTCAGAGATTTGAATACATCAATATCCCGCATGGCAATTCTTGCTGAAGGTCACCGGATCTGCATGGATGACGTAAAAAATGAAATCACCCGTCTGGAAAGCGAATGGACTTCGGAAGATACTCGCGAAAATTATTCCGACTCTCCGATGACGGAAATAACCAGTCTGATTGGCCGTCAAGCCTCATCATCTCTGGACCTGTTCGATAGAATTCAGCTGGCGGAAGTAATAAAAATATGCCGCAAATGCAAAAGCCTGGCTGAGGCTGGTCGCAAGCTATTTTCCGAATCCCGGAAGCAACGCGGCAAAGTAAACGACAGCGATCGCCTGCGCAAGTATCTTCAGCGTTTCGACCTTACCTGGGATATGGTTTCAAAATTAATTATCGATGACTGACAATAAAAAGACTGCACAGATATATCAATAATTTTGCAAGAACCTGCGGAGGAATGCCAACTTGTCGACACATAGCGTGAGTGCCCCTTCTCCAATTCCGGAAATATATCAAACATCCGTTCCGAAAAAATTTGATCGAAATGCCCGCCTCTGGGGACGCCACGGCGTCGAACGGCTCGCCCTATGCCATGTAATGGTCCTTGGCATGGGCGGCGTCGGAAGTTTTGCAGTCGAAGGTTTGACGCGAGCCGGAGTCAACCGTTTGACGCTGGTGGATTTCGACGATGTCTGTATCACCAACGTTAATCGTCAGCTACACGCCCTTCCTTCCACGATCGGAAAATCTAAATCAGCTCTCATGGCTGATCGCGTAAAGAGTATAAATCCAGCCGCAACGGTAGAAGCCATACACGGCTTTTATGAGTCGAAGTCATCCGCTGAAATGCTGGCACGTTCCCCGGATCTTATTGTCGACTGCATCGACAATGTCACCGCCAAACTCCATCTTCTGGCTACGTGCATACATCAACAAATTCCTATTGTGACATGCCTTGGTGCATCAGGAAAAGTAGATCCGACACGGGTCGGTTATGATGAACTGCGAAAGACCAAGGACGATCCTCTCGCCAAAACTATCCGAAAAAATCTTTGGCGTAAATACAATATCAATCTTCAACGCGTTGATAATCTGATGGCTGTGTATTCCAGCGAAGATATAATACTTCCCGACCCCGGATATCAATCCTCTCTCTGCGGATCAGAATGCGTGTGTCCCAACAGTTCCAATCAACACCATACCTGCGCAAAACGCAATATCATCTATGGCAGCGCTGTTTTCGTCACATCAATGTTCGGAATGACCGCGGCGAGTCTGGCAGTCCGTTTTCTGAGCGGTGTTTCGCCCCTGTCGCTTGTACCAACCCTGAAAATTCTGCCGGGCGATGACCCGCTGAAAAATCCGGCCGAAGAATAATTCCCAAACTCACGATGTACTTGTAATATTCACGCAACATCACGCAAGGGCGGGTTTGAAACCCGCCCCTACAAATGGACGACGCATATTCACTCATGATTGCCACATATCGACAACGCAAAGTGACGCCACAGTTCCTGGTGACTGAATATCAATAATACCGATCTCAAAATGTTTGTGCGCACGTATTTATTGTGAATGGCATAAGAAATGGTATACTTTTTCTGATTGAGTGCAAATGCCTTTCAAGGATGGTCGCTGGCATGCCCCAGTGGTTTCCCGTAGCGCTGTGCTTTACCTGGTATCTTCTCACCACGGGATCTGTTTACCTCATAATGCCGATTCGCGGCGCCTTCCTCATGACAAATTGCGGAGCGGGCATCATTCCATGGACCTTCATGGCAAACGCTATTGCAACGGGATTGGCGGTATGGTTTTATGGACGATATGCACATCTCCCGCGAAAAAAGCTGATCGGAGGCACTCTAGGTGTCATCTGGTCCACTCTTCTTATCTGGTCGGTCGCAGCCTTTGCCGCACGCGACATAGGCTGGATTTCATTCCTGTTTTCAGTCTGGACGGATATCTTTCTCATCCTGGCTGTAACGGTTTTCTGGAGTACGATCGACGATATATTTACGCTGGAAGGCGCCAAGGCGCGTTACGGTATTATTGCAGCAGCCGGGCCTCTTGGAGCCATTATCGGGTCATACGTCAGTGAGGCTCTGGTTCACCGACTCGGTCCTTCCGGCATGCTTCTGCTGGCTGCCGGCTCCTTCGCGATAATCATTCCCATCTTTATTTTCCTCGATCGATGGGCTGAATCGACGAATGCAGGAGGCAAACGGGCCGCGCCGGTTCGGAAAATCCAGGATCTTTCTCAATTCATAGAAGTAGGACGCTCCATTGTCAGCTCGAAAATACTTTTCCTCATCACGGTCGCTGTCTGTTTCGAATGCATCGTTCCGAATCTGATGACATACATTCTCAGCTCGGAAATGGCCGCGGCATATCCCAAGGCCGAGGATATGGCGCAAGCCTTTGCCCGCTTCTTCCTGCTCACGAACACTATCGGCTTCATGGTGAGCGTTTTCCTGACAACCTGGTTTTTTTCCCGGGTCGGTGTGGGCGGTGCTATGACGGTTTGCGCTCTCGTCAGTTTTGGCGGATTAGCCTCTTTTGCGATCTGGCCCGCCCTGATCACGACCATTGCCGGTAAAACATTTGAAGATCTGATGCGTTTTACGCTTTACAGGTCTGCCAAGGAAGCCATCTATACGGTGGCCCCACGCGAAGTGGTGTATCGGGTAAAGGCATATGTCGAGGTATTCATTTACCGTCTTGCCAGCGGCACATCAGGAATCATTCTTCTGGTTATAACCAACGATCGTCTACTGGGTTATGGCCCCAGAGCCGTAGCCATAGCGGGAATACCTCTGGCTATCGGATGGATTCTTGCAACCACAGCTCTGGGCAAGGAATTTATCAACATGAAAGAGCAATCTGAACCGCTGTCCACGGAAATGAAAACGAATGCATAACTACCAAAGGAGACTAAATATTCACGACTCTTTACGCCAAGCAAGATTCCTCACATTCGTTCGGAATGACAAACAATACTGTCATTTCGACCGAAGGGAGAAATCTCAACTAACCGGTTAGCACCCTTTGTTAATTATGAACTAATGCAACACAATAAATAATCACTTTGCCAAATGATGAATAAAAATAAAATCATACTGGTTCCACCGCCACTTCTTTGGGAAGACAAACTCCGCCTGAGTTTTCAACCCCCACTGAATCTGCTCTATCTTTTCTCGTATTTGAAGGCGCACGATTTCGATGTCGAACTTCTGGACGTCGTCTCGCTCGAATGCTCCATGGAAGAAACAGTAATACGCATTCTCGATGCCTCTCCCGCATTCGTTGGAATTCCTCTTTACTATGCATCGCTGGACAACGCATTTGCACTCGTCTCCCGCCTCAAAGCCCATAATCCGGCGCTGAAGTTTATCGCCGGTGGCCCTTGCATGACGATGGAACCGGACAGAATGATGCGTGAGGGCTCCTTTGACTTTGGAATCATCGGCGAAGGGGAGGAAACTCTTGCAGCCCTTCTGTCAACCCGGGACTCGAATGCTTCGCCTGAATCGATACCTGGTCTGGCTTTTCATAAGGGCGATACGGTGTTGATAAACCCTCGCCGTCCGCCGATCATCAACCTTGATGCGTTGCCATACCTTGATTTTTCAGTGCTGAATAATGAGTATTATTTCAAATATCAGGAAGAGGTTCATGTTCCCCGAACCTTGTTTCTGAACTCATCCCGGGGTTGTTCATTTCGATGCACCTACTGCTGCACTCCAGTGCTCTGGCCAGGTAAAATCCGGCGCTTTTCACCCGGCCGGCTGGTTAATGAAATAATTTTTCAGCGCGAACGGTTTCCCGGAGTGGATATAGGATTTTGTGACGACTCTTTTTTTTCAGACAAAGAATGGCTGATGGAGTTCATCCGCCTCATAAAGCCTCTTCAAATCAAATATCAGTGCATCGGTCGGGCCGATCATCTGACCGCAGATCTGATCAGACTTCTTGTCGAGTCCGGACTGAACTATATCGCATTTGGCGTCGAAACCGGAAGCTCACAATGGCAATCGCGGCTAAAAAAGAATCTGGATCTGTCGGCACTTGTCCGAAATATGAGAGAGCTCACTAAATATGACGTCAAAACAAAGTGCTTTTTCATGCTTGGTTTTCCCGATGAAACCTCCGAAGACATGGCTGCAACAATCAATATGGCTTCGACATTAAAGCGAAATGGCATGACTTTCTTCAGCATTTTTCCCGTGACCGTATATCCTGGGACAGAACTGTCGAAACAGTTCTCGAATCAGCCATTCAAAATAGGACTGGACGCACATCTACCGGAAATAATCAGGGACGATCTTGGCATCAGCGAAAAGAATGCCGCTCTTCTCAATAGCCCTTTCAATTCATCTCTGACCAATAAACAAATGGTGAATCTCGTGACATTTGCATACAATAAAGTGGAACATGCCGAAATAATCGAGGTTGATGATATTAATCGAGTCATTCGGATGTAGCCAAAGCAAAATAGAAGTATTCATGTGGCCAAAGTTAAACTCACAGGAGACGGTATGATTTCAACGTCTGATGTCCAAAATATTCGTTTTAATGATTCTGATCCAAGGCAGCCACGTAGTGTCAATCTTTATTTTGATCACTATAAAGGAGAGCCGGTTTACAGGACGGTCGTCTACCTGGCCAACTCCGGATGCGAATGGTCGAGAAAAACCGGCGGCTGCACGATGTGCGGAACAAAAAATTCGGCCTCACAAAAAGCGATTTCTGATGATGAATTCTTTGCACAACTCGATATTGTCAGACAATATGTTAATAAATTCAATGCCTCTCTGAAATCTCCCGTAAAAACGCTGCATATTTATAACGATGGCTTCTTTTTCAATGACGCTGAAATTTCTCAGAAGGTTCGTGAGGTCATATATGACCTTGCGCGATCATTGAAAATGGAGAAGCTGGTAGTTGAAACGAATGGTCTGGATATTATCCGGGACAATAAAACGAACGATTATCTGGGCAAAGCTGTTAAACTGCTCGGTGATACTGAATTTGAAATTACCCTGGGCATTGAATCCACCAACCCTCTTGTCAGGGCTTTATACAGCAAGCCTGATTCCGTGGAAGATGTCAAAAACAGCATGGAGACAATTCGACGCAAAGGGGCTATATCCAAAGGGTATGTTTTAGTCAAGGGTCCGCTGTTAACTGAAGCGGAAGCTTATGAAGACTGCGTGAACACAATCCGCACGCTGCAACAGTGGAGCAATGGCAAGCGATTCAGAGTTGAATTCCAACCCGTTTGTTTGCTGCCAAACACACTTCATGAATACCTGATGACCCTGGATCATAAAGATCCGTATTACTGGGAACCACCCCTCTTGAGCACTCTGTTCAGAATCCTGCATAATTTTCCAACAATGGGCGAGGATCTGTATTCAGCTTTATTTGCGAAAACCGACGAGGATTCCCCATGGGAATTCTGGCAAGCGCGTCCGCATGATGACCGGGAAACAACCTATAAGATCTATCTGAAGCTCGTCGATTACTATCTTTACCGGAAATTCGATTCCATCGAGTCTGCCTTCAAGCTGTTCAATGAGGAGTTGTGGAAGGAGAGAAAAGCCCGAGTCGCCCCTCATTCCATAGAAGAAAGAGTTGGCGTCGTTAAAAAGCTCATAACATTGAGCAGGAAAAGGAATCTTAATCTGAGTGATTACCTCAAAACACATCTCAGGATAGATGGGAATTTTATCGACAGCTGCCTGAAGCATATCGCTCAGGTTTCTCCTGAGTGAGCGATACCAATTTCGATCCTGATTTTTCGCGGGAAGGCTGACAACGGTTATGTCTTTGAAACAAATAAATCCTGACCTTTTACTCATAGCTCCTCCGCTGCTATGGGGTCAGGAATCCCGTCTCGACATGAAACCACCGCTCAATCTTCTCTATCTCGCGAGCTGGCTGAATCATAGGGGATTTCATGCCATGATTCTCGATGTGATCTCAGCAGGGGCGCCTCTACATGAGGTACTGGAGTATATCGCAGAGACACGACCCCGGTTTATTGGTGTTCCTTTCTATCAGGCAACCAGAGAAACAGCTATCACTTTATGTAAAGAAGTTCGCGAAAAGTTCCCGGATATCTGGGTGGTCGCCGGAGGACCTTTGGTTACGACGTTTCCTGAAAGCCTTATGTCATGCAACGAAATCGATATGTGTGTATGCGGCGAAGGCGAGCTGACTCTCGAGGAGCTTATTTCAAGCAACCTTCCATCCCCTAGAAGTGAAGCGGCTGACCGCTCTTGTCTTGCAGGCATTCGGGGGCTGGCCTATTGCGACAACGGCACTCCGATCTTCACGCCCCCCAGGCCGCCAATCTGGAACCTGGACCATCTGCCGTTTATCGACTTCAATCTCATCGATATTCAACGTTACTTCGCATATCACGATTCGATCAATATGTCTTCATGGCTGTTTCTCACGACGTCGCGCGGCTGCTATGCCCGATGCACCTTCTGCGCCACCCCAGTCCTGTGGCCCGGCGGATTGCGTCGACAGTCAGTTCCTCGTCTCATGGCCGAGATTGCCCACCAGCGAATGCTTTTTCCCCAATCCCAGTTCGGTTTCATGGACGACTCTTTCTTTTCAGACAAGATGTGGCTTAACGATTTTTTCGACGGGATTGTTCACATGAACGTTCGATACTGCTGCATTGGACGAGCGGATCACCTGATGCCGGACGATGTTCGACGACTCGCGGATACAGGTTGCATTTATGTCGCCCTTGGAATCGAAACGGGAAATCAAGCGCGTCAGAAAACCCTCAAAAAATACCTCGACCTGGACAAAGTCCGTACCTCAGTGGCTCTCCTGGCTGAACATAACATTTTCTGCAAATGTTTTTTCATGCTCGGTTTCCCGGACGAAACTCCGGAGGAAATGGTGGAAACCATCAATTTTGCTGTTGAGTTGAAGCGACTTGGAATGGGCGAATGTAATTTTTTCCCTGTTTCCATCTATCCGGGGACCGAGCTGGCTGCTCAAGCTTCTAAAAGAACATACACGTCTGTCATATACCAAAAGTCTGATTCTAACCACTCTCGAATATCCGAATCCGGGAAAGATGAAGACATCGGAGAAGCTAAACTTATGCGATATGCGAATATCCCCGGGAACGATGTGAACGAGTATTTCACAACGTCTCAACTGCTCGATATCGTCAAACTCGCCTATCACAAAGTCGATTCCGGACAGGATATTGCGTTACCTGAACTTCCGAAAGTATCGAAACTCCACGTATAAAAATGGTGGCGATGCCAACTGTCAGTGGGTCGATGTGTGCAGATCCTTGCAAATAATTGGCTTCAACTTGACGGCCTCGCCTCCATGGAAAAAGTGAGCTTCCGCCGGGTCTGTAACCAAACGCGAGAGAGGCAATTGAGGCCCTGTCACGTGAATCCGGCTTCCCTCACGCTCTATTGAGCAAGAATATCTCTTGCCACCAACCTCCACCTCCCAAGCCTCATGGCCTGCCGCGTGGAATGCTGAATCAGCACCCTGACTGGTTTTAGATGTTATCAACTGCTCCAACTCGGGATGACAATCCAGAATCTGCTGCAAACTCGATATGGAGGCTTCTGAAAGCACCGGAATGCGTAGAAATGTCAGACGAGGTTGATAGAAGCCGTCAGCATTAACAAGATTGGAGGTGTATCCGTTCGTGAATAGATGCAGATCCGCCTGACAACGTCCCCTGGAATCGTATCGCGGAATTCTGTCGCTTGCCTCCACAATTAGTTTAAGTAGTTCGGAGAACTGCCTGGGCCGGATTTTACCTGACTCGTAATTCTGTACCATGGAAACGAGGCTGTCATTCCCGGGCCTGGAGTTCATATAGGTGCGCTCCTCGTTGACGACATATGCGCGAACCATATTCGGTCCAGAGGAGCCTGGCAATACCCTTTCGATTGAGGAGAGTAATTCATCGTAATCCCTGATGAATCTGATCGCCTGCCTATCGATCGCCATTAATTGTTTCCGTGACGAGACGGCATAATCCTTCATCAAAGCCTTCCGGACACTGTTCGGCATGCCGCCTTCCTCGGTCTCCCTGGTTCTTTTAAAATGTCCGACAGGGTTCCTGATAAGACGTAGCGCACTCTCTTCCCCCACCTTTCCTGATCTTCTGAGAATCGGATATAACCGAAAGAATCGTGACAGATCATACACACTCAGGCTTGAATTATCCTCAGCCCAGGGTGCAGTTGCCTTGAAGTTCGGATACATTTTCATTGAAAGCACCTGGAACTGCTCCACAAGAGCTGACATAGTTGCGGAATGATCCGGGAAATGCGCATAAAAATCACTCGAATTCACCCCAACCAGATCCGGAAAGCGCCTTTCGAGCTGGTTTTGTCTTGCCTTGTCGAATGCCAAGTAAACCTCGCTGAGTGGTACATGATCAGCGTTGATCTGATGATTGACAAGGGCCTTCAATAACTCTTTTTGCCCCAGATACTCGAGTCCGAAAAAATCACTGAGCCAGTTCGGCCTGTATGACCACTGCGGCGCCCTTCCCCGCACTGCAAAAACGGTGTCATAATCAATCAGATGACCGCCAAGTGAGATGTTTCCAGCTGACCAGCCACCGTGGAGAATTCGTTCGATGAACTTCTCGGCATCCTGTTTTCCGATGTTTCCGGCAATTTGTAACAGACGATCTCCAGACACAGGTTTATTCGCCTGGAACAGATGAGTTGGGCGATCGAGCTCTCCATGGTTATCCAGCCTGATGATCATGCCACCTGGAATCTTGTCTTTAAGCCATGGAACGTTCACCTGCTTTTTGATGTCCACCACGGCAAGAACAGGGGCGGTCCCCGTCTTCATGTTGTATTGGAGCGCATTCGAACAGATCATTTCCCAAAGAGCGCCGACTAGATCCAGTATGCCATTGGAGTGTATGGGATCGCTGGATTTGGCCAGCACGGTTTTCCCGAGTCCCTTGAGGTTGAAACATTCACCCACATATGCGGCCCGACCCGACCCGAGGTTTCCGGTGAGAGACATGTTCATGGGATCGGCCTGCCGATCAACATAGACCGTGACCGGAAGAGATCCCGGAATACCATCCTTTGGATCAAGACTCAGAAGAAGATTCCGGCTCACGAATGTCCTGGCCTGATTCTCGCTCAGCATTTTTCCGGCGATATTTCCAAGAAGATCATTCCGGACATAAACTACTCGTACCTTCTCAGGATCAACAGGATAGGCGTTCATAGTGACAAAAGTCGAGGAACCAAGCCGTTCAACCGCCCCAGGGATTTTATTGATCAGGGCTGCCCAGTCAAAACCAGGTTCTGCACCGGCACAAGGCAGGATTGTTACAAAAAAAGCAAGAAAGAAGCAGAGTGTCTGGCACAATTGTTCAATGCCTGATCTGAAAGATAGTGTGACGCACCTGACAACGGACGATGGCATATTTTTCTTTATCATTGCTTCTACCCCAGCCCCTTTCGATCTCATAGACACAATAGTGGGAACCACGTTGGCTGCATTACAGACTTGCAGAAAACATGGAGACTTTTTCGGTCGATTCCACGCAGACCAGACAGATCATTCACTGGCCGGCCCCCGTCATCAGTTTTTTCATGAGCGGTGTCGTGATAAACATGACAACCGCGGCAACCCCCAGCACCACGGAACATTTCCAGTAGAGGCCGGAATACACAGTAGCAGTATAAACGATGTCATCTACTTTTTCCTTTTCCACTGATGCAAGGCTCGTTAGAAAGCCGGAGAAATAACCTCCAAGCGATGTTCCCAGAAACCAGGCTCCCATGAGAACTGATGAATATCGCTTCGGAGCCAGCGTACTTACGGCTGAAAGTCCCATGGGGAGGATGTTCAACTCGCCCAGAGTGAGAATCCAGATCGCGAGCACGATCCACCAGGCAGAGGCTTTTTGCCCGCTCGCAGCTATGCCATGAGCGACCCAGGCCAGCAATGCTGAGCTTGCTACGGCACAACACAATGCGAAGACTATTTTCATCGGAATCGATGGGTTTAGTCCCCTGTCCGCGAGTTTGCCCCACAGCCAGGTGAACAATCCTGCAAAAATGATTACCGCAAGGGAGTTAGGTACCAACGAGAAAAATGAGGCATCGAGAGGCACGCCAAACAATACTTTATTAAAGTCACGATCAACAAATAGAGTCAGCGAGTTATACATTTGTTTGAAAAACGATTGAAAGCAGATTGCCGCGAGGATGATGATTAGAATTGCGAAAATAGAATCGCGCTCCTTCTTGTCTTTGGAGAAGAAAGCAAGCAGAAAAATTCCGACTATTATGGCGATACTTATGTATGTTATGAAAAGTTTGGTTTGTCCGGGATTACTGAACATATGAACCACCAACGCTCCCAGGCATAGCGTGCCCAGAATCAGCCACACAATGTTGGAAAACCCAACTACTCGTCTGAATAATACGGGTAAACGCATTATAAATTCTGTGGGAGACCTCCGTACCTGCCGATCTGCATCTTGGCGGGACCAGCGGCCCTGCTCTGCTTGTGGCATCAACACATCAGGGTCAGCAGCATTATTGGCCAATTCAGGATTTATAATGCGTTCGCCCTGCCCAAAGAGCCTCTCTGAGTTGAAGCCGTCGGCATCATTGTTATAATGCGGATATCCAAGTTGAAACGCGATGAGACCCAGAAACATCCCACCGGAAGACAGATAAAAACAGTTGTGCCAGCCAAAGTTTCTGGCGACCCAGGCCATCATGACACCAGCCATAAGCGCGCCTACGTTAATGCCCATATAGAAAAGCGTATAGCCGCTATCGCGGTGGCTGTCACCTTCCGCATACAGCTTTCCAACCATGACCGATACCGTCGATTTAAGATATCCGGTGCCAAGCGCCACGCACGCCAGTCCCGAAAAGACATATGATAATTCTTCACGCCATGCCAGAATCAGATTTCCTATCAGTATCAGAACGCCACCGAAAGAAACCGAATAACGCAATCCAAGCAGCTTATCCGCAATGAAACCACCCAGGATCGGCGACATGAAAGTGAATGCCATATATGCCCCTGATGCAAGCGCGGCGTCCTTGTCCGGAAGACCCAGTCTGGTAGTGAGATATAGAACCAGGACGGCCGAGATACCGTAAAAGCTGAAACGTTCCCACATCTCGGTGGCAAACAGGAAAAACAACCCTTTTGGATATTTCTCAGTCATCTTTGGTTTTCGCATTCTTTTCGTCGAATTTTTCGTATGCTACCCTTGCCAGGATGATATTGTCTACTTGCAGGCATTTCATGGTATAAATACTCATGGTTTTCGATTAGCAGTCTTAAATTCAAAAGAGGTTGAGTTGTTTTAATTGTGGCGAAAATAGCGAACAAATCAGATTCACCTCAAAAAAATGTAACAAAAAAAACTCTTTCGGCTCAGAAAGAAAAAAGCATCTCATCTGATGTGAAGTTTGCCGAAGAGGGCGATTTGGGTCCGAATAATGAATCTGCCATCAAACAAGACTCTCTAATCTCGAACCTGGAAGATGAGATCAAGAAAGCCAGCGATGAAATCGAAAAAGCCGACAACAACTTGTTGAAAGGCCTGGAGGAGCTTGCTAACACAAACGAGGAGCTCATAAATTCAAACAAAGAGCTCATATCCAAGAATGAAGAACTTCTATCTTCCAACGAGAAATTGAAAAACTCCCAGGATGAACTCAAAAAGCAGTTGGAAGAAACCAAAAATGAACTTGATAAACTCATCACTGAAAACAAAGAATCAGACGAAGCACTCCAGTGCATCGAGTGGATGCTGGCAAACAAACCATTGTCCTCGTCTGCGGCAAGCCCTGCCGATTCGACCGGCGAACCGGATTATGGTGATCTGACCGAGCATAACCACGATGGAATAATTCTGAAATCCGTCGGCAAAGATGTTCTGCAAAGCATTACAAGCAATTACATGGATTTACTTGGAACATCAACCGCCATCGTCGAGAAGACCGGCGAGTTTGCTTCCAGAATAGTCTCTTCGCGTTGGTGCGTTATGATGGACCGGGCCTCAAGAAAGCTATGCGCGACCCCTGACAATGCTGAGGCAATGAACTCCGGGAAATGGCTCTGCTGTGAATCCTGTATGGTCAATAGCACTAAAGTAGCCATTGCCGCACAAGTCCCGGTGGATACTGAATGTTATGGCGGTATACGCATATATGCAGAGCCGATATTTGCCGGCGAAGACATAGTGGGAGCCATCAATTTAGGATACGGTGATCCACCTACAGACCTGGCAAAACTGCAGACAATGGCAGCTTCATACGGACTTGATTATCATGACCTTGTTCGAGAGGCCAGGAACTACGACTCGCGCCCATCCTATATCATAGAGTTGGCCAAAAACCGGTTGCATTCATCAGCCAAACTCCTCGGAAGCTTGATTGCCCACAAGATATTCGAAGATGACCTGCAAAGATTAAAAGAGATCTCCTTAAGGGCCCATGTAACAAAGAGCGAGTTCGCAGCAAACATGAGCTACGAAATACGAACACCAATGAATAGTGTGATGGGCCTGCTCCAGCTGCTTCAAACCACAGAACTGAAAGCAGAGCAAAAACAATTTGTTGAAGAGGCGATTACCTCAACCAACAACCTTCTCGGAATCATCAATGACGTCATAGACCTGGCAAAACTGGATATCAGAAAAGGCGAGATAAGAGAAGAGCCTTTTGAACTCAGGGAGATGATGAATTCTTTGCCAAAGCTGTTTGCCGAACAAGCGCAACGCAAAGGAATCCATCTCAAAAGCATTATTGATTCAGCACTTCCCCAAATAATAATTGCCGATGAGCTGCGAATCAGACGCGTGCTTTTCAATATCCTGGAAAATGCGCTTCAATTTACCGAAAATGGCGACATAGACATTAAAGTCAAACGCTTAAATGACCGCCTTCACTTTGTCGTTTCCGACACAGGTATCGGCATGCCGAAAGATTTGGTCAAATATATATTCGAACCATTAGTCCAGACTGACGGATCATTTACGAAGCGATTTAAAGGGTCCGGATTCGGACTGAGTATTGTCAGACATCTTGTTGAGTTAATGAATGGTTCAGTCGGAGTGGAAAGCATCGAGGGAAAAGGCACCACGGTGTTCTTTGATATTCCTTTCCGAACTGCTGACAAAGCCCTGGCGACACCCATCCCACTCAATGAAGCAAAAGCTGCCGAGCATTCAAGTTATAAAATTCTTCTTGTCGAGGATGATAAAACGAACAGAATGGTGGCCTCTCTTTTCCTTCAGAAGAAAGGTCACACAATCATATTAGCCCAGAATGGTCAGGAATGCCTTGACAAATTGCTGGAGAACGATGTCGACATTATCCTTATGGACATTCAGATGCCTGTGATGAATGGCATTGAAGCGACGAAGGAAATCAGGAGTAATTCCGCTTTCAAAAAGAAGGCAAACATACCGATTATCGCATTGACTGCGCATGCGAATCCAGGAGATCGCGCGGAGTTCATTGACGCCGGCATGGACGACTATTTAAGCAAGCCTATAAATTTAAAAAAGCTTACTGAGGCAATTGAGTTATTGCTGCAAAATAAAAAGAGTTTGATGTAATTCTGTTCGATTTTATTTTCCGGTTTAAGTTACAACAATGCCGGCGTTCGAGATAGAGAGATTAGAAAGGATATCGAGTCAGTTGAATCAAAGAATATCCGGGAATCCGTGGTTATTCGTTCCCGCCCTCTATTTTCTAGAGGGTATTCCATATTTTATTGTCAGCACCGTTTCGGTAACCATGTTCAAGAAGATGGGAGTTTCAAACGCCGAGATCGGCCTTTGGACCAGCCTCATCACATGGCCATGGGTACTGAAAATGTTGTGGGGACCTTTGGTGGAATCTCACTCAACGAAGCGTCACTGGATTTTCGGAACCCAACTCCTGATATTTGTCATGATGCTTGCTGAATCGTTTTCCATTGTACAAGGTTCGTTTTTGAATCTGACTCTCATGGTTCTGACTCTCATGGCTTTTTTATCAGCAACCCACGATATAGCTGCCGACGGCTTTTATCTGCTTGCCTTATCGGACAGAGACCAGGCTTACTTCGTTGGCATCCGTGGAACTGCCTATCGTTTGGCCAACATCTTCTGCAACGGAGGACTGATTTATCTGGCCGGGCGGCTTGAAATGCTGCCCGATGCGTCGATACCGTCAGCATGGCAAAAAGTATTATGGATCGGAACAGCACTGTATGCAGTGCTTGTACTTGTAAATTATATGGCTATGCCTCAGCCCGGGGGCGATGCTGACCGTCGGGAAAGCCTTCCATTTCGTGAAGCTTTCATCGAGTATTTTTCCCAGTCTCGACTCTACATCATTATTGCATTCATCCTGTTCTATCGTTTCGGAGAAGCAATGGTCGTAAAAATGTCGAATCCTTTTCTGCTCGATGCGATTGCCAGGGGTGGATTGGGGCTTTCCACCAGTGACGTCGGATTTATCGGCGGCGTGGTTGGAGTCACGGCGCTGACTCTGGGAGGAATAATCGGAGGGATGTCCATCGCCCGCTACGGCCTGAAGCGATGTATTTGGCCCATGGTGCTTTCGATGAACATTCCTATCGCCCTGTATGTCTGGGCAGCCTGGACACAACCAGACAAAGTATGGGCAAATCTGGTGGTTGGTGTCGATAATTTTGGCTACGGTTTTGGTTTTGCGGCATACATGGTTTATTTGATGTCAGTCACGCGGAATTCACGCTATCCAACAGCGAACTATGCAATCTCTACTGGATTGATGGCACTTGGGGCTATGCTCGCCGGCATCATAAGTGGATATTTACAGGAGCATCTGGGTTACACAGGGTTCTTTGTGGCCACTTTACTGCTTTCCATTCCCGGAATGAGCGTCCTGCCTTTTTTACCAATTGAAAGCACTGATCAGCCCAACGTGCTAGAGAAAGCTCATTGATTTTTTACCTGCGAGATGCCCGCAATCCATACATGTCAGCGTCACTCTTCAGCGATACGCATCGTTTCATTGTTCACAACTGATATTTTTCTAAATCGACGTCTCCATTGCGGTCGAAAGAAATTCCTTCTGCTTCCAAAAGGGCTCTTTGAAGGTCACCATGAGTGTGGCCCAGGGAAATTCCTCCCCGTGAGTTTATGACTCTATGCCATGGCAGATCATATTTTTCGGAACATGAAGACAGAATGCGGCTGACCTGACGAGCACCTCTGGGATTGCCGCAAAGGCGGGCGATTTGACCATAAGTGGCAACATTCCCTGCCGGGATAGCCCGGACAATCGCCAGCACCTGTTCTGTAAAATGCATCATGGCAGAAAAATTACGAACATATTTTATTCAACGTTGTGCCAGGAGATCTCCCGGACAGCGCGCACGGAACGATCAATGAAAAAATCGCGTTGGCTATAGACTTTATATTTTCCATAGCCCTTCTTTAAGATCTCTCGGTCTTCCGCGACCATCATGCAAACATTGCCATTTATTGGATTCAAAAAAACTTCTCCGCCGGAGAAAAGCGATCGATAGCCATCAGCACCGGTAACGAGCAAATAGCAATTCTTCGGATCGAACGATCCTGCACGTTTCTTTAACAGTCCTCCAAGATCGAATCCTTCCCGGGGATGGATTCCATGAAAGCCTTTTCCGAGACCAAAAGAACAGTCCTGGATCTGTAAATCAGCAGTAGTAGAACCGATGAGTGTTCCGGCGGATATTTTTTCACCGCTCAAAAGAACAATTTGAGGATCTTCAACCCACATTACATCCCTCTCCTGATTAGTCAGCTTCACTTCAGGAGTGGAAGCAACCTGGCAGACTCTAATTTCCACAACGTCCTCAATGCATCGTCCCGGCCAGCCATCTTGCATGGCCACAACACTAAATCCTTTGGGAATGGATAACTTCGGAGGTTTTGGCCCTGCATGGCAGGATTCGCAATTCTTTAGAGAAGGTAAAGATGAAGAACAATCCATCCATTTTTCTATTTGATAGCCCATTGAGGCAAGGTCATCATGTTTATGGGGCATCAAAAATCGTGCCTGATTGAAAATCATTACATCATTATTGCCGGCACCCAGAAAGACTTCCCCATACGAAAACGCGGCTTTTTCCCCGCCTTTTCCGATCACTTGAATATACATATCAAGTTCGCGATCAAAGCCGTCAGCCGTTTTCTTTTTTACACCGATTATTTTCAGAAGATCACCCAGTGCATACCCTCGAAATTCATAGGTGCCTCTGTATGACCCGTCGGGGAGGGGCCATTTCAGTTTCTCATCAGTTAACTGACATTTTTCTAATAGAGGGAGAATATCGGCGACTTCCTTTTCGATAGCTCCGGTGATTTTAAGTTCCGATGCAGCCTGACTTTGCGAATTCATGGAAAACATAAAACCGGCAAAAATCAGAAGACGGCAAAAAAACCTGAAAGTCTCACGGCCGATGCTCATTGCGTCTCTCCTGCAAACATTTTACAAACTGAATAATCAAGCCATATCGAATATTATTTTGTAATTGTAGGCCACCGGATAAAAGAATGCAATCCCGGCAAAATTGCCCGAAGATTAGTGCCTGCTGCTTCTCGCTTGTGATGCTCGTGTTCGGAGTCACATTTAGCATAGCAAACGCATTAAAAACTCAGGAATGGTCTATAACACGGCTCTCGACACTCTAACTAGGATACCAGGGCGTGACCGCCGGGCACGCTGAAGCGCAGAGCGGCGCGCCCGGCGGTCGCGCCCTACCACAGAACTTTTAATGCGTTTGCCCTGTCACATTTAGAATCTGTTTGTATTTCCGGTATATTTCATCTAAAATGATCCGGTGCCGTGTAGCATAACGACAAGGGCATTTTACACATAATTTCAGGAGGAATAAACGGATGATAAAACAAATTTGTGCGGCAACAATGATTGTGGCATTACTCAGTGGTGCAGGGATTGCGTTTGCACTTGATGCGAAGACAGAGACAACTGCTTCCGGAACAGCCAAAAAGCATTGGGCAAAGCCTCCGGAGATGAAAATAAATCCGGATAAAACATACATTGCGACTTTGAAAACCAGTCTCGGCGAGATAAAGGTTGAGTTACTGGCCAAGGAATCACCCAAAACAGTCAACAACTTCGTATTTCTTGCCCGTGAGAATTTTTACGATGGAACCATTTTCCATCGGATCATCAAAGATTTCATGATCCAGGGCGGAGATCCACTGGGAACAGGTGAGGGCGATCCGGGCTACAGCTTTTCCGATGAGTTGCCGGCAAAACATTCATACGAGGCTGGGATAATGGCTATGGCCAATGCCGGCCCCAACACACAGGGAAGCCAGTTTTTCATCTGTAACGGTGACGGAGCGAAAAGACTTGATTCTCATCCGAATTATACCCAGTTTGGAAAGGTTGTCGGCGGTATGGATGTCGTTTTGAAAATCTCCGGGGTGGAAGTCGGTCTTAATAGTATGGGCGAAACCAGCAAACCTAAAGAGCCGCCGGTTTTGCAGAGTGTTCTCATTGAGGAAAAGTAGAACATCAGGAGCGACCTGCAAAATTTCGTAACATCTCGAGGGACTTGCAATATTCTGAAAATATTGGCGGGCGTTTCCCTCAAGTTTCTTTGAAAACAAAATTTTCACGCTTTCTTGTACATTTTTATCAAAAAAGGGCGCTTTTTCGGACAACCCCCAAAACT
>JADFYG010000028.1:0-31173 GCA_015233155.1 Candidatus Rifleibacteriota bacterium
TAATGTTTCCGGATTTATCGAAGAAGTCAGATCACGTATACTTCTACTTTTGGAGGTCCTTTCGTGACGCCAACTCCCTTCTCAGATTCAGCGCCGCTCCGCATGATCGAGCTTTCCGCAACCGATGTCTTTGTCGGCATGATACTCGCCTTTGCTCTTTGCATGTTTCTGGCTCGTACATACTCAGCCACATCACCCTCCGGAACCATCCAGGCAAATCTGCCGCGTTCTATTGTATTACTGGGAGTCACCGTCAGCCTGATCATGGCAGTCATCGGAAACAGCCTCGCCAGGGCCTTTGGCGCCATTGGAGCGTTGAGTCTGGTGCGATTTCGTACAGCCATCAAGGACCCACGGGATCTGGCACATATATTCATGTCAATCGGCATCGGTATGGCTTGCGGCAGCGGCCATTTCAAGGTTTCCATCGGAGCAACCGCTCTTCTCAGCATTTTCTCATTGATTCTTTCTTATTTTCCCCTTACCGACACCGCAACAAAGATGTGTATTCTTCGTGTTCGGTTTCCAATGTCACCAGAAATGGAAAATACTATCCTGAACACACTGCGCGGGAAAGTGACGACCTTGACTCTCCTGGCCAGCGAAGCATTGGATAAAGGTCAAAACATGGAACTCGTTATCGAGGTCGGCATGCCTTGCTCCGAGGATTTTACCGGACTGGTTGCGACTCTGTCGGCAATCGCTCCAAATATTCAGGCGCATCTTCTTTTGCATTAATAACTGACTGCAAAGTCTTTGTAAATGAAATTTAGCGATTCACTTCGTCGTCTCTCACTTCCCGTTTTATTATTAATCGTGGCATTGCTTATTCCTGAAATGCCTTCTGATAATTCCAGTAATTCCCGCCATCAGATCGGCGTTTCCGTGAAAAAGCAGTCCGGGAGCGCCGAATCTGGTTCCAGAATCGCATCCATGATTGATAACTTTGCCGACGAGAATGATCTTTTCAACATTCGTGAAGTCAGGCTGAGCATAGATCCTAAGGATTTTGCATTCCTTTTTTCTCATCGTCCGCTCAGCATTTCATCATATCAACCCGGCCTGGTGCAAACCGACGAACATCCCAAACCGGTTTCCGTACGAGTGCGCGTACGCGGACATCACTACTGGCACTGGCTTCCGGAGAAGCCTTCCCTGCGCCTTAAAGTTTCGGACCGTCATCCGTTATGGGGTCGCAATTCTATCGATCTCGTAAATCCGGAGGATCCGACGATGCTGGCCAACATTATCGGAGACCATCTTGCGCTCCGACTCGGCCTGGCGGCTTCAATAACTCGTTTTTGCAAACTCTGGATAAACGACTCATATTACGGTTTATACCATCTGACGGACAGGCTGGAAGATACTCATCTGCCCAGAATTGGCATGCCGGCTTCTCCGGTAGTCGAGGGAAATAGCTGGAAACTGGAAATGTGGCAAAATCCGGAACTATGGGATGTTCATGTCAAGGATCCCGCAATTCAATCTCGCACCCGCAAAGAATTCTCTGTTTTACTGAATACTATACTTCCTCCCGTCTCAGCCGAGAATCTTGGACGTCTCATTACCTTGATCGATCCGGAAGCATTTGCGCGCTGGTCTGCACTGAACGTTCTCATGGGAAGCCTTCACACGGATGACTATCACAATCAGCACTTTCTCTATGATGAAAGACACAAACGTTTCATTCCGGCCATCAACGATCCATCCGGCTTCGGTTCATTGACAAATACCGGGCTTTCTTTCACTAAAAAAGATTACGAGATTCCCCTCTATGAATATCTGACTCCTTTTACTAATGCGGCTTTTCGTCGATATGATCTTCAGTTTCTTCGGAATAAGCGACTCTTCGAATTCATGAATGGCCCCTGTAAGGCCGACTACATGACGAAGCTCGCAACGCGTCTTTTTGCCGCCATTCGTCCATTTTCAGCCCAGGATCCTCATCGCAGCGCTCTGATAAATCTTCCACATATATCCTTTCCATTACGCCTGCCCATCTCACTTGAAACGCAGGCCTCGGCTGTATCTAATCTCAAATACTGGATAGAGCAACGCGATGATTTTATCCTGAGTTGTCTTTCATCAGTTTCGGTCAGGATTTCTCCTCTCGCCGGAGAAGTCGCATCGTCTGCAATATGCGCCTTCGTCGTCGAAGTATGCGGCCATGCACCGATTGAGTGGGACCTTGGTGCCATGACAAATCTGGTTATTCTGGACACTGATCTCAACAAATCGATCGATGGCAACGATCCTGTTGCATCCCGGGTTCTTCGTTTATACCCCGGACTCCGGGAGGGAAGCGGCAGTAGTATTCCCTGGATTTCGTGTAAAAACAGATTATTGCCGTTCATATTGCAACCAGCATCCCAAACCTATCTGATCGGTTTTCCGGCGTCCAGAACCGCTGAATTTTTGTCCGCCTTGCGTAACGGAAAAAATTCGATCACAGGGGGAAACGTTTCTGTCTCAATAGCATCTGACTCAACTGCACCCGAACAGCTTTATGCACTCACTTCGTGCTTGCACCCATGGGAGGAACGAAGACCATGAATTCCCGTCCTGCCGGATATCAGGAAATCAAGTTTTTTGTCTCACCACGTGATGAATCGGATTTAAAAAAACTGTTCGCGGGTTTTGCGACTCCTGATATCCATGGAGATCATGGCAGCTATTTTATTGGCACTGTCTATTTTGATACACCAAAACTCGATTTTTTCATGGACAAAATTGAAGGAGAAATGACAAGAATAAAAATCCGCCTTCGCAGTTATGCCGATCCCGCAGGCACCTCCTGGACCCAACATTATCTCGAGTTGAAATCCAGACTGTGTAACCTGGTGTATAAACGGCGAATTCCCCTTTCCCCAGTCGATGCCGACAGGATCAAAATCGAAGGAGTCGATCTTCAGGATATCGAAAAGCTTTTTGCTGAACGACCACCCCGGGGGATAGCCCGCACAATGTTATCGAGTCTTCTCAAGCCAATGGTAACAACCCTTTATCGAAGAACCGCATTTACCGTTGAAATGCTTCCGGGCTTAAGACTCACATTTGATCATGATATTGCGGCCTGCCTCGTGGGTTCGAACGACATCGTATCGCCTTCTCATCTGCTCCTGCTGATTCCCGTAATTTTTGAAATCAAATCAGATGGAGCGATTCCGCAAACGATCCTGCACCAGATGCATATACGCGGTATCGGGGCAACTAGTGTATCAAAGTATGCGCTGGCTTTGGAGCATATTTTTGCGCGACAGAAGGATGCACGTTCCATTGGGGCCAGAGCAGGGTTCTGATATGCGAAAATTATATTACTGCGACAGCTTTATCAGCACATTCAAAGAGTTTGCATATTCCGGCATCAGACCCTGCAGTTTCTGGCGTTCTCGCTCCGCCAATTCCCGATTTCCATTTGCCAGTTCGAGAGCTCCGATGTACATACCCACATATGGAGGGATATCGGCTTTATCGGAGGAGTTATATTCCACGGCATGTTTCAATGCCTCGATGGCCTTGTCGAAAGAACCGAGATCCACTTCCGAAATGCCAAGCATGTACCAGGCTTCAGCACTTCGCGGGGCTTCTTCTATCGCACGGTTTAGAGACTCGCGCGCGCCAAAGAAATCTCCAAGGCTGCGCTGCACCTTTCCGAGTAATAACCATGCTTCCGCATCGCGTGGACTAATAAATACCACTTTTTGCAAACAGTCTTCCGCATCATTTGCAAGCCCCAATCTCTCATTGATAAATGCAAAATTAAACCAGATATTTGCATCTTGCGGTTTGTCCCTGGCCTGCTGCTTAAAAGATTCGAGATCACGAAATAATTCGAGATATGAAGATGCTTCAGTGTTGTGGGGGTCTATAAGAACCACCTTCTGCAAACATTTTTTTGCCTCGTCAATGCGTCCCAGTCTCTCGTTGAGTGTGGACATAAAATACCAGAAATTGACATCACATAAATTGTTATCGACCTGCCGTTTTAATGGCCCTGAATCATGAACAAGATCGACGGATGATGACGTTTGTGCCAATACGCTTCCAGCAAAAAATACGAGCACCAATGCCGTCAGCATTATTACATTTGGCAAATGCTGTTCTTTATCTGATCGAAGCAGGATTCCCATCATGAAAGATCGCATCGTTTTCATCATAATACTCGTTTGCGGGATCAGTATAGCATGGGTTACGGCTGATCACCATTCACTCAAGACGTCTAAGAACCGCATGTCCGGTAAATTAGATATTGAGGATATTCTTCGACACAAACCTGATGGAACTCCCCCGCGACTGGAGATGGAAACAAAATACGTTGTCGAAGGCACTCCGGAGATGTTACGAAACAACTCCTATCTTCTCGAATTGATGCACAGAGAAGTCGCCATGGAGCTGAAAAATGAGCTCCAGTGGCAGGCACCCAAGTATGTGAACGGATCATACACCATCTGCCCGATAGGACTCGGAACCTTCTGTTTTCTCGATGTCTATCTCGACACCCCGGATTTTCTTAACGAAAAATGGAATATTGCCCAGAGAGTGCGTTATCGCTGGCATTCCAGAGGAGGTTTTATCAAATACATGCTCGGCGATGAGCGACCGGAAAATTTTCCCCACAGATGTGAGTATCAGTTGAAAGCATACCGGGCAGAGCAGACCGAGGGGTTCTACATTTCTAATGAGGCCCGCTTCGAGTTTCGCAACGAGTCGCTTCCATTCAAGCAGGATAATTCGGCTCCTCCGCCACCATGGCGGTTCGAAGAATTCATTCCTCCAGCCATCACCGGGATGTATAACAATTATCACACCTGGTTTTCCTATGAGTATGCGCGTTACCTCTCCGAGGTCGAGCCCAACATAAAGGAAGTGGAATTAGCCCCCTGTCTGGTAACCATAATGACGCGTCGGCGCTTTCATCTCAATTTGCCTACGAGCTGGGGTCAGACTGCCGGAACACTGGGCATGGGCTCCATGGTCAATGCTGCTCAAGCCATGGTCATAACACTCGACACGAACGAAGTTTACAGACCGGATATTCTTGACGTATATTTTCTGTCTCGCGAAGCAAAGCAGAAAAATATCCTTTCAAAAAAGTTATTGCGACAACTTAAAAATAGATTTGTACCAGTTGGCGTTTACACTGAAGCGGAGTTTGAGTTCGAGCGAAACGTGGAATCCGCACTGCACGAAGAAATGAAGCACACCCCAACCGCCTCTGAAGCTCAACATCTTCATGAAATCGAAACAGCTTTCCTGAAAGACGAAGCACTCGTTTGTCAGATTGTAAGGCGGGCGCTCCTGAAAGCCGGACTCACAGCCAGTCCCACCGACCTAAGCAAATATAGAAAAGACAGGCAGATTTTAAGAAGCAACGGAACGGTTGGCTTAAACTTTTCCAGTGCTCCTTATACTGTTAAGGGGCCTAAGGACAGTGGCAAACACATGAATTTCGACACTAATACTGGTTCTGGCTCTGCCTCCATGCCGGATGATAATTGGAGATAAAACACCGAATCTCTGTAACTCATCAATAATTCAGGGTGAACCAATGATTAGTGGTAGAGATTTCTCCCTTCAGTCGAAATGACAGTAAAATTTGTCATTCCGAACGTATGTAAGGAATCTCGCTTTGTGTGGAGAGATGCTCGTCTCACATTCAATTGAGATGCTACGAATTTCTTTTGTTTTTCATTAAATTCCGAAGCACTCCAATATTTTTGCTCCGGGACGTAGTATATCGCGTCCAAATCATCAATTAATTTTATATTTACGTCGTGATATCATACTGACATGATAGAATCCAATAAATCGCCTTTTGAATCCAGATTCGCAATCGGACAAATTGCAGTCGCTTCGACGTCGGCTATAATCCTTGTATGGTCACTTCTTTCGCCTGCGGTTCGTACACCTTATTTACTCGGCTCCCCCATCTTCGCAGTCGCAGCTCTTTTGCTGACATCACTTTTTTTCGGCACGACTTTTATAAGGCAATACGGCATTGCGCACGCAGTCGGTGTTGTCTCGTTTGCCGCTCTGGGATATGCCGTGATGGAACTTTTCTATGATCACATTTCCATTGCATTCGATTTCAGAAACATCGCGCCGCCGGTGTTGCAGCCTTTTTTCACTCAAATCAACGAGTATATTCTCGATCGCTCCTATCAATACGTCGCGGTTGCAGTACTGTTCGGCGGTCTTTCTTTTGCCTTGGGCCGCGATTTCATACACGCGTTGCGTATAGGTAATCTCGATACGGAAACAACAATACTGGGAAAAGAAGCGCCTATGCCGTGGAAGCGTGCGCTCATGCGTATCGCTGCGCTGATCGCCGGTGTTACAATAGTAAGCCTCGTTATTTGTCCCACATTGCAGATAAGCGATCGCCATCTGGCTCTTTACGTGGCTCTGTTACTTGGTGGTCTCAATAACTCCCTGATCGAGGAACTTGTTTTCAGAGGCCTTCTCCAGCCTGCTTTTTCGCTGCGCCTGCAACCCGAAACAGCAATCATTGTGCAGGCCGTGCTATTCTCCGTCGTCCACTACTCCTACATCGGAGATGGCACCTGGGCCCCCATAATCCAGGAAGTATCCAGATTGTTCATATATGCAGGCATTGGTCTGGTGTTCGGACAGGCAACCCGCGAAACCAGCGGTATCGGTGTTTCGACTTCGTTGCATTTTTTGATTACCTCAGCCATATGGGCGCGATTGACCTTCACAAACCCTGTCTGATCCGATATCATGCGTTTACCGGAAACAGTCGAACAACTGTCGCCCCCCAATTTTCAGTGTCAGCGGGCCACTCGATTGATTCAACCCATGAAAGTTTGCGTAACCGCGAGTGAACCTTCTCGCGTAATTGCCCAGTGCCTTTGCCGTGGATAACGCGAACGAGCAGAACTCCTATCGCACGACATTCGACAAGGTAGTCTTCGACGAGATCAGCTGCTTCAGATGGGCGAAATGTGTGTAGATCCAGATTTCCATCGACAGGTAAAATAACGGCTTCATCCATTTCTCAATGATATCATCAGTAGTGACTCAGTAAGTAGCGGATGCGTTGACTTTCCACGGCGGCAGCCCTTATATTAACTGCACATTTAAAGTCCACGCAGGCACGGGAGAGACAGATGTCCGAAAGATACGATTTTAGAAAACTTCAGGAAAAATGGGCGCCGGTATGGCGCGACAAAAACATGTACAAAACATCGGACGACTCGTCCAAACCGAAGTTTTATTGCCTCGATTTTTTTCCATATCCGTCCGGGAACGGTTTATCAGTCGGCCATCTGCGCAACTACGTGCCCACGGATGTGATTACACGTTTCAAGCGTATGCAGGGCATGAATGTCCTGCATCCAATGGGCTGGGATGCGTTCGGGCTTCCAGCCGAAAATTACGCGATAAAGATGGGCGTTCACCCTAGCGAGACGACGGCGAAAAATGCAGCCAATTATCGGCGTCAACTCAGCCTCGTCGAGTGCTCATACGATTGGGACCGCGAGATCAATTCGACCGATCCGTCTTATTACAAGTGGACACAGTGGTTCTTTCTGCTGCTTTTCCGGAGAGGTCTGGCTTATCAATCCAAGGGAGCGCAATGGTGGTGCCCGGATTGTAAGACGATTCTGGCTAACGAGCAAGTCGAAAACGGCCGCTGTTGGCGTTGTGACAATGAGGTTACTAAAAAAGATCTTAAACAGTGGTATTTTCGCATAACATCATATGCAGACCGCCTGCTCGAAGACCTCGGTACGGTTGATTGGCCCGATCACATCAAGAAGATGCAGGAAAATTGGATCGGTCGTAAAACCGGAACGGAAGTCGTCTTCAAAGGAGTCGACCCGCGAAATGAAGCGGATACTTTCGATCTGACAATTTTCACTACGCGTGTGGACACGATCTTCGGCGTTACTTTCCTGACCCTGGCCCCCGAACATCCACTTGTCCAAAAGCTGACACACCCGAATCGCAAGACAACTGTCGATGAATATGTCACCGCCGCACGAAAAAAGAGCGAGATAGATCGACTCTCCGCGGAAAAAGAAAAAACCGGCGTACCTCTCGGCAGTTATGCAGTGAACCCGTTCAACGGCGAGCGCATACCGATTTTCATCGGCGACTATGTCCTGGCCGGATACGGCACTGGGGCTGTCATGGCGGTTCCAGCTCACGACGAACGTGATTTTGCATTCGCCCAGAAATACGGGTTACCTATTCGCGAAGTGATCACCCCGGGAGGAACGAAAGTCGGACCGCTTTCAGCCGCCTTTACGGAATACGGTATCTGCGTGGATTCAGGTGAATTTTCCGGGCTGACTTCGGGAAACGCCATTGAAAAGATGTCTGAATGGGTCAACTCAAAAAAAATCGGCTCTAAAAAAGTGAACTACAAGTTCCGAGACTGGTTGATTTCCCGACAACGTTACTGGGGGGCTCCGATCCCGGTCATTCACTGCGATTCATGCGGATCGGTACCAGTTCCGGAAAAAGATCTTCCAGTACTGCTGCCACCCATAAAAGAGTTCAAGCCCGGGACTGATGCCCGCTCCCCTCTGGCCGGCATTACCGACTGGGTCAATGTCCCATGTCCCAAATGTGGAAAACCAGCTCATCGAGAGACAGATACCATGGATGGCTTTGCCTGTTCTTCCTGGTATTTTCTGCGATTCGTCGATCCTCACCTCGACTCGGCTCCTTTCAGCAAGGAAAATGTAGCTCGCTGGGCACCAGTGGATCTGTATGTGGGAGGCGCAGAGCATGCCGTCATGCACCTTCTTTACGCCCGTTTCTGGACGAAAGTCATGCAGGATGAAGGCTTGATTACATTCGGGGAACCCTTCACCCGTCTGCGTAACCAGGGAATGATGCTCGCCGCAGACGGCCAGAAGATGAGTAAATCCAAAGGCAATGTAATCACTCCTGACGAGATGGTTGAACGATACGGCGCCGACACATTGCGTGCATTCATTTTATTTCTGGGTTCATTCGAATGTGAAGTCGCATGGTCGGACGAGGGTATCAAAGGCATGTATCGATTCATGAGGCGCGTTTATGAACTCGTGCAGGATAGCCCCGGCGGCAACGGGGAAGCTCAGGGCGAGGCTGCTGTTGAGTTGCGACGCATGACCCACAAAACCGTCAAGGCTGTAACTCGCGATATCGAAGCTTTCAGTTTCAACACGGCGGTCGCGCGGCTTATGGAATTCGTGAATTATCTCGGCGAATCCAGCAGGTCCGGCGACATCTCGAAAACCACCAACTGGAAGAACTCCATCGGAACCCTTCTGACCTTGCTGGCGCCGATCACACCGTTCCTGGCCGAGGATCTCTGGGAATTCACCGGTCATTCCGGTTCTGTTCATCAACAGACCTGGCCCACGTGGGATGAAGCTGTTCTTGTTCAGGATGCCGTGAATCTGCCAGTACAGGTGAATGGCAAATTGCGTGATCAGATTCGGGTTCCAGTAAATTTTACAGACGATCAAGTTCGTGAAGAGTGCATGAAAAGCGAAAAAATTCAAAAATATCTTGAAGGCAAGACTATAGTGAAGTTCATTCATGTTCCCAAACGAATGGCCAGCTTCGTCGTGAAATAGTAGGATTGGCAAAGTGATGAGCTTTCCAAGGAGGTTCTTCGGATGAAAGTCCTGGTAGTCGAAGATGATCGCCCGTCGAGAGAATTTCTTTCAAAAACGCTCCAGCGCCAGGGATATGAGACAATGTCAGCTGAAGATGGCCTGATCGGCCTGAAACTCTTTCAGGAATTTGCTCCCGATCTCGTTTTTACTGATATTCGCATGCCTCGTATGGATGGTCTCGAGTTGCTTCGTGAAATTCGTAAGCGCAGTAGCGACGCAATAGTTGTAATGACCACCGCTTTCGGTTCCGAGGAATACACAATGCAAGCTCTTCGGCTGCGAGCAAACGATTACCTCAAAAAGCCGCTTAAGTATAACGAGCTCTTGCCGCTTTTACAAAAGTATGCCGACGTAACTGCCAATCGCACATTGGAACACGAAATCCTCGGCATGATTATTAAACGCGATCTGACTATTTGCTTCGACAATCGCTTCGAACTCATCGGGCGAATCGTCGATCACCTTATGCAGGAAACCGGGAATGCCATCGGTCGTCGGGAACGCCTCGGAGTCCACCTTGGTCTGGTCGAACTGCTTGCAAACGCCATAGAGCACGGAAACCTGGAAATTTCCTATCAGGAAAAAACACAACTGATGGAAAAAAATGCCGATAATCTCGATAAATTGTACAAGGAACGAAATCTCAATCCGATTTTCGCTTCTCGCCGCGTGACCGTCGAATTCCACATGGATACTGAAATTTGTCGCTGGACGATCACCGACGAAGGGCCCGGATTCGATCAAAGTAAAGTCCCTGATCCAACCGCTGAAGAGAACATGTTTGCCAATCATGGCCGGGGTATTTTGCTCAGTCGTATGCAGTTCGATGAATTTGCTTATATCGGAAAAGGCAACCAGGTCCGAATGGCGAAATACCTGAATAAAAAAACTGAACTGGCTCAGACAAACGGTGCAGGTTGATATTATTCGCGATCGCAAATCGTCTGAAGTTGTTTCAGTCCTTCTGTCAAAGCGTTTAATATATCGCCCGGAGTCGGCGGACACCCGGGAATACGAATCGTGACCGGCACAACCTTACTGGCTCCGTCGAAAACCGCATAGGATCCTTCGAATATTCCGCCGGAACAGGCGCAATTTCCGACTGCAAAAACAAGTCGCGGTTTCGGCGTAGCTGTAAACGTTTCATAAGTTGCGACCAGAGAATTACGTGAAATCGGCCCCGTTAACGTCAGCGCGTCGGCATGGCGAGGCGAAGCGACGAAATCTATTCCTAAACGCTGTACATCGTAATGTGGACCACCAAGCGCAATCATTTCGTTGTCACATCCGTTGCACGATCCCACATCGAGATGACGACAGTGAAGTGAATTCCGCAGCACAGCGATGTCGGCTGTTTTATATGCCTCTGTTGAAAGCGGAAATTTTATGTTTTCCAGATTCGTGCTCACGCATTCCTCACTCGATTTATTATCACCCGGGGAGCTGACGAGCGCACCATCATCAATCGGTGTCGAAGTCATTCCGGAGCGCGAAAGATCTAAAAGTTTTTTTTGGTCAGGTGTTCCAGGAAGCTGGAAAGTCGAATTTCCTGGAATGAAGCGCAGCACACTCTTCGTGCATGCATCAATGCAACGAACGCATCCGACGCATCGTCCGGGATGGAACAAAAACTCCATACCATCTTCAGTCGTTCGCACAGAGAGAGCATTGACCGGACAGGCTTTCACGCATACGCCACATCCATTACAGCGGTTGGCGGCGACTGCTTCAAGCGAGCCGTGGGCATTGCGAGCATGAGGCTTAAAACGTGTCGGAGTACCGGTTAAGAATCCGGAACGAATTGCTATCATCAAATTTTCAAACATTATCTCTTTACTACCTTACAATAATATACATCGAAGATGTCGCCTGAATGTAATACAACATTTACATCAACGGTCAACGTCGGCGTAACATAGTTCGAAACTCTTGTTGATCAGCGGGAAATCCGGGAGGATATTTCCTCGAACCGTCGTTGGGATTAACGGCCAATTAAGATATGAAGCGGTTCTAACGGCATATCGATCAATACGGCCATGTGCGTCAAACGCTATAAACACGCAGTTCTCCCCACGGGCAGACTCAGTTGCGCCAAATCCCCACGAGCCGGGTGCAATTATCGGAATGGTTGCAGCAATAGGCGAACTCACGACCGGCAAAGATTTAACGGCAGCTTCTATTAAAGCGAGAGTCGTTGGAATCTCGTCGAGTCGCATGCGAAATCGCGCCATTACGTCACACTCATGACGTGTTGGTATGTCAAACCCTGGCAATATTCGATATCCGTCATACGGATGATCGCATCGGGTATCGATTGAAACACCCGAAGCACGTGCGGCAGGGCCGACTCCACCTAGTTCATTTGCGTTGCTGCGGGTCAGAATGCCGGTATTTTCAAGACGGTCCTGGAAAATTGAGTTACCGATAGCAACGGCTACGATGCTATCGAGTCTGCGTACAATCGGAGCAAGAAGTTCAACCATCTCATTCAGCGGGTCTATTCCAGGATAACTCCGTATTCCGCCTGGAATCACGACATTTCTCAGAAAACGATGCCCGAAAAAACCGGCGTTAATACGTTGCAATTCCTCTTTCAGAACCAAACCCTGCTGAGTAACAAAGGCCATACCGATACCCGCCGCGATAGCCGCAATATCATTGACATGGTTGTACAACCTCTCGAGTTCCGCAAGAATGACACGGATATACGCTGCCCGAGGTGGAACTGAAATGCCGGCTGCATTTTCCACAGCCAGACAAAAAGACAGGGTATTGGAAACAGAGCATGTTCCGCACTGCCGTTCAGCGAGAAGGAGTGCCCCGAGAGGATCACGGCCCTCAGCCAATTTCTCGATGCCGCGATGACAAAATGCAAACTGCGCGTCAAGAGACAGGAGAGTATCGCCTATCACCTGAATTCTAAAATGCCCGGGCTCGATAATGCCAGCATGGATTGGGCCCACCGGAACTTCTATTACCCCCTCACCCTCTACGACCGTCGTCGGAAGTAAAACGCGTTCTATGGGATATGCGCGATGGGGGGAGATGTCCTTTCTAAGTGGGAACAAGTCGGCAGGCCATGCGCCCTTGCGGATGAAAGGACGGGTATCAGGTGTATCGCATGCCGTAATGCCAAACATGTCACGGATTTCGCGCTCCGGCCACGATGCATTTGGAAACAGCGGCGTCAGGCTTCTATATGTAAGATTATCATCCGGTAGAGGGGTTTCGATTGCAAGATAGCTTGTCGTGGCGGGAATATCGAGTATGACCAAAAGACTGAATCTATCGTTCATTCGTCCATAATCACGGGCTGTCAGCATCGAAAGACGAGCGCCCAGTTCACTTTTGGCTGATTCAAGACAGCAAAACAATCTGTCGCGCTCCACTCGGCCAAAAAAAGGACGATCATTTTCGATATGGTAATCAATCGTCCAGATGCTGAGAAATCCCTCGACAGCGTTAAAATGGGTCATCTCAGGCCTCCTGAAATAGACATTACAACGGTATCGAGAATGCCGGAGAATGGTGGAAACAAAATAACAGGAAAAAGAATCAGAAATGTCGTCAACATGTAAAGCGCAAGATGACGCCACTCACGGCCTATTGCCACATGAGCATCATTGACAACATCTATAATCGCTGTTTCTTGTTCATGCGGGTGATCGTGAGCTTCGTCTTTAATATGATGATGGTGAATTGCATCCTCACCGAGAATGATCCGGCAGCTGTGATAGAGAAGTCCACAAAAGGCTACAGAACAACCACCCAGAATCATCACACCGACAATGTATTGATTGAGACTGAATGCTGCGGAGATCAGTAACAATTCACTTATAAAGAGCGGAAATGGCGGCATGCCGCCAAGTGCCATGATGGCGACAGTGAATCCTCCGCCACCAATGGGAATACGTTTCATGACCCCGATCATACGGTTCATTTCATGCGAGTGAAAAAAATGTACCAATTCCCCCGCTGATAAGAATGCGAGTGCCTTGGACAATGAGTGACCCAAGGCATGCAGCAAGGCCGCGAAGACCGCCAGGGGACTCCCAAGACCGAATCCAAGGGTTATGAGACCAATATTCTCGATGCTTGAATATGCCAGCATTCGCATTATATCCTGCTGTACAAGCAAGAACAATGCGGCAATAAGCAGCGAGAGAAGACCGAAAATTATCATGGTTTCATGAAAAAAACCGCCGAGCCCCGCTGCTTCCATTATCGGCTCCATACGTAACAGTGCAAGCAGGGAACTATTAAACAAAACACCGGACAGCAATGCGCTTGTTGGAGCGGGAGCCTGTGAATAGGCATCAGGCAACCACGAATGCAGGGGGGCAAAGCCTGCCTTGGCCGCAAAGCCGATAAGAATCATTACGAACGCCAGCTTCAATAGAGGAACAGGCATATGCGGGGCGGCGTTAGTCAAGGCAAGAACATCGAGAGTGCCTTCAACATGCGCAAGTTGTGAGGCATGCAGAAGCAGAATCAGGCCAAACAGCGAACAGGCGAGAGCTACGGTGCAAAGGACGACGTATTTCCAGGCCGCTTCAAGGGCAGCTCTATGTGTATCGAATCCGATCAACATTGCCGAAATGAGAGTCGTCCCTTCAACCGCTACCCAAATGATGCCCATATTTTGCGTTGATATGCTCAAAATCATCGCCTGCAAAAATGCAAAGGTGAAACACAAATGCAGTGAGACGCGACGCGGACTCTCACCGGAGGCACGACGATTTTGTAAATCACCCCAGAGGTTTATCAGTACCGTCCCTCCGACAATCGCAAGAATGAATAGAAAGAAGCCGCCCGGAGAATCGACCACAAGAAGTCCGTTCGCAGTGATTTGCGGAGTTCCCAGAAGTGCGGCAATAGCAGTTCCTCCGCCAATAATCAGCACAAGTCCAGCTCCAAAGCCGGCGAGAAGTGCAAGCAAAAGTAACGGCGGATTGAGCGCGGCAATGCCGACACATACCCCCAAGCCCCCAATAAGCAATCCCAGCATGTTCTAATTGCGCTCCTTATTGCGCCACGACGCTACTTACGCATACCATTTTTATTGCAGCAGCTAACCGTCTTAGTGACATAGTTCATCTGCCGGTCATCAGCCATGAAGAGTGGTAAGTTCGCTCGTATCGACTGAATCGAACGCACCTTGAATGCGAAACACGAGGATACTCATCACCAAAATCCCGACCAGAACGTCAAACAGAATGCCAAGATCGACAATGAGAGGAAGCCCGGAAGACAGCATCACAACTGCTCCAGTAACTGCATTTTCCATGAACAGGATGCCCATCATATGAGATAGCACATGGCTGCGACTGACCATGAAAAAAAAGCCAATAAGCAACAAGGCAAGCGCTATCATCAAGTCATCAACCTTTGCTGATGCACTCCCAACCGCCGTCCGTGAAATGATGTGGGCTGCAAGCAGCAGACCTCCGGCAATGAACAGAGAAACTGCCGGACTCACTGCCATTTTCTCTTCAGCGCGGCTTCCCAGGCGACGTGCAAAACCGCCGATCCAATTTGGGACGAGATACCCCTTGATTACCCCGCTCAGAACTGCGAGTGCATATAAATGAGGTTCGCCGAGATCCAACCCGACAGCGGCTGTAGCCAAGGCAAATCCGATCGATTGCAGGCGATAACAGCCGAGCACGTTGCCAAATCGCCTGAAAACTACTGTCATAAAGCCGGTGAGGAGTACAAAAGCGCCCATCCAGGAAATCAGAGTATCGTTCCAGTGCATCATGTCAGACGCCGGTTGCAACAAAGAGAAGCGCAGTAATCGAAAGAACGAAGGCAAAGCCAAGTAAGTCCATCATTTGAAACAGCCGCAACTTTGCAAGCCAGGTCTCGGTAATCGCCAGCAAGGCGATCGCCGTAATCATCTTGGCCAGAAATGTGACAACTGCAATCAAGGCGCTGAAAATTATCGCTGTCCATGCGCCGGTGGATTCCACCATCATACCGATCGGTATAAAGACATTGAACAGGAGCACTAATAGTGTGATTTGCTTTATCCAATGCGTAAAATGCAACAATCCGAGAAGAGGTCCGGAATATTCCAGAATCATGCCTTCATGAATCATTGTAAGCTCGAGGTGCGTATCCGGGTTGTCAACAGGAATTCTTCCAATTTCCGCAAGAACTACGCAATAAAAGGCAATTGCCGCAAGGCCTCCTGCCCGGGCGGCAAGAGGCAGGCTGTTCGCGGCGACAGGAATCGCTTCGAGATGCAATGATCCACCCGGAAGCGCTATGGTCAGCAATGAAAGGAGTAATACTGGTTCGGCCAGAGCGGAAACAGCCGATTCACGGGACGAGGCCATTCCACCAAACGAACCTGCCGCATCAAGGCCCGCGAGCGCCATCATGAAGCGCGGAATAGCCAAAAGATAGACGAAAAGAATTAAATCCGCCGGAAACGGCCACGGAGAACGATCGACCCATGGAACCATGAGCGCCGCTGTCAGGACTGCCGCAAAGGAGAACAACGGTGCAGCGCTGAATACCCACGAAGTTTCACGACTGATCACCTGTTCCTTCCTGGCGTATTTGATCAGATCGAAAAAAGGTTGTAGCAAACGAGGTCCATGACGCCCCTGCAGGCGTCCCTTGAATTGTTTGATACAACCCTGAATTAACGGCGCCAGAATTGCCAACGCGGCAATCTTTATCAGGAGCCGTATTGCAAAAGCAATACCTGTCAGCATTTGATAAACCTCGAGTTGTCTGTTTTACAAGAAATATTCATGACTTTACTCACTTTGCCGCAATCAGAAGCACGATCAATGCAAAGAACATAAGCGACAGATACCCCTGCAGGGAACCAGCCTGCAGGCGCTGAAAGGAGTGTGAAATCGCAAGAATTCCGGCTATCGCAGGCCGATACATATAGTCTTCAAACACCTTGCTTACCCGTATCGCATAAGTGAGGCGAGTTGGCAGAAGCGGAGCCAATGAACCCAAAGCCCGAAAATTTCGCCTCGGCGAAAACATCAAAGCAAAGTTCACCAGAAATGGCTCTGAAAATGATGACCCGGTGTAAGACATGCGTTCCGTCAGAGGAGTGCCACAATTCCATGTGTCGACTATCCTGATCGCCTCTATAGACGAAATATCCGTCGGTGCGGCGTATTTGTCCTTTCGATATGACAGACGCTTCAGGACCACCCATGCGGCCAGCAGACCGACTGTCAAAAGAGATGCGATGAGCAATGGTTGCAGGCCTTCAGTGCCGGCAATACGTGGCCACATCAGGCTGGCATGAGGTTGCGGCATCGGGCCGTATCCGAACTCAGCAATCATTTTGGCGATTGGTTGTGAAAATAACTCCGGGAAAAAACCCAATAAAAGACAACAGAAGGCCGGCAGACCGAGACCAGACAACATATAGTTGTCAGGATCCGGTGCGATGTGAAGATCCACCTTTTTCGCGCGCCCCAGAAAGGCACATCCGAAGGATTTCACGGCGGCGGCGGCGGCAAGCGCTCCAGTCAGCGCCAGAAGGGCAGCGATGAGTGGCAGAAACAACTTCCATGATAAATGAGATACCGAAAAACCTGCAATCAGACTGCGATACAAGAGCCATTCGCCCATGAACCCATTCGATGGAGGCAAACCTGACATCGCTACGGCACCAACAAAAAACATTATAGACAATATTGGCATACCACGCGCCAATCCCCCAAGTTCATCCAGGTTCAGCGTATGTGTCCGATACTGAATCGCGCCCGCTCCCATAAACAGGATTCCCTTGAATAAGGCATGATTGGCGGAATGCAGAAGGGCAGCGACGAAAGCCAGGTTCGCAAGAGCATAGCGGCCTTCAGAACGAAACAGCAGTCCCATCCCGAGTGCCATGAAGATTATGCCTATGTTTTCGATGCTGCTATAGGCGAACAGTGCCTTTATCTCACGCTCATTCAAAGCATACAACACTCCGAGCAATGCGGAGGCGAGGCCGGCAAAGAGCAACAACCAGCCCCACATAGCAGGCATTGGAAGCGGTGAAACGGTGACAAAGAAACGCATCATACCATACACGCCAGTCTTAATCATTATTCCGGACATCAGAGCTGAAACGTGTGCCGGAGCCTGAGGATGAGCGCGCGGCAGCCAGACATGCAACGGCACGAGACCTGCTTTAGCTGCAAATCCAAGTAATAGCGCGGAAAAAACAATGAAACGTGCTTTGACACTCATGCTTACTATACCAACAAGCCAGCCGGAAAAGGTGAAATCAAGACCTGCTTTTGCACACGGCCAAAGCAGGCCAAGAAATAGCAGAGCGGCTCCGAGGTGCGTAATGGCCAGATACATGAACCCCGTTCGGCGATTGCGCTCCTGCCAGGATTCGAGTATGACGAGACCAAACGATGAAAGTGCCATCATCTCCCAGAAGAACAGGAATAAAATGGTGTGACGCGCCAGAAATACGCCCGACATCGAGCATATGAAGATTCCATACAAAATCGGCAACCAATGGAAATTCCATCGCTGCTCCAGATGTTCAAGGTAACTTGAGGCAAACAGCGATGTTGAAAAACCCATTATCCCAAGCAGCATGATGAACAGACCGGTCAGGCGGTCCATGCCGATAGCTATCGCCCCGAGATGTGGCAGAACAATCGGGACAGATTCCCAGCCGGGCCCATTCAATCCCTGATAACCCGCTATTGTGAGGGCAAGACAACCGATAGCCTGAAGAATCGCTCCAGTACGTCGCCCGCTAATCGCGAAACTGCGGCCGAACAGACCGGAAATACTTCCGGCAAAAAGAAGTACACAAGCGATGCTAATTAATATCATGGCGAAAGATGCCTTCTTTATTCCAGCTCGACCGTAATCGGGCGTTATAGCCTCGCCAATTTGCGAAACGGGCGAATACTACATCCGAACATCAGCCACGTCAAGAAGAAATGATATAAAAAGAGAGAATTCCCCACAAAGTCATCGATAACCCCAGTAGAGAAAGTTGAGAAAAAATGAAATCAACCTGTTAATAAACAAAATACTCTTGATGAAAATAAAAAGAGTGCCGATAACGAAGTTGGATGAATAGCACTCTAAGAAAATCAGGCCCCTGGTGGGCTTCGGGAAAACGTGACGGGTGGCCGACACCTGCGCCATGGCGCTGTCCTGCATGCGAAACGGCGAACATCGCCTCAGCACGTTTCTGTGGCGGTTGCGGTCGCGTTACAAGCCTTGCAGGAGCTCTTACAGTTATTAAGTCAAATCCTCGGAAAAAAACAACAGCCCTCCCCGTTCCTGCATTATCTCAGTCGACAACAGCGATATCTACTTCAACTAACGAATACGCTCTAACCCCGACTGCAGAAAAAACCGCCTCTCCGGCGTTGATATCAAGCCCTGAACTCAATACTGGGCAGGTCTTGCAATCTACAAAATCATCCAAACCACTCTCATTATATTCAGATAATTCCAAAACTTTTGCCTGCACTGCTCCAGATTCAACACAAATGGCTCCAGACGATGAATCAAAAACCGATTCCGTCGTTATCAATACACTTCTGTCTGCTTCCCAAACCATCGCAACTGTTCCGGCATGCGAAGACAGCGGCAAACAGATTGATACAATAATTACTGAAGAATGCGCTGCCCCCCCTGTCTGCATCTGCCAGTCAAAATCAGATTCCGATGTCGCCGAAGTGAGAAGTGATACATCGTCAAACCAGGAGCCATCTTTTGTAGTCGAAACCACTGCTGACAACAAAAGCGAATTTTCGCGGCGAAACAATATGCGACGAACTGAGAAAATATCCAGGGCTGACCGTTCAGCTGCCAGAAAGCCTCATGTTCGACAAGCCCCCGCACATAAAGCCTTTATTCTGGCTGGTGCAGGAGCCGATCTATATCGACAATTTCGCGCACGTTTCGGCCATGGTCTTGGAGTTTCTTTGCTTGGTCTTTTCTTTCTCTTCGCTAGTGCATTGCCTGTATTTATGATTTCCGGATTCGGGATCAAAACCGTATCTTTGAACGCTATCTCACATCAAAGCGCAGGTCGTATTCTACTTTGGAATGATCTTCGCGGGCCTCTCAGCACACGCCTTGGTCTGACCTCAGCTGAAACTGACGAAATGGCACGTCTTGCACTCGGTTCCCGTCCATCTGATGATCGTCCCATGACTCGCACTGACGCTAGGGCACTCGCAGGATGGCTCGGAACGATCCGCGGAGTTCCCGCATCTCTTATTCCCGCTCCCCTGGGAGACGGTCCTCTGACTCTGGGCGATCTATATGCAGCCTCCTCCGGGCCAGGCTGGGTATCGTTTACAGATCTTCCGGTGGATCATCCTGTGTATCACGCCTGGTCAGCTCTTCTCGCCGCTGGAATTTCACCGGCAACCTCAGATGGTGCAGCTCGCCCTCAGGAACCAATTCTCTGGGAAGACTGGACTCGGGTTTGTCAAAAAGTTGCCTACATGAAATTCGTGCAGATGCCGAATGCAGATCACATTCGGCGGGGTCCAATGAGTGTGGATGACGCGACTGCGGCATTGGCCGATGCTGCGGCCTGTCTGGGACGCCCCGGAAACACAGTTCCAAGATTCACTTCGCCCAGCAGGCTTGAGGTGTTTGCGGCTCTCTCAACCATTCTTGAACGCGGGGAAGATAGTTTGTGAAACATGCGACAGCGATAATCTTGCTGTTGTTGCCCATGCTCACCATAGGTATCGGACGGGTGGAGGCCTCCCCTGCACTCATGACCGCCTGTAAAGTGGAGTCGAAAAACTTTTCAGAAATGCGTCTTCACGTAAAACTTACTCGTCCAGTCAACCCAAACATTATTTTTATCGCCCAGGAAATTTGCTGGCGAATCGATCTTCCGAATGTAGTTGTTGCAGTTTCATTGGACCCGATGGGAAGTCAGGGACCACTTAAACTCGCACGTGTCGCAGTGTTTCCCGGGAAACCTCCCGTAACGAGACTCCGTTTGTATGTGACGCGTGGAACATCTTTAAAACTGGTGCGCGAAAATGATGGTTTTGTTCTTACAATACGTGAATCTCCAACCGAAACTAATTTTCACGAGAATTCGGAATGTGATGCCAATGGTTGGGCCCATAACCGTCGCTTGTCCGAACTGCGTCCTGGATCAGTCTGCATAGGCACAGAATCCGGAAAAAGCATAATTCCAGATTGGCAAACTGTAGGCGAGAGCGTGGCGCATCGACTTCCCAATGGACTAATCCTTCCATCTGCAGGCGAATCGGAGATCTTACTTGATTTGAAGCGTACACCATCCCGACCGCTGCTGGCTGAACTGGCATGTCGTGCCGGCGTCAAAATAAAATTTCGCGATCCACCACCACGCACGGTGACGATAAAAGCGCGGACAGTAGGCCCCCACGAAGCAATGCAGCTCATATGCGATGCGATGGGGATGGTGCTTTCAGAGGAGCTCGATGGCTGGTATCTCAGTCGTCGAAATAATCCTTTGCTTGTATTGTCTGCGAAAACTCCGATAGATGGCGCTTCGTTGAATGGTTTGACCCTGGCCGAGGCTATGCGTCTCCTTGCCGGGAATAATGTCGGTGATTCATTACTCAGAAAAATTCCAGTGAATATAGCTAAGAGTCGTCTGCGAGGACTTTCCAACAAACGCGCCTCTCCCCGTGCATGGGTGGACCGCCTGTTTGCCGCACATGGCCTTGATTGTAGTGCTTTGCGAGGATGATTCTTCACATGGCCTTTAATAACTCACGCTTCTTCGCCATCGGCTTACTGACAAGTTGCACGTTTATGTGCCTTTTGGGCTGCTCTGATGTCGGACATGAGACAACTGCCGACCAAGAACCATTGTCTCACGGCGTTCCCGACAGTATTTCCGCGTTGGTTCGGGAGCGTATCCATGCTCAAGTGACTAATTCCTCCGATTTTTCAAACAACAATCCCCGCAGTTCCGTTACGTTTTCCGAAAACTCCATCAATGCCGATTCTACACACGAACTTTCTGGACGCGTGGTAGACGCTATTACAAGCATGCCTGTGGCCGGGACAGCTCTGTTGGCGGGGAACCGTGTAATGAATGGCGATGCCGATGGATATTTCCACATTTTGGGATGCAAGCCCGAAGAACGTCTTGATTTGCTGGTAACGGCGGAAGGTTATACAAGTCTTGCCATTAAAACACGCCCTGTAGAGGCAGAAAACGCACCGATGGAAATTCGCCTCAATCCAGTATTATCATCATTGCATGGGCGCGTCATTTCATCTCTTTCCGGAAAACCAGTTGCGGGTGCGACAATTGCTCTCAACGACACATGTGTCGTCACAGGCACGAACGGACGCTTTATTCTGAAAAAAGTGCGGTCTGGTTATCACTCAGTAACAATTTCCGCCTTATCACATATTCCAGTGAAAAAGCTGGTCTTCATTGATGAAGGTAAATCGTCACGCGTGTTCAAGCTTGATCCAGATTTGAAAGCTTCCGCCGACTGATCGCCGGCGAAAACTTAAAACCTTTCCGAATAAGGCTGTTTGCTATAAAAAGGACACGCTGTCGGTCCTATCTATTATTCGAACAACAATTGCCCCCAACCATGATCCTGGGAAAGCATGGCTCGGATAGTTGCAAGTTCCCGCATGGAAAAACCCACGCACGAAAGCCGCCGATCACCTCGCCATGCATTTTTCCTTGATTTCCCATGCATATGTTCTGTGCTATCCATGTTCATGAGATCGCTCCACATTCCAATCCTAGCCATGACGCCGACCTCCGAGTCGTGGCATACGTCGATCAAATGCTACATTTCCTGCAGTAGTTCGAAACATATGCCAGATCTCGCCAGCTTCTCTACACAGAGTTTCCGGAAGTTGCTGTTCCAGCCATTCCGCGAATCCAGGTATCAAAAAACACTCTTCCACGCCAACCATGTGACAATGAATCATTTTCCCTCCTCGTAATGTATTTTGGATTTACATCCTTACATCACATGGCTGTGTGTCCCGGGGAAAAAGATTAATTATCTCTTTTATGGTATCTGCGAATGGCCTGTTAGCAGATGTCGTGTGATACTGTCGAAGCACTTATCCAAAGTCAGACTATGGCCTTCTATTTCTCATTTGCCCTTATGCGCCAGGTCGAATCAGGATTTCGCGCGACATCGCCCGCCATCATCAGAATATCAATGCGCTCAGAAATATATTCTGCTGGCGCTCCGAGAACAGCTGCGAGTTGTTCGATAGTACACGGATGCCGCAACAGCAGTCCCAGAATCTCGTCATCCTTTACAGTGCGCGATCGCCCAGGCACCGCTGGTATTGCATTGCAATCCAGAGCCGTTGTCACAAGTGTCTTTGATATCGCCAGCAACTCCCTGAAGTGTTTCAATTCTTCGGCAGTTGCCGCTCGAATCGTTGGATCTACAGGCGTTCTAACCGCCGTATTCAAATATATGGCATCCAGTCGAGGTAAACTTCGCAAAAATTTGCCAAGCGCTGTTACAAGCTCCGGTGAATTATTTATTCCGGGTAATACGAAAGTTTCAATCTCGATAAACCCTGTAAACGACATCAAAAAAGTATGCAAACCATCAAGAATATCACTTAGGATTATCCCTGGAGATGGCCGATGAATGCGTCTAAACGTTTCTTCGTCCACCGTGGTCAGAGTTGGCATCACCCGATCGGCGAACATCAGATCCTCTCTAACGTCCGGGCGCCCCAACAGGGTGCCGTTCGTGATCACACAGATAGGCCGGGAACTCATTTCGCGAATCTCGCGCAACAATTTACCCAGTCCGATATGGAGTGTCGGTTCTCCAGTACCGGAGAACGTTATCCAGTCAGGAGGATCAATCTCGGCAAGAACAGCCTTAAGTTCTCGTAAAACCAGGTCCGTATCGACGAAATTTCCGCGCTCAGCGATAGGAGTTTGGGTAGGAGTCAGCTGACAGTAGCGGCAATCAAGCGAACACGTTTTCGCAGGAGTAAGATCGACTCCAAGTGATCTGCCAAGCCTTCTTGAAGGAACCGGTCCGAAAACATGAATCCGTTTCATTTAGCCTTTTTAGAGAGTAAATTACTCGATACTGAAAGACAATCCGCCTCTAATTTCTGTTAAATTCAGTTTATCGCCTGCTCGTCCGAGATTACCGCCAAACTCATAGCTCGGTGAGAAAATACCGTCAACGCGCAGCACGACCGGGTAAGTTTCACCCAGGAAGCGAATCTCTCTCCACTTATAACCCAGGAATACTCGCCCAAGACCGTTTACTCCATCTTTTAAATCGAGGGCCCGGTCTTTGCCCCAACTCTTCAATGACTGATTAAAGAGAATGATGTTCCCACCCAGACCACCGCCATAGAATGACCGTTTTTCCGGACCGGTGAAATAATATCTGTTGAACGAAAACTGGATGCGATCGATACGCTCTTTATGCGGCATATCCAGGATTAACAAAGGACGCCAGGAATACTCAATGACTTCAGAAAAATCCTTCTTTCGCTTGATAAAAGCAATACGAGGCTCTACAAATGTTTGATAACCACTCATTCTAAATGGCCGCAGTCCCCAGCTTCGCTCAACCTTATCAAGTTTCGGCTGAATATTCTCAGTATTTGTAGCAAGATTCTCAGTCCCTGTGGCAGGGCGCGCTTTGATCTGGGCATCTGCAGGAGGCGTCATCACAAAAAAAGTCAGAATCACTCCGATAATGACTGAAGCGACACGACGACAAAGAAATGCAAAATAGTTCGATTTATAAAATGACCGGCTTTGTACTAATGACATAAATAGTTTCTCCTTCAGTTTCTAGAGCCGGTGCATGACCTTCGGATAACTGCAAAATAGATATACAGGATTGCCATAATAGCCATCATGGCAGCCCCGCCGATCAGAATTGGAACAAACCGCGCGGAAGCCGATTGCGGATGATCGAGTTCATGTCTGACTCTATGCAGCTTTCCGAAACGGCTGATCAGTCCTTTTTTCGTTGAGCTGTCTGGAAGCGCTTCAATCGCCCGATTCAACTCTGTCAGCGCTTCGTCAAGGCCATTCAGTGTCGTGTTTCGCCACATTGTCCGTCTCCTTACTTTTAACGAGAAGACTACTATAAGCCATTATTGGCCTACTACAGGATCGTGAACCCGAAACAATATCATAATTCCCATCGCACAAATACATCATAAAGGAAAAAAAAGCGATGATCAATGCGAGATCACCAGAAATCTATTTCCAGTGAAACTCAGAGAGAACCATTATGCTCCTGGAGCCTCTTCAACTGGCTATCAGAAAGATTCATTCCTTTCACGCGACTCAGCATATCAGTCGCTTCCTTTACGTGTCCGACCTCTTTTAACCTGTCAGAAAGAGTTATAAGAGTGTCGGGGTCGGCCAGTTTGGATTTCATGACCTGTTCATAAGCACCAAAAGCATCGTCTCGTCGTCCTGTCGCCGCCAAAAGTTCACCAAGCTTGAGATAACCAACAGGGTTGGTCTTATCCATGTCAATGGCCTTCCTGAAGGAGCTCTCTGCTGCATCGGGCCGATTGGACGCACCCAGCACTTCGCCTTGCAATACGCGAAGTTCAATATTGTCCGGATTTTCCTCGACCGCTATACGCGCAAGTACCTGCGCTTGTTCCTGCAGACCACAACGCAGAAATGCCCTTGCCAATGGCTCAAAAGATCTGGGATTGCTGCGCTGACGATCGCCCTCCGCACTTACCGGAGCATTATCCCCTGTCAGCAGATTTTTCTCGCCAGCATTCAGTCCCAGTTCGTCATAAACTTTGGCAAGTGCTTTTCTTGCAAATCCATTTCCGGAATTAACTGACAGCGCTCTCAGATACCGCGCGGCCGCATCAGCAGGTTTATCCATGGCTGCATACACATTACCCAGATTCACCCACGCATTGAAATTTTTTGGATTCCGGGTTAACACCTGCGTGAATGCCGCCTCAGCCTCAACGTATTTTGATGCGCGCGCCGCCTCCAGACCTTTTTGATATTGTGGATCTTCCCCGGCTGACGGGGAGGTCGAAATTATCGTCGAAGTAGTCGCTGGAAGGGTTCCTGTTATGTTAACTGAAATCCCGGCCGGAACTGACGCGGAATTCAGTGGTTGCGCCCGAGGGAGAACCGAAACCGCGGAAACAGCATCAGTATTATATCTGCGAGTCTCAACCATGGTCCCATCTGGTGATGCGGAAATAATGGGTATGCCGGCGTCACCTGCAACTACACGTGTTGTCGTAGAGGCCTGCCCTGCCTGAGCTATTGATGAAACAGATCGTGTCGGAGGGGCGGAAAGTTTTTTCCCAAGAGCAGCCGCAATACGTCGTGCATAAGGATCTTGAGGATTTAGAAGGGCTTGTCCACCTTCCCATAAAGCTTTGGCCTCCGTCGTTTTTCCAGCCTGTTTTAGATTCAGTCCCGCAAAATAACGATATTTCAGGTTGAATGGTTCCCGCGCCAGAGCTTTATTGAACCATGTTTCAGCATCCTTCAGCTTTCCTTCTTCCATGGCAAGCTGACCGAAATTGAACATGGCCCCTGCATACTCCGGATCAAGCTCCAGGGCTTTTTTCCATGAAGTTTTTGCCTCGGTGAACATGCCCTTCTTGGCTTGAATTTGCCCGAGTTCATCGTAAACTTGCAGATTTGCCTTGCCTTCAAGTTCAAGGGCGTCAAGAGTTCTCATCGCTTCATCAAGTGCGCCGCATTGTTGGAGCGCATGCGCTAGAACAAAACGGCCACGAATGTCATCAGGTCGTTCCTCCAGATAGCTTCGTATGAGCGCTAATGATGCGGATGCATTGTCCAGTCGCTCTTCGACCGTCGCCAGACGCAGCTTCGCCCACATCATCCCAGGAGCATTTTCGAGAGTGTTGGTTAACAGAACCTCCTGGCCGGCCATATCGCCCACGCTCTCCAGCTCTCCCAGTTTGCGTAAAAGCTCGGGATCGGGCTCGTCCGGATTAATCGTTTTCGAATGTTCTTCCTCGAGTTGTTTGACCGGAACTTCGTTTTCAAGTTCGATTCGCAGGACCTTCGCCTCCGAATTGTCGGAATTAAGGACAAGAACATGTTTCAGCGTATCCATCGCGCCACGAACATCGCCCATACGACGCTGAACACGCGCATATGCAACCAGTCCATCCTCAAAATTGGGATGTGTTTTGGAAAGTTCACGCAGTTCACGATGGGCTTCCTGCAAACGATCTTCAGACAACATCATGTTGGCTAGATTGAGTCGCGGAAGCGGATTGTCCGGCAAAAGTTCCGCTGCTTCACGGAAAGCAGTTTCAGCTTCTCCCTGCTTGTTTTCCGCGACCAATTTTTCACCTAAAAGTCGAAAAGCTTCAGCAAGATTTTTCTCGGTCTGGCGGGGCTTATACCGCATCGCAAGACATTGCTTCCAGGCTTCGACCGCCAACGCAGGATTATCTGATTTTATGGCTTCCTCCGCATCCATGTCATGGATTTCTGCCAGGGCTTTGCCATACGATGCATAAGACGGTTCGAGATCTCGCGCTTTTTCAAATGAGATCCGTGCTTCATTACGCTTCCCTTTTGCCAGCAGGGCCTTTCCGAGCAGGAAGTGTGCTTCGGCGTCACCAGGACGTTTTGCAACCTGTTTGCGTGCAGTTGTCTCCGCCTCTTCGATTTTGCCGGAGTCGATCAAAGAGCGAACCTTGAGCGCTGTTTCAGCTGCCGGAATTGCTTTCCCCTCTTCGGATGGATGTTCGACTTTGGGACTGACCGGATTCGACGAATCACGCTTCCCTCCGCAGCCTGATAAAATTACAGACAATGCTGCGGCAAAAAACAAGGCGATCGAAGCTTTCCAGATAATCTTCATGGCGTTCCCCTCTGGAGGCAAAATAAGATACCGACAAAAAATCAGCGAAACATCAAGTGAATAGTTCACTCACGGAGCGCTTGTCAAATATACGCTGAATGGTTTCGCCAATCAACGGGGCGAGTGAAATTGGCTCGAGCATGGATAATCGCGCGCAGCGTTCGCTGATTGGAAGTGAATTCGTCGCTATCATCTTATTAACCAGAGATGCATTTATGCGCTCTATTGCAGGATCAGACAACACCGGATGTGTACAACACGCCGTAATTTCAAGAGCTCCGCGTTCACGCAATGCCTGGGCAACACCTACCAGCGTTCCTGCCGTATCTATCATGTCATCGATGATTATGACATTTTTGTTTCCAACTTCGCCGATGACGTTCATGATGACCGCCTTATTCGCCTCGGGACGTCGTTTGTCCACTATCGCGAGCGGTAAATGAAGGCGCTTTGCAAACTCGCGGGCCCGATGGACGCCGCCCGTATCGGGAGAAACAACTACACTGTTCGTCAGATCCTGCTTGGCAAGATGCCCGGCCAGAAGATACCCGGCAGAAAGATGATCTACAGGAATGTCGAAAAAGCCTTGTAACGCAGGATCATGGATATCAACGACAATAAGTCTTCCGGCTCCGGCCGTCGTTATAAGATTGGCAACCAACTTGGCCGTGATTGGCTCGCGACCAATGCTCTTTTTTTCCTGACGCGCATACCCGAAATATGGCACAACGGCTGTCACACTTCCAGCGGATGCTCGCCTGAGCGCATCACAGACTATGAGCAGTTTCATGAGGTTTTCGTTGACAGGCCGGGAGGTGGGTTGAATAATAAACGTATCTGCTCCGCGCACGGATTCTTCTATGCGACAGTACAGTTCGCCATCGGCAAATGTGTTCCAGAAAATTCGTCCTTCCGGAACGTTAAGATAACGACAGATTTCTGTTGCCAGTTCTGGATTGCTTCCGCCGCTGAAGATCTTGATACGCTTGTCGCTAGCCATTGACGTAATAGTCTCCTTATTCGTTTGATCGACGCGCTGTCGATGCGCACAATTCTCCAAAACAAGTCAATCCGAGTGCGATAAATTCTCGCCCAAAACTACAGAGAAGGGTTTCAGTCGCGTGTTATCCGCCACATGCACATTATCTACAACGCAAAACTCCGCATGAACCCCATCACCAATAGTCGAATCAGAAATACGGATCTGCGGCCCAATAATGCAATGGCCTCCGATACGTGTTCTGCCGGTAAGCAATGTTCCCGGTCGAATAATTGTATCAGCGGCAATCTCAACGGTCGGTTCTATTAGCGTCTGGCCTGGGTCTTCGATTGTAACGCCAGCTTCTAAATGACGATGCATGATTTGCTCGGCCATAATTCTATTAACTCGCGCAAGGTCGGCACGACTATTGATGCCGAGTGTGGAAAGCTCATCACTCTCTTTAATGGCAATGATTGGAAGCCCATCTCGGGAAAACATTTCAATCATGTCGGTCAGATAGTATTCTTTCTGCCTGTTTTCATTTTTCAGTTGAAAAATTCGATCTAACAATGATTTGGTATCGAACAAATATACGGCCAGGTTGATCTCGCGAATGGCCCGTTCTTCCGGAGAACAATCTTTAGCTTCCCGTATACCCATGACACGACCGGATGTATCACGCGTAATGCGACCGTAATTGCCGGGATCGGCCATCTCCAGTGTCAACATTGTAACAGCAGGCTTTTCGACAAAATGCCGCTCGACCATTGCTGCCAGCGTAGAACGAGAAATAAGCGGAGTGTCCCCGCAAACCACGAGTATATGTTCTGGCAAAGTGGTATGCGTTATACCGATCTCAGTACCCAACTGCCTGGCAAAACATTGGACCGCGTGACCGGTTCCGAGTTGTTCGGTCTGAGGAATGAATCGAACTTTTTCGGCGGCAAGTGCCAATTCAAGACGCTCACGACCGAATCCGACAACGACATGCACGGGATCGGCACCAACGGATCGCACGGCATCAATAACATGACAAACCATCGGTCGCCCCAGTACCGGATGCATTACTTTTGGCAAAGGAGACTTCATACGAACACCCTTGCCCGCAGCTAGTATCAATGCGCTTAAATGCCTGCCCATGGTTTCTCCCGTCACACAGTCACAGTAAATAAAACGAGGCGGGGATTCCACAACCCTCGCCTCGCTTTCTCGGCTGGGACGCCAGGATTCGAACCTGGGAATACCTGCTCCAAAGGCAGGTGCCTTACCACTTGGCGACGTCCCAATAAATAGATGTCCCTCCAGATACAAAAAACACGCACCCGTCAGGTATTGAACCCCGTTCGGTTTGGGTAAAATATCATACTTTCGTGCATTCGGCAACAAGACGATCTTTATCGTCTGAAATATTATTATGGCAGAGCAGATCCGGCAACATTTTCCGGCCTCGCTAATTCGTCTTCATAGGCCCGAAGAATCTGCGAACACAGCAAATGATCAGCCTCGCTCGTGATCGGAACGACAATATCCCGAAAATCGCCCTGTTGCGTTTTCTTACTTGGAACGGATACAAATAAGCCACGATTCCCGGCAATTACACGAAAATCGTGTATCGCCAACATATCGTCGATAGTGATTGAGGCGAATGCGCGAAGCTTCGACGTCGGTTGTCGTATCAAATGAATACGAATATCAGTGATCTTCATTGGCCTCAATGGGAAAATTCAACAGGACTACACAATTGTTGAAGAAGCTTCCATTTCAATCAGTTGCGACATCAATATCGCTCTATAACGATGTCGCCTGAGGCGACTCTCTCAAAATTTCAGGATAAATTCGGTCCAGACTTTTTTATCCCGAGTCGGTTTTCGCTCACCGGTATCGGGGGTGCTTCCATTGCGATACCCGGCTTTGATCGTGAAATCCTTCCCCGTTTCGACTATACCTTCTAATTGAAGGTTCTCGTTGGGATCCTGAAGTTCGACGTTCGAACGCTGGTATGAAATTCTTCCATGTAATTCTGGCCGAAACTTATACATGGCTTCAAGATAATAATTATTAAGAGTGGGAACATCTCCATCTGAAGCCACCGGAAGCAATTCAACATTGGCCGGAGTCGCTAAAACGCGTTGAGCACGTCGGCCAAAGGAGTTTATGTTCACCGGAGTCTGCGTTTCCCGAAGGGAATATTCGGAAGAAACATGAGGTAATGCCGAATTCTCTTCTTGTCCGACTTCTCCATATATACTCCAGCGATTTCTTTGTGTTCCCGCTCCGATAACTCGCATTTCAGATGGTTGTGCCCGACGAGGCTCCTGAAGATAACCAGCCGTGAGAGTAAGGGTCGAACCGAAATCTCGTCGGGCCATATGTCTGATACGCTCGCCATTGGCTTCCGGACGATCATTTCGCAGCAATACCATTTCTTTGGGTGCTTGATCGCGTAAAACAAAAGCCTGTGAGGCAATCCAGCCCGGCGACGCACCACGAAAACTCGTGCTCGTAAGCAGGGATGCACTATCCGGACGCAGACTCGGCATTCCTCGCCATTCTGTTGTTAGAGAACGCACTGGAGAAGGAAGGGTGAAACGGTCGCCACCGTTTATCATCTGACTGTCGAGAGAAATGCGAAACTCACCAAGAGGTGAAACCGCTTCTGTCATCGGTTTGTCACCCTTGAGATTCAGCTTCAAATCTGACACAG
>JADFYG010000028.1:31270-78585 GCA_015233155.1 Candidatus Rifleibacteriota bacterium
GAAGGAAGGGTGAAACGGTCGCCACCGTTTATCATCTGACTGTCGAGAGAAATGCGAAACTCACCAAGAGGTGAAACCGCTTCTGTCATCGGTTTGTCACCCTTGAGATTCAGCTTCAAATCTGACACAGACGTCTGAGCGCCAACCAACGCCGATCCGGCCATCACCAGAACAGCTGCAAAAGCGCAAACTTTCGGCAACACCCGCAAAACCATATTTTTACTACCTCAATAAATAAGAGAATATATCAATATGTCGATGAAAAACAAGATAAATCTACTTAAGTTCAAGATCGCGATGACGACGCGAAATAATAATCTGATCGCTTTTCAATTCTTTGGCAAGATGTTCTGTCAGTGCCACGGAACGATGGCGTCCTCCCGTGCAACCAATGGCTATTTGCAATCGACTCTTGGCTTCCTGAACAAAATGCGGAATCAGAAATTCCACAAAATTCACCATGCGTTTTCCAAATTCCGCGCCCAGCTCAGAACTCAAAACAAAATCCGAAACCTTTGTATCAAGCCCTGTCAGGTTTTTCAGTTCCGGAACATAGAAGGGGTTTGTCAGGAATCGCACATCGAACACCATGTCTGCATCAAGAGGAATCCCGTATTTGAAACCAAAGGAAACGATAACAAGCGGCAATTTGCGTGTCGAGGCCTCGTGCTCGATTATGCGCCGAATTTCTTCATATAGTTCGCGCGATGACAGTTCAGACGTATTGATGATGAAATCCGCGCATGCACGCACTTCTGCCAGATTGCGACGTTCAAATTGAATATCCTCCAGAATACGTCCGCCCGTAGAGAGTGGATGTCGTCTCCTGGTCTCGGAGAAACGCCGCACCAGCACTTCATCAGAAGCTTCGAGAAACAGTATCCGGGTTCTAATTCCCATTTCTTCCACTGTTGTCAAGGAATCGAACAGACAATCAAAAAACTCTCCACCGCGAACATCAATGACCATCGCTACTTTTGTAATTTTTCCGTGTGTATCTCCACAAATCTGCGCAAACTTCGGCAACAACGCGGGCGGCAGATTGTCTATGCAGAAAAAACCTGCATCTTCGAAATAGTGAATGGCCTGACTTTTCCCTGCTCCCGAAATTCCCGTAATCACGTATAGCTGAATAGCTCCGGTATCCACACCCGTATTTCGCGTCTCTCTTTTAACGTTCTTCATTTTTCGGCCCTCATCGTGTTTAAAACTAATCTTGCTGGCACGGAGATCATTTCACAAGATCTACGATCAATCCGCGGATATCATCCAACGACGCCAGTAACAGCAATGGCTTATCTTTCTGAAGTGTTTCCCGCGTAAGCATATCGACATCCCGATCTATTGTCTCTACGAGTTGGAATACTTTGCGTTGGCCATCTTTTTCACTGCCCAGCTCTTCTTTAAGAGCAAATAATTCTTTTCTGGCCCGCTCAAGAAACTGAGTAATTCCATCTTTGTATTCTTCAAGCAGCTTTTCCTCAGGAGACCGCAAAAAACGTTCTCCGCGAGCCCTGACAATTGCTAACACATCGCGCAAACTACCATCGATGAGCGTTCTACGCGCACTCCCGATAGATTCGGAAAACGATTGCTTAGTGGTTCCAACATCACCAGCACCAACCTTGTCTTTTCCGGATGTTGTTCGACTGGCTTTAGTCGGGGTACGCTTTTCTGCCGACAATCTGTCGCCCGGCTCGGCAGTTTTTCCCTTTACAGTTACATCTACCATTGGCCTCAGTTATCTATCCCACATAGAATGACCTTGTTACGACCGCTATCCTTTGCTTTATACATAGAGCTGTCGGCCTTCCGGATCAACTCGTCCTTGTCGTTTGCGTTCAAAGGAAAACCCGCCACGCCAATAGAAATCGTGGTGTGAATCGGTGCATGGTCGGCAACCAGCGATGGAAACTCGAATTTCGCAACGTCACGGCGAATGCGCTCTGCCACGATCTTTGCATCCGATTGGGTGGTCTCCGGAAGAATGATCACAAATTCTTCACCACCATATCTGGCGGCAATATCAGTCGAGCGAATATTCTTGCGTAGAATCATGCTTATTTCTTTGAGAATGGTATCGCCCTGTTGATGTCCATAATTATCATTAATATGCTTGAAATTATCGATATCACACATTAGTAATGTCAGGGTCGAATTGTAGCGGCGACTTCGCTTGACTTCCTCGTCAAGACGTAACTGGAAATACCTGTGAATATATAATTTCGTTATTGAATCTGTAATTGCCAGTGAATAAAGTCTGGCGTTTTCAAAAGAAATAACCACCTGAGACGAAAGTGTTGAAAAGAATTCAAGATCATTTTCATTAAAATTTTCCCCATTGATCTTGGCACCGATTTTAACTACGCCGTATAGTTCACCTTCTTTCAGGAGTGGAACATATACTGCGAATGGTAGTTGCCTGTTGATAATGGTGTAGCTCTGAAACTTGGCTTTTTCAGCCAATTCATGCGAGAATATCGGCCGCTTATCCTTCTGCAAAGCCGTCATTGCCCATGTTTCAGCCGGATTATTTTCGAGATCGATCATTTCTTTTGGATCCAGGCCTTTGGAAGCCTTAACCTCGAATTTGAGATTGTCTTCGCTCATCAACATCAGGACACCGCGATTCGCCCAAACCGTTTCGAGGAACATATCGATAGCCATCGTGAGGAGGCTGTCGATATTCAACGTGGAACTCAGCACCTTCCCGGATTGTTGCAAAGTCATCAAATTGAATACTTTGCGATCCAGCTCATTTTTAGTTTCCTCAGATTTTTCGTAAAGAGTCGCATTGTTGATTGCCGTAGTTGCAAGGCCCGCAAGAGCCAAAATTAGCTGATGATCAGCCTCGTTATAAGGCTGTGCATCTTTTTTTTCACCAAGAACTATGACACCGACAAAATGGTCTTTTATTCGCATAGGTAAAAATAATCTGAGCGCTCGCACCGCATCGGTTTCAAACTCAGCATTCATAAGATTTCTTGAGGTTTCATCCGGAACCCAGAATCCACATGTCTCATTGAACATGTTTGTGATTATCTTATTGTCAGAGTAAAAGCGAAATCGCGCAAAAAGTTCAGGTGAAAAACCCAGTATGTCCTTGGTGGTGACCATGTCGTTCTTTTCATTGTAAAGTAGGACAGCCGCGCCAGTTACATGAAGACGTTCGATGATAAGCGTCAGAAAAGTGCGCGCCAAACCATCCACACTTAGACTGGCTCCCATGGATTTACTTGCCGAATATAGTACCGACAGCGAATCGACCTTGATTTCAAGCTGTTTGTTGATATCGCCGATGGTCTTGATATAATTCTCGATAGCCTCGCGTGAATCGAGCAGACTACCCACAATCTTTGTAAAACTATTATGTATTTCCTCAAGTTCGTTCGATCCTGATGGAAGGAATTTTTGGTGTAAATCACCATCCGCAACGTTGTCGGCAATTTCAGCAAATCGTCGCAACGGCAGAAGGATCTTGTAATACACAATCACATGCATGACCGAAATGGTCATGAGACCGATCAGAAGAAACGGAACAAAAGGAATCGGATAGTGCAGACTGTGCGCCGAAACATATCCAAGCGCCAGCAATGCCATGAGCACAAGATCAAGGCGGAATCCAAAATCAAACCAACGATGTTTCATCTAAAAGAATCCGATCCAGTCAAACGCGGTAAAATATGTTGTTCGAGAGAAGCAAAAATATCATCTATGCCTCCCATGGCCGACTGAACGATAAAACGATCTGGTTCGGCGGCTGCAATCGCGAGATAGCCATCACGAACCCTTTGATGAAATGCCAAAGTCTCCGCTTCAAGTCGATCATGCGATCGACTTCCGCCATGGCGTGCGCGTTCCAGACCCACTACGGGATCAAGATCAAAAAGCACTGTTAAATCAGGAAGGCAAGGCCCCAGCAATTCAAGATGAATGCGACGCACAAGATCGGCCCCAAGAGCCCGACCATAACCCTGATATGCAAGACTGGAATCGATGTATCGGTCAGTGAGCACGATAGCACCTCGAGTCAGTCCCGGAATGATCACCTTAGAAATATGCTCGCTTCGCTGGGCCAACATCAGAGAAAGTTCCGTGGCGGCCTCAAGATGACCCGACGAGTGATCCAGCAACAATCGACGAACCTCATCTCCAAATGAAGTCCCCCCAGGCTCGCGCGTGATTACGACATCATGACCAAGCGCAGATAGTTTTGCCGCCAGACGACGAATTTGTGTTGTTTTTCCACTGCCTTCGGGTCCCTCGAATGCAACGAACCTCCCGGAAGTTGGAAACTTGCGGGAAACAGTCAATCTGGTCGCTGACAATAATGAAGACTTACTCAAGGTGCCGCCTTCGGTGGAAGTTCAAAGAATTCGTCAAGGCGCGTCAATCTAAATACATTTGCAACCTGCTCCTGAAGACCGATCAGAGATAACCGTCCCCCATGCCGCATGATTTCCTTTTTTAAATACACGAGCATACCCAATCCGGAACTGTCAAGATAAGTAATACGGCTCATTTCAAGAATATAGCTCCAGTTACCATCCTCAAGATCTTCCAGAAGACTGGTGCGCAGCTCCTTCGCCTGATGAACATCGAGCTCTCCATCCAGGAGGTAGGATTTTTGCTTGCGCTCCAGGTCTACCTTGCTTTCAATATTTATTTTCACCTTACCCTCCGGAATTTGTAAGAACTGTATCAAGAATCTTGACCAACCTTAATTCAACAGCTCCAGATGTCGAATCCGCATGATAGAAGACGTCATCCATGATCTGGCGCATAATGAACACACCAAAACCACCTTCTTGAATGCGCGTAAGATCGGGCACTGGAATGGTCGAGGGATCGAACCCCGGGTCATTATAAGAAATGCGAACCTGAAACAGGTATGGGGAAACCAGGAGCTTAAGTTCGAATTTGCGGGTATTGTCATATTTGTAAGCGTGTTTGATTACATTAGTACAAGCTTCGGTAACCGCCAGTTTAATGTCATTTAAAACCAGCCCTGTAATAGCGATGGATGTTGCACTGGCACCGATAAGACGGCGAATAAGCGCGAGACAGCGAGGATCCCCATGCATTTGCAACTCTACCAGCACCGATTCCGGGCCAGCCTGTTGAATAAGCACTTCGATATTCCGTGCCACGTATATTGCATCAACCCCCTGAAAATCCAGTGAATCAAAAGATTCCTGGAAATCCTAAAATCTCCAAGAACATCTCGGATTTTATAGTAGCACGATCCGTCGATGACGTCTACTTTCGAAAACCGCCAGTAATCGTGACCGAACGCAGCGCTGCGAACAACGCTCGTAATTTCAAGTACCCAGCTACATTTTCAAAAGTAGTTCCGGTTCCAATAGCAGCATGATCTGCCGCATGGCTTCTACTCTTGCAGAACGTCCAAGAGTACGATATGTTCGTGCAAGCAGAAACGTCGTATCGGCGGCATCCGGAGCCAGAAAAAATGCGGTTTCAAGGTTTTTCACTGCCCGATCCGTCTGAGCGAGATCTTCGAACCCAAGATAGGCCACACCCACATATTGGTGCGCCATTGCCAGATCAGGGTATTCACGTGCAATCTTCTCACAGGCCTTCACATTTTGCTGCAATGCCCGATGTTTTTCAGCACCCTTCAGGAATTCAAGTTGCACTTCCATGAGTCCCCAACGCAGCCACGGCGGCGCATCGTCAAGCACGCCTGCCTTGTTCCAGGTCAAAAGCGCTCGGCGAGACCACTCCTCGCGCTGTACAGATTTGCGCGCAACGAGGGTTTGCGCCCATCCGAGATCGTGAAGCAACCATGCCTGCTGTGGATCGGCACGAATCCCCTCCTGACAGGTGTTGATAAAATTGGACAGCTCGTTTTTCGATTCCACATCGGTATCAGCAGCAATAACCTCGATAAAACGCCTTCGGTACAGACCGTTTTCCGGAAAAAGACTGCGGAGCGAGGAATAACATCGTTTGGCTTCGCCCCACATCTGAAAATTGGCGTTCAAACGCGCCAGGGCATGCAGAGCTGCCGGATCCGCACTTTCCTTAACGAGTTCCTGAAGATGTATTACAGCTTTGCGGTAATCTCCCCGGGCTCTATGAACAAGGCATAAACCACGATGAGCATACGATTGATTGTCTTCAAACCGCTCCAGAACGGTTTCAAACAATTCTTCAGCACGTTTCAGAGAATCTGCCTGGAACTTCCTTCCCATGCCAAATAAAAAGTGGATATATCCTTCGACCAGCAGGGGTACAGGATGAGTTTTCTGAAGCGAACCCATTTCATGCTGGTTGTTCTTCACAAGCGCTGTCAGCATATCGCGCTCAAATCTGTCTCCCTGAATTTGTGAACGTTTCAGGCGTAGCAGCAAAAGATGACCTTCGATTTCTGTTGGATGCTCCTTGAGCGTTGCAGATAACAGCTCAATAGCCAGCTGGGCTTTTTCGTCAAATTCATAAACACGTGCAAGCTGCGACGAAACCCAGTAATCATCCGGCGAAAACGCACGCAGCTTTGACAACAGGTCGGATGCACGTGTCATTGAGCCCGTGCGAAGATGCACATCCGCCAGAAGACGCATCCATGAAGTCTCGCGAGGAACAAGTTCCAGGGCGTGCTCAAGACGATCAGCGGCAGTTAACATAAATCGTTTGGCTATGGCATCCCTGGCTTGTACAACCAGCTTAGATCCTTCCAGACGGGCCTTTTCGAGTTTGAGGAGCTCAGGAGCCTGATATGCCCGTTGACAAGTTGGATCCAGGCGCGCAGCTTCTTCAAAGGCTGCCGTCGAGTCTTTCAATTTTCCCAGGCGAATCAAAGTTTCCCCGTAATCACACCAGAGCTCAGCAGTTGCATGCCCAAGGGCAATTAATCTGTTCTGAGCTTTTGCTACACGTTCATATTCATTAAGAGCCGAAGCACACCGAATAACGCCACTCAGTGCCCAACCTGCGTTCGGAGTTCCTTCGAGGAAAGATTCATACTCGGCGACTGCATGGGAAAATTCCTTGCGGCCTTCAAAAATTTCGGCAAGAGTTCTCACGATCTCTGCATTATGCGGACTCAGTTCCCGTGCACATTCAAGCTCTTTCAGGGCTTTATCGGTCTCACGACGAGAATGATAATACCGGGCGATATCGAGAAACACCTCTCCGTCACGAACTTTCTGAGCACGCAGACGGTCAAACATCTCGTTTGCCTTATCATCCATTCCCATGCTGCCATACAGACGCCCCATCTCGAGCAATAGATCAATGCGATCCGGAGCCTTATGACCAGCGCGCTCGAACTCAAGAAGCGCCTGTCCCTTTTCGCCCGCGCCAAGAAGAGCTTTTCCTAAACCAACCAGCAGTTCCGGGTCTTCGGGAAAAAGAACCAGTCCTTCGCGATAAAGGCGGATTGCCCCGTCAAAAAACGACTGTTGAAGCATGGCGCGCCCCAGCATCACAAAAACATTCAGATTCTCGCCAGCCATCTTGCGGTATGTGGAAAGATCTTCCTGTGCCGCTGCCGGATCATCAAGCGCAAGCTGATTCTCGGCAAGACTCAGAAGAATTTCGGGATGTTCGGATGCTCTTGCACGCAGCGACTGTAAAATAACCAGCGCTTCACGTCGCCGTCCACTTTCGTGTTGAATACGCGCGAGAAACATTGCTGAATCTGTGTCGTCCGGTTCCAGGCGAATAAGCGTTGAAAGAGCTGCAATTGCATCATCGCGCCGACCCAGAGTATCCAGAATCCTCGCGCCAATTCTGTAGGCGCGGGGATCATCCGGCGCAACTGCCTTCATGGCACGCCAACTGGAATATGCTCGCTCAGCCTTTCCACTTTCGAGCTGAGCAATCGCAAGCTGCAAATAAGCATCTGGCGACGTCGGTTGCTTCTTTACCCTTACTGCCAGCTCATCGAGAGAGTCTTTGGTCTTTTCGATGAACGTTTCAGAATCGGAATGATCATGTGTCATGGCCGTCGCAGCGAGTCTTTCTCCACATCGTCCGCAATACTTGACCCCCTCGTTTTCCAGACCGCATGAGGAACATCGAACAATCGTCGAAATGCGCTTAACGTTCATTTTCACTCAGTTACATTTCCCGCGGAGTACGAATGCCCAGCAAATCAAGGCCGCGCGCCAACGTGTCGCGCGTCAACCGGCACAATGCAAGGCGCGACTGTTTTTCGTCTTCACTGGTGGCCACAAGCACGGGACATCCATCATAAAACGATGAGAAGGCCGCAGATAACTCGTAGAGATAGTTACACAAAATATGCGGGCGCAGTTCAACTGCAACCATTGTTACGCTTTCCGGAAATTGAAGCAGCTTCAATCCGAGGGCGCGCTCAGCCGGATGTACAAGCATTGGCCTTGCATTGATGCTTTCCTCGCTAATGCCCCCTTTCCGGAAAATAGAGCATATGCGGGCATGCGCATATTGCAGATATGGAGCGGTGTTGCCATTCAAAGCCAGCATGCGATCAAAGCTGAACACATAATCGTTGTTGCGGTTCTGGGAGAGATCGGCATACTTGATTGCACCGATACCAACATCGTGTGCAATCGCCCGCTTTTGATCTTCCGGCAATGCGCCGTTTTTCTCATTCACTACCGCAAAAGCCCGATCGATTGACTCCTGCAGGAGTTCGGAAAGTTTTACATTCTCGCCCGTTCGCGTCTTGAGGGGTTTATTGTCCTCACCAAGAACGCTTCCGAATGGCACATGTTCGAGAGAAACCTTTTCGCAATTTATCGAAACCGCGTCGTCCCTGCGCGTCCAGCCGATGGAATCGGCAAGCGCAAACACCTGCGCGAAATGCAGTGCCTGGCGCGCATCGGTAACATAGATCAGTCGATTGGCTCTGAGCGTTTCAATGCGAAATCTGATTGCCGCCATGTCAAATGTCGCGTAATTGTAACCTCCATCCGCCTTTTGGATGATTACTGGAAGCGGATTTCCCTCTTTTGTCCGGAACTGTTCGAGAAATACGCATCCGGCACCATCGGAGGTAACGAGTTTCCCCGTTTTGTCTATGGCAGAGACGGTATCGGCCAGCATATCCCGATAAAAACTTTCGCCGCGCTCATGCTCAGGAGTAAGCGTAACGTCAAGCATATTGTATATACGGTAAACTTCGACCATGGCAAGGCGAGTGATCGTACGCCAGTCGGCCAGAAGCCCGGCATTACCATTTTGAAGCTCGACCAGAATGCGATGCGCCTCGGCTGCGGCCGCAGAATCGGCGGCGCATATCCTGGTGGCCTCACGATAAATTTCTTCCAGTCGTTCCAGGGGCAACTCTTTCACGAGGTCTTTCCCGGAAGCTTCCAGTTCACGCATGATTGGCTGCGCATGCATCAGTACCATCGCAATCGGCAAGCCCCAGTCACCAAGATGATTTTGTCGAATAACCTTGTCGCCGCGTGCTTCAAGTACGCGGACAATCACATCACCAATGATTGTCGTGCGCAGATGACCTACGTGCATCTGCTTTGCAATATTGACGCTCGAATAATCGACGACTACGGTATCCGGACGGCCTTCACGACACAACGCTGCAACAGGGTCAGAGAGCGTTTTTACTAATTGATTCTCGATCTCGCATTCACTTACAAAGAGATTCACGAAACCAGGAGCAACAACCTCTATTTTCTTGAAAACAGGAGTCGGAATATCCGGAACCGCAAAGCCATCGAGATGAGAAAGTGGGGCATCTGTCTTACATGTCTTCCGCGTCGATTCGTTGAGTGGTGCAAGCTTTTCTGCAATAAGATTTGCTACGACAAGGGGCGATTTCTTCGCCGGCTTTGCAAGACGCATCGCCGTGTTCAATGCAAAATCACCGAGATTCGGATCGGGCGGTCTTTGCAAATCAAGCATGCCGGGAACAAAAGAAACGCCAAGTTCTCCGCAGATAGCTTCTATTATTGGCTTTAACAAATGACTCAGATGGTTTCTCATTTTTCGTCGGGCTCCTGTGAATGGGGAAAAGTCGTAAGACCGGGAAACTTCAAGCCTTGGCTTTGTAGATTAGACGCAGACCGATGCCGCCGATGACAAAATTGGGAAGCCAGACACCGACGAACGGCGACAGATAGCCTCCGTTTGCAAAGGCTTTCCCGGCAGCGAACAACACATAATAGACAAAAATAATTACGACGGAGAGTCCCACTCCTATGCCGGTACCGGAACGACTCGTAGAAGTACCCAGAGGAGCACCTATCATTACAAATACCAGACTCGCAAACGGAATCGACATCTTAGTCCAGAATTCTATCCAGTTCTGATTAAGCGCCTTTTCAGAAAGACCTTTTGATTTAAGATCCTGAATATAATCATACAACTCCTTGATATTCATACGCCGTGGGTTTTTGCTGTCCGGAACGTCGTCAGGATTAACGTAATGAGTGTCAATCGGATATTCCATCTGTTGAAAATATGTGTAATGATAGTCTGAGCCGGCGCTGTTGAAATCGGAAATACGACCATCGAAAAAGTTACAATAACCATCGCCGAGGCGCGCCCTTTTCGCTTCGATGACCCGTGGAAAATTCTTCGCCTGTCCCTCATACATCACAACGCCAAACATGTCCTTTGAGATTTGATCAACACGTTGCGCGAAGAATTTACGCCCGGGACCGACCTCAAAAAATCTATTTTCGGAAACCTTGGGAAGCGGGCGTTTAAGGGTAACTTCACGTCGGAACAGCTTACTGAACTTGTCATTCGCAACAGGAACGACTTTCTCATTAAACAAGAGCGTAAGAGCTGTAATGAAAAGGCCCGCCAGAATAGCGGATGCAACAATACGACCAAAACTGTAACCGCCAGCCTTCATGGCCGTGATTTCAGAATCGCTGCTGAGTCGGCCGAATGCAACGAGATTACCCATGAGAGTGGCCATCGGAAAACTTATAACAAGAGTGGGAGGAAGACTGTAAATAAAGAATAACACCGTAACATACGGCGGAACACCCTTTGAAAAAATCAGGTTCACCAAATCCATCATCAGATCTATCAGCCAGATCACCACAAAAAAAGAAAGACCAAACAGGAAGGGCTGAAGCAGCTCTTCCAGAACGTAACGATCTATCGTTTTAAACGAATAACGCATGTTGTGCCGACTTTCTGATAGTATCATCATCGCATGGCGCGAATCAATTATGTCGGTCATTCTCGCCGAATCCATGGGCTTTTGCAACTAGATCTAAAGTCTCATGTTATGCGAATGTTGAGAAAGCACGCAAAATGCGGTATAAACGAGTCTTAAGATGTCTTCATTGATCCGGACATTTTTTGCAAAAAAGCCTGTTGCTCCTGGCAATATATTCAATACACGAATTTTATCGTTTCAGGGAGGGAATGTGAGCGATCAGAGAATATGCATACTGGGCCTCGGCTATATCGGGCTCCCCACAAGCAGCATACTCGCCACTAAAGGTTATTCAGTCCTCGGGATAGACGTGAATCCGGACGTAGTCGCCACCATCAATGAAGGGCGCATTCATATTACCGAACCCGATCTGGATCTGTTCGTAAAAGCAGCCGTCGGATCAGGGAAGCTTCGTGCCGCACTCAAGCCTGAAGCAGCCGACGTCTTCATTATAGCCGTTCCAACGCCCTTCAAAGAAGGGCACAAACCCGACATGACCTACGTCGAAGAAGCTACGAAATCGATCGTTCCGGTTATCCAGAAAGGGAACCTCGTCGTTCTTGAATCAACCTCGCCGCCACGTACATGCGAAGCAATTATCGCGCCTATTTTGGCGAAGTCGGGGTTGAAGGTCGGGGAGGATATCTTCGTAGCCCACTGCCCCGAACGTGTACTTCCCGGTCAAATCATGCGCGAAGTCGTTGAAAACGATCGTGTTATTGGCGGCATAAATGCGATTTCGTCCGAAAAAGCCAAGGCGCTTTACGCGTCGTTCTGCAAGGGGCAGATATTCCTGACTGACGCAACGACGGCTGAGATGGTGAAACTCGTAGAAAACAGCTTTCGCGATGTGAACATAGCCTTCGCCAACGAACTGTCTATAATTTGCGACAAACTGGGACTTAACGTCTGGGAACTCATCAGACTCGCCAATCGACACCCTCGTGTAAATATTCTGCGTCCCGGCGCGGGAGTCGGCGGGCATTGCATCGCAGTCGATCCATGGTTCATTGTCGACGCCTGCCCCAAAGAGGCTCGTCTTATTCATTCAGCTCGCATCGTCAACGATGATAAGCCCCACCGCATCATCGCTCATATCGAAAATGCGGCTGAGCGATTTAAACACCCAACCATCGGAGTCCTTGGCCTTGCCTATAAGCAAGACATAGATGACCTGCGGGAATCTCCGGCCGTTGAGATCGCCCGCCACCTCAAACATAAAAAATGCGGTGAATTACTCGTTTGTGAACCATATGTAACATCGCATCCCGAGTTCACACTGTTTTCGCTCGACGAAGTGATACGCAGATCCGACATCCTTGTGCTTTTAGTGCCACACACACAGTTCAAAAATATCGATCGCGAGTTACTGAAGCCCAAGGTAGTCATAGATACCTGCGGGGTGTTCTGATGTATCACATAAAAACGCCACTTACAACACTGATTTTCGTGGAGACTCTGAAAAGATGCATTCTTAATGAAAATACTACTAATTGACCCCCCATTCAAAAGCTTCACTGGCATATTCAATTTCTATTTTCCACTCGGCCTGGCCTATCTTGCCGGCTGTGCAAAACGCGCGGGATTCGACTGCCGTATCCTGGACATGGACGCAGCCGAAGGCAAAGGTGGCACTCTTGACTTCGCCCACGAATACGAGCGTTATGCCTCCTATATTAAGGGCATAAACTCCAGTCACCACCCGACCTGGGATCTTCTTAAACAGTTGGTTTGCGAAGAAAAACCTGATTTCATAGGTATCACGGCAATGACAACAAAGTTCGGATCTGTTGTCCGCACCGCGCAGGTTTGCCGCGAAGTGCTTCCCGGCGTCCCTATCATCATTGGCGGTGCGCATGCTTCAACTATGCCTGAGCTTACGATGCAGGTTCCGGAAGTTGATTATGTGATTCGCGGCGAAGGTGATGAAATATTGCCTAATCTGCTGAAAGCATTACGCGACAAGCAGGGCATTGCTGGCATTCGCGGCGTCAGTTTCCGAAGCAACGGGAATGTTATCCACAATCCTGATGCCGTCTTCACAACGGATCTCGATTCACTCCCCTTGCCGGACCGCGGGGCCCTTATGCATCCGAAGTCTTATTCATCGGAAGATATGGGTGTAATGCTGACTTCACGTGGATGTCCCTTCCAGTGCAGCTATTGTTTCCATATGTGGGAACGGCGTGTCCGATACCGGTCTGTCAAAAATATCATGGAGGAAATACGTCAGGTGCGTCGTGAATATGGCACACCGCAATTTTCCTTCAAAGACGACTCTTTCACTGTAAAGAAAAGCCATATTCATGAGCTGTGTGAGGCAATCAAGGCCGAACCCTATAAAATTGGCTGGACATGCACAACTCGAGTTGATCTCATAAGCGATGAAATTCTATCCGTAATGAAGGACGCCGGCTGCAACGTAATCAGCGTCGGTGTCGAATCAGGAAGCGAACGCATTCTTGCCGAAACGGACAAGGGAATCACCCATAATCAGATTAGACGCGCCGCACGCCTGCTAAATAAGCACCACATCTTCTGGAGCGGTTACTTCATGGTCGGACTGCCAACTGAAACCGAAGAAGACATCCAAAAGACGCTCGACTTCGTAGGAGAGATCAAACCATATTACGCCGGACTTGGCGTTTACAACCCTTTTCCACGCACAAAACTATTTGACCAGGCCGTGGAACTCGGTTTGCTCGACCCTGCACCCACTGTAGATCATTTCCTGAAAACAAATCCGAAGGATCTTTTCTTCAAAGACCCGAAGAAGCGTGTGATGGCCATTTCCGGCGAACGTTTCGAGAAAATTTCACAGGAAGCATCAACTTATTTTCATCGATATAATACCAATCCATGGAATCTGATCCGTCGCGGCTTTGCACGCCGTAAGGTGTATGTCCAGGATCCATCTTTACTATACCGGGATCTGGGAAAAGCTCTTGAAATGCTTGGTATTAAGCTTCCCGGAAATTCAAATACATGAATGCCTCATGCGCTTTTATTTAAATAATCCTGTTAACGCCAGATCATCGAATGGAAAAGTACAATGAAACAAATTCTGCAGAGCCTCAAAGACGGAAAGATCGAAGTCGCTGATATTCCGGTACCGGCGGTTAAATCCGGGCACCTGCTGATCAAGACTTCTAAAACACTCATATCGCTTGGCACCGAACGCATGCTGCTTCAGTTCGGGCGCTCGGGTTGGATAGACAAAGCCCGCCAACAACCCGATCAGGTCAGGAAGGTGATGCAGAAGATAAAGACTGACGGCGTTGTTCCAACTGTGACAGCCGTTTTTAACAAACTCGATCAACCGCTTCCTCTAGGCTACTGTAATGCAGGTGTCGTTTTGGAAGCAGGCCCCGGTGTTTATGGTTTCGCCCCGGGCGACCGGGTTGTTTCGAACGGAAATCACGCGGAAGTGGTTTGCATTCCTCAGAATCTGTGCGCACATATCCCGGACAACGTTGATGATGCAACTGCCGCCTTCACCGTACTCGCCGCGATTGCACTTGAAGGCGTACGCCTGATAGAACCAACGCTGGGAGAACGAATAGCAATTCTTGGACTCGGATTGATCGGCCTGCTCACAGGCCAGATATTACGTGCAAATGGGTGTCGCGTAATAGGGTTCGACTTTGATGAAGATAAAGTGCGTTTCGCGAAAGAATTCGGAATCGAGGCCTGGTCGTTGAAGGAAGGTGTCGACCCGATCGATGCGGCCATGCGATTTTCGGATGGCTTCGGCGTCGATGGCGTTATCATAACGGCGGCAACGAAAAGCAACGACCCGATTCATCAGGCTCCTCAGATGTGTCGGAAACGTGGAAAGGTCGTATTGGTAGGAGTTGTGGGCCTTGAAATGTCGCGCGACGATTTCTACAAAAAGGAAATTTCATTCCAGGTTTCATGCTCTTATGGCCCAGGCAGATATGATCCGGCTTATGAAAAAAAAGGACTGGACTATCCGATCGGATTTGTCCGCTGGACCGAACAGCGCAACTTTGAAGCAATTTTAGGCCTGATGGCGGAAGGCAGACTGATCGTAAAGAATCTGATCAGCGAGACTATTTCGATAGAACAGGCAGAGAAAGCGTATGAACTGGTCGAGAAACGCCCCGATATCCTGGGATTGATCCTGGATTATCCGCGCGCGATCGATCTGGTACAAGAGCGCATCGTAACCCTTGCAGGGACCTCAAGTGAGAAAATAAAATCCGGTGGAATACCCGTTGCAAGCGATCCGATCGTAGGGTTTATCGGCGCGGGAGGATTTTCTTCATCGACTCTGTTGCCGGCATTCCAGGAAGCTGGAGCGAATCTGAAAGTCATTGCCAGTGCCGGAGGCGTTTCGGGAACACACCTTGGCAAAAAATTCAAATTCACTTTGACGACGACAGATAATCGCTATGTATTCGATGACCCGGAACTCAATACGGTCGTCATTACAACTCAACATTCAAGCCACGCTTCCTTGGTCATTCAAGCCTTGAGGGCAAGGAAACACGTATTCGTCGAAAAACCGCTCTGCCTGAACCATCAGGAACTGCTTGAAATTCGCCGCGCATATGATGAATTCGCGGTTCCTGATGGCCACCTGCTTATGGTCGGTTTCAATCGTCGATTCGCTCCATTGGTGGCGACTATGAAGCAAATGCTTGAAGGAGTGGCCGGCCCCAAGGCAATTACAATGACGGTAAATGCAGGTGCGATTCCAGCTGATCATTGGACCCAGGACGGCGATATCGGCGGCGGGCGAATTCTGGGAGAAGCCTGTCATTTTATCGATCTGCTGCGTTATCTGGCGGGGTCACAAATAAAAGATATTCACGGGTTACTTGGAGAAGGGGCAGGACCGAATAATCCACCGGACACGGCGTTGATTTCCATGCGATTCGTAGATGGATCCGTTGGTGCTATTCAGTATTTTCCAAACGGGCACAAGGATTTTCCCAAGGAACGGATCGAGGTCTTTGCTGGTGGACGCATTTTACATCTCGACAACTTCAGGCGATTGGAGGGCTTCGGCTGGCCGAACTTCACAAGCGAAAAACCATGGCAGCAGGATAAAGGCCATAAGAAACAAGTTGTCGATTTTCTCACCGCGATTAGAGAAGGAAAACCTGCACCAATACCGTTCGATGAAATAATAGAAGTCACTGAAGCAACTATAAAGGCGGCCGGAATAGCCTCAATTCTTTAACACATAATCCGGACACCAATAAATTCCTGAATAAACCATTATTACATATGGAAACGACGCGCCGTATCCATATATTGGAATTTATCCTCGAAAAACATGAAATTGATATTACATCGATTGCACTTGTGATCAATATTTCAATTTGATTGATGACTTATTGTGCAATGAGCGTAAATTGCGCTCCTTGACGTAACTCTATCAGTTAGCTTATCATTTATGCGGTTTCGAATGGCGCCCGATGCGACGCCTCATCTCATCAAGCTGGATCAGGAGGCACCCGTGTCTGATTCTCATAACTCCAAATTCGCAATGATGGACGGCAATTCCGCCGCCGCGCATGTGGCTCATGCCACGAACGAAGTTATAGCAATTTATCCGATAACCCCCAGTTCAAATATGGGCGAAATCGCCGATGAAAAGACTGCCGCAGGTGAAACGAATATTTGGGGAACCGTGCCGATTGTAGCCGAATTGCAATCAGAGGGTGGTGCTTCTGGCGCGGTTCACGGCTCTCTCACTACTGGAGCGTTGACCACAACCTTTACGGCATCCCAAGGTCTGCTTCTCATGATTCCGAACATGTATAAAATTGCCGGCGAGCTCACATCGGCCGTCATACATGTAGCTGCCAGGTCTCTTGCCTGCCAGGGGCTTTCGATCTTCGGAGATCACAGCGATGTAATGTCAACTCGTTCCACCGGATTTGCAATGTTGTGCGCTAACTCTGTTCAGGAAACAATGGATTTTGCCCTCATGGCCCAGACTGCGACTCTTCAGAGTCGGATTCCATTTCTGCACTTCTTCGACGGTTTCCGCACCTCCCATGAAGTCAACAAGATCGAAGTATTAGATTTTGATGTAATGCGCAAGATGGTGACGGAAGACTTGGTGAAGGCACACCGCGATCGTGGTCTCAGTCCGGATAGACCATCAATGCGTGGAACCGCCCAGAATCCTGATGTCTACTTCCAGGGTCGGGAAACGGTTAACTCCTTCTATGACAAAACTCCCGGCATCGTTCAAAGTGCCATGGACAAATTCGCTAAGCTGACCGGCCGCCAATATCATCTGTTCGACTATGTCGGTGCCAAGGATGCCGAACGAGTTGTGATCATGATGGGCAGCGGCGCCGAAACCATGCATGAAGTTGTGGAACACATGGTTTCCAAGGGTGAAAAAGTCGGTCTGGTAAAAGTTCGCCTGTATCGTCCATTCTCGCTGGAACATCTTGTGAAGGCATTCCCGGCGTCAGTGAAATCAATCTGTGTTCTCGATCGCACCAAGGAACCCGGCTCCGCCGGCGAACCTCTTTACATCGACGTCAGAAACAGCATCGGAGAAGCCCTTGAAGCAGGAATTGCTCCATTCAAAAACTGGCCCAAGATTGTCGGTGGTCGTTATGGCCTCGGCTCCAAGGATTTCACCCCGAATCAGTGCTTCGCGATCTTCGACAACATTAGAATAGCCAAGCCCAAAAACCACTTCACAGTCGGTATCGAAGATGATGTCACTCATACTAGTCTTTTAGTTGGTCCAATGGTTGACACTGGTGATCCGTCGACCTACAGCGCGAAGTTCTACGGCCTTGGCTCAGACGGCACCGTTGGCGCCAACAAGGACACGATCAAGATCATCGGTATGGACACCGACAACAATGCGCAGGGGTATTTTGTTTACGATTCCAAGAAGTCCGGCAGTATAACGATATCTCATCTGCGATTCGGCAAAAAACCTCTTCGTTGCCCATATCTTATCAATATGGCCGACTTTGTCGCCTGCCACAACTTCAGCTTTCTCGAAAAAATCGACATGCTTTCAGACTTGAAGTCCGGTGGATTCTTCCTGCTTGAAAGCCCATTCAGCGCCGCTGAAGTCTGGGATAAAATCCCGGCCGAAGTACAGCAGACCATCATAGACAAAAAGGCGAAGTTCTTCGTTCTGGATGCGTTGAAGCATGCGGAGAACCTGGGCCTTGGCAATCGTATAAACATCCTCATGCAATCCGCATTCTTCGAAATATCGAAGATCCTTCCCCGCAGTCAGTTCGAATCTGCAATTAAACATGCAGTTGAGAAGACCTACGGTCGCAAGAGCGAAAAGGTCGTCGAAATGAACTGCAAGGCCGTTGATCTGGGTATCCAGAACCTGGAAGAAGTGAAATATCCCGGGAAGGTCACGTCACAAATTCACCGTCCTCCCGCCGTAAGTAAAGAAGCGCCGGAATTCGTTCAAAATGTTCTCGGAGTCATCATGGCTGGAAAGGGGGATTCCCTACCGGTTTCCAAGATGCCTTCCGATGGCACATTCCCAACCGCCACCACAATGTGGGAAAAGCGAAATATCGCGACATCTATCCCAGTCTGGGAACCTAAAACGTGCATTCAATGCGGTCTTTGCTCGCTGGCCTGTCCTCATGCCGCAATCCGCACCAAGGTGTATGAACCGAAATTCGCTGAAAAAGCACCCAAAACCTTCAAGATGATCAAGGCCACTGGATTTAAAGACAAAGAGCTGTCTTTCACTGTTCAGATTGCCCCGGAAGACTGCACCGGTTGCGGAACATGCGTTTATATGTGTCCGGCGTTTGAGAAAGATGCCTCCGGCCAGAAGACCGAAAGAAAAGCAATCAATATGTCCGCACAACCTCCACTACGCATGACTGAACGGGAAAATTTCAGCCACTTCATGTCCATTCCGGATACCGATCCTGGTTTATATAACCTTGCCACTCCGAAAGGCTCACAGCTCGTTCGCCCGTTGTTTGAATTCTCCGGCGCCTGTGGGGGCTGCGGCGAAACTCCATATATTAAGTTGCTCACTCAGCTCTTCGGTGATCATCTGATGATTGCCAATGCCACGGGTTGTTCATCGATCTATGGTGGGAATTTGCCATCAACTCCATATTGCAAGCGTTCCGATGGTCGCGGCCCGGCCTGGTCAAATAGCCTGTTTGAAGATAATGCCGAATTCGGTTTGGGCATGCGACTTGCTTCTGACAGATTCCGGAATCAGGCTCTTGAGCTCGTGGAAAAGCTCTCCGCCTGTTCATGCAAGGCATGCAAGGATGCTATGCCATTGTTTGAATCAATAAAAAAAGCCGACCAGAGCACACCGGCCGGCATCACCGCCCAGCGGGAAAATATCACTAAGCTGAAAACCGCTCTCAAGGGCTGTCCGGAACCTGAGGCCCAACGTCTGATTGATCTGGCGGACAACCTGGTCAAACGCAGCGTCTGGATTCTTGGAGGCGACGGCTGGGCATATGATATCGGTTATGGTGGTCTCGACCATGTCCTTGCTTCCGGACAAAACGTAAAATTACTTGTTCTCGATACCGAAGTTTATTCGAACACTGGTGGTCAGATGAGTAAATCTACTCCGATGGGTGCTGTAGCAAGATTTGCCGCTGGCGGCAAGCCTCTGCCCAAGAAAGATCTTGGTATGATGGCCATGGCCTATGGAAACATATACGTCGCCAAAGTAGCACTCGGATCTAATCCATCGCAGGTCGTAAAGGCAATGATGGAAGCGGAAGCCTACAACGGCCCTGCAATCATAATCGCATATAGCACCTGTATCGCACATGGAATAGACATGAGCAAGGGAATCGAAGAGCAGAGAAAAGCCGTAAATTGCGGACACTGGCCGCTGTTCCGCTTCAACCCGGATATGATCAACGAGGGAAAGAATCCTCTCCAAATGGATTCCGCTGAACCAACTATCGCTCTGAAAGATTATATCTATGGAGAGAACCGGTACAAATCTCTTACCAAAAGCAATCCGGCTGCTGCTGAAAAACTGCTACATGAAAGCGAAAAGAACACGTCCTTCAGACAAAAGCTTTACCGAACACTGGCGGCTATCGATGTAACCAAACTTAAATCATAAATCAGCGGATCAGCTATCCGTAATCAGCCCTGAAAAACTAATTATATTAGCATTTCAACCCCAGGTTCATAACCTGGGGTTGTTTTTGTAATTAATTCGAATCAGCCTCTGGCGCGGAGCGAAGGCCCGGAAAAACATGTTCAACGGCATCACGAAGAGTTCTCACCCGTACAACCTCCCCGCTGCGAGCTGCACAACTTTTTTCACCTGTTTCGCCGCGCTCTCCGACCAGAAAGTGCTTGAAACCGAAACGACGCCCTTCCGCAATACGTCGGTCCACACCCGCAACCGGTCTTACATCGCCTGATAATGTCAGTTCACCTATGGGAAGAATATCACGCGGCAGAGAGCGATTACGCAGGCTTCCGATAAGCGCAAGCGCCAGTCCCAGATCGCCACCAGGCTCATTGAGTCGCAGTCCACCAGCGACATTAGCGAAAACGTCCTTGTTGTAGAACTTGAATCCACAATGTTTTTCGAGCACTGCCACGACCAGATTCAATCGATTTGGCTCGATTCCGGCAACAACACGACGCGGCATGGAGAGAAACGAGTGCGTTACCAAAGTCTGCAGCTCCGCAAGAATCGCGCGCGAGCCTTCCAGAAGCGGAACTATGACTACTCCAGGAGACTCAACATGTGCGCGGCTTACGAACAGATCAGACGGATTCAGCACAGGTAACAATCCATTCGTCGTCATCTGAAACACGGCGACCTCGCCCGTTGCGCCGAATCTGTTCTTGAATACCCGTAAAACTCGAAATTGCGAACTCAATTCACCCTCGAAATATAAAACCGTGTCGACAATGTGCTCAAGCACCTTAGGTCCTGCAATAGCTCCCTCTTTTGTGACATGACCGACGATCATCACCGGAAGATTGCGATCCTTGCCGAATTTGGTCAATACCGCCGCACATTCACGAATCTGACTGACAGAGCCAGGAGTCGATTCAAGCTGTGATGTAAAGACCGTCTGAATTGAATCAACGATCACCAGTCGCGGTTGATAAGAGAGAATACAACTCAGCGATGATTCAATATTTTGCTCCGAAAGCAGGAGAATATCTTTCTCATTACCGACTTTAAGTCGGTCGGCACGAAGTTTTATCTGCGTGAGAGACTCTTCCCCTGAAATGTATATAATGGGTTTCAGAATGACAGACAGGCGTGACGCAAGTTGCAACATGAAGGTTGATTTTCCTACCCCGGGCTCCCCTCCGATCAAAGTGATTCCCCCCGGTACAATTCCGCCTCCTATCAAATCATCGAATACATCAAAACCCGTCGCCAGACGCGCCGAACTTTCTCCGGAAATCTCGCTCAGGGGATGGCAAAGTGCGAGATTGGAACCGCCGGACGCAAACCTGGATACCTCCTGCCCAGCAGGGGGCGCCGCTTCTTCGACAAGCAAATTCCACTCGCTGCAACTCGAACATTGGCCTACCCACTTGCTGAAGCTTTGTCCACATCCCTGGCAGACAAAACGAGTCCCGCCCTTTTTGGCCATGCTATTTCCTCGTCAGCGTTTGTGATTGTCTGCCAGATGTGACTTGAGAAATGATCCGGTGATGGATTCCTTATTTTTTGCGATCTGCTCCGGCGTGCCCGTGGCAATGATTCGACCGCCATCGTCTCCACCTTCAGGACCGAGATCGATAATCCAGTCGGCTGTTTTGATTACATCGAGGTTATGTTCAACAACCAAGACTGTATTCCCCTTGTCAACGAGACGTGTCAAAACTCCGAGCAACATGCGCACATCTTCGAAATGCAGTCCGGTAGTAGGCTCGTCAAGCAGATAAAACGTCGATCCGGTCGCTATTCGTGAAAGTTCTGTTGATAGCTTCACGCGCTGGGCTTCCCCGCCCGATAGAGTATTACTGGCCTGCCCGAGGGTCAGATAGCCAAGACCGACATCCACCAGCGTCTGGAGTTTACGGCGCAACGCAGTGAAAGCCTCAAAGAAAGCAAGTGCTTCCTTAGCCGTCATGGCAAGCACTTCTGCAATGTTCTTCCCCTTGAATCTGACCATCAATGTTTCATCGTTGAATCTCAGCCCTTTACATGCTTCGCATGTGACATAGACATCCGGAAGAAAGTGCATCTCGATCTGTATCTGCCCGGACCCTTCACATGTCTCGCAACGGCCACCTTTCACATTGAATGAGAAGCGGCCCGGCGTGTAACCACGCGTACGCGCCTCAACGGTCTCGGCAAAAAGAGCCCGAATTGGTGTAAACAACCCTGTATAAGTCGACGGATTCGAACGCGGCGTGCGACCGATCGGGTCCTGATCTATATTGACGACTTTGTCGAGAAACTGCGCACCGGACAGTTTTTCGTGAGGTGCTACATCGAGACGCGCCCTGTTCAATATATTTGCAAGCAACGGATATAATGTATCGGCAACAAGACTGGACTTTCCGGAACCCGAAACGCCGGTTACCGCAATAAGTTTACCGAGAGGAAACTCCACGTCAAGGTTCTTGAGATTGTTGTGACACGCTCCGTGAAGCGTCAGATTTTGTCCACTGCCAGGACGGCGCGAGGATGGAATCTCAATTTTTTCAACTCCGGAGAGAAAACGCCCCGTGAGGCTTTCCGCAACCTTTGCCACCTCGGCCGGGGAACCCTCGGCTATGAGACGTCCGCCCTCCTTGCCAGCCCCCGGGCCCAGGTCGAGAATGTGATCTGAGCTAGTCATGATCTCGTGATCATGTTCGACGACTAAAACTGTGTTACCCAGATCACGTAATCGCAACAACGTGTCGATGAGACGTCGGTTATCCCGTGGATGCAGACCGATACTAGGTTCATCTAGCACATATGTTATGCCGACAAGGGCAGAACCAATTTGTGTAGCAAGCCTTATGCGCTGCGCTTCACCGCCGGAAAGCGTGTGTGCCGGACGCGCCAAAGTAAGATATTCAAGACCGACATCTTTCAGAAAACGTAGGCGCGCGCGGATTTCTTCAAGCACTTTCTTGCAAATAAACAGCTCACGCTCTGTAAGAGGCAGCTTCTGAAAAAACGCGAACAGCTCAGCTACGGACTGCTGCGTCATGCCATGTATGCTCAGCCCTTCTACTGTGACTGCAAGAGCCGCAGGCGAAAGTCGCTTCCCCTGACAAGCCGGACACGGAAGCTCACGCATGAATTTTTCGTAATACGAGCGGGCCTCTTCCGATGTGGTTTCGCGAAATCGTCGTTCTATTGTTGGAATCACGCCTTCAAAAGGCTTTTTGAATGTCGCCTGCATGCGTTTACCTTCGTAAACGACTTCGATTTCCTGAGTCCCGGAACCATGTAGCAAAACCTGTACAATTTTTTCGGGCAAATCACGTACAGGAGTATTGAGAGAAAATTTGAAGTAACGCGCCAGGCTATTCAACCACTGCCTGAAAAAGCTTTCTTCATTGGCGTTCATGGCAGCAATGGCACCTTCAGCAATGGAAATAGAACGATCCGGGATAATGCGTTCAGGATCAATTACGAGCTGAAACCCAAGACCGGAACAGGTTTGACATGCTCCATATGGCGCATTGAACGAGAAAAGACGAGGTTTGATCTCCGGAAGGCTTATTTCGCATGCCGCGCAGCGTAAATGCTCACTATATAAGGTTTCCTGATCATCAGCTTTCACAGTGACTCTGCCATCCGCCAGCTTAAAGGCCAGCTCAACGCCCTCGGACAAACGTGTTTTTTCGCCTTCTCCGCCGGAAAGTGAAAGTCGGTCTACAGCCACCTCTATCGTATGCTTGCGTTTTGAATCCAGCTTTGGAAGATCGTCTTCCAGCGAATACAGGGCTCCGTCAATGCGCACTCTGGAAAAACCCTCCTTGCGCAGCTCTTCGAAAACCTTGTTGTATTCACCCTTGCGACCACTTACGATTGGCGCAAGGAGGGTCAGCTTAGTTCCGACAGGTGCTCTGAGAAGCGATTCGACGATTTCCTGCGGAGTGCTGCTATGCAATAAAGAACCGCATTTCGGACAATGTGGTCGTCCAACGGCTGCATAAAGTAGTCTGAAATAATCGTATAATTCGGTTATGGTACCAACCGTTGATCTCGGATTTCGCGAGGTCGTCTTTTGTTGGATGGCGATTGTAGGCGACAAGCCTTCTATCGACTCAACATCGGGTTTTTCCATTTGTTGGAGAAATTGCCGGGCATAAGCGGATAGAGATTCCATATACCGCCGCTGCCCCTCGGCGTGAATAGTATCAAAGGCCAGAGAAGACTTTCCGGAACCGGAAACCCCTGTTATAACAGTCAGCGTATTGCGCGGAATATCGACCGAAAGATCTTTTAGATTATGAACACGGGCCTTAAGAACACTAATCATGATGAAATGAAATTAGTCTTTTCGGGAGTAAATCAATGAAATCGTCCGGCTAGCGCCAATCATACTGAATAATACTGGCCTGTGTAGGATTGCTGATCTGGCCATTCTGAAAAGTGACTTTATAAAACCCGGAGACTTTTACACGCTTTCCATTGAAACCACCAGCTTCGCCCGACCTGCTGAATACCTCGACGAGTCCGTTTTTAACGACGACTTCCCCAGTGCCCTTATTGACATTGTACAACATTTTATACAAGCCTGACGCTCCAAGCGCGACAACCCGATTGGCCTCGACCTCAAGAAGTTCACGGCCATCCGGGCTTACGGCAACAGTGACCTCGCCGCGATTAACCGACACACGTTCTTTATTTACTTTGTTTTCCTTATCATCCAGCTCCGGTTTGAAAACAGTCATCTCGGATACGGAGGCAAGCTTAACCTGATTTTTCAGCTGTAATTCGACGACGAGAAAGCCATCTTTTTCGGTTTTGAAACTGTAGTCTCCGTTGATCACAGTCCCCTTCTTTATCTTTTCCCACTCTCCAATTGAACGGCCGAGGGTGGTCCCCCTTGCGTCGATTACCGTTGATTTGTACAATTCTTCCCGACGTTCCTGGAACTCTTTTTTTGCGGCACGATTCATAATAACCGTAACAAATCCGGCGATCGCAAGAAGCACAAACAGAACGGCACCAACGATCACCAATACGCGTTTTTTTTCCGAATCGGACTTCTGGTTCAGAACGTTTTTTTCACGTTCCACCTGAAGCTTTTTCAGCGACTTATGGTCAAGCCGTTCGAGCTGATGCCATTGTTTAGCCATTACGATTGAGACTGGTCAGAAACAGACCGAGATTTCTCCATGTTGCGAATGAATTGCCAGCGAGATGAGACAAAAAGGCGCATAAAATTACCCGAAAGCTTTGGAAGGATATCAGACAAAAGCATCTGTATCAACCTTTGCCGATCACAAAGTGCCAACTCCGACATTTGGAGTAATCATGAGAGAATTTTCCTTGAAAACATTTGGATCCTTGGGAAACACGCAATGAATCTCTATCTTTATTGGCTGCGGATCAGGCGTCGGACACTGTGGCATGGTAAACCTGACCCATTCAACATCTTCAATCAATGGAATGTCACGATCAGCAACAACATTCGGCGTTTTCATGATCTTTCCGGACTGCGCATAATCCTTCGGAACAGACTTGAAGGTAAATCCTCTCGAACGAAGACGCAGTTTACCGACTTTCACAAGCTGGTAGTCGGTTGGAGTGTAGATCAGGTCATTTATGACAATTGTTCCGGATCCCGGAGGGCGTTCGGGATCGCAACACACCCAGCTCATGATCGACTGTCCGGCTGCGGACATGTCTTTGGCGGCGACTTTATCCGAAACGGCTTTAACCTTAACATAGTATGGTTCGGCCGCTCCAGCAGGTGCATCCGCGCACGATGGATCTTTTATGGCATCGGGTAAAAGTGTCGTCGGATAGGAAGTGCTCTTGAGCTGAATGTTCAGAATCTGTGTACCGTTGCGCAACTGATCGACAACCATACCGATCCACTGGGCCTTCATCGACACCTTTTGGCCGCCGATAAAAAGGTTGTATGCAAAATAAAGAAATATTGCAAGAATCGATACAGCTATCAACAATTCTATCAACGTAAAAGCACGACACCTGGTTTTGCGAACGGGGGCAGAGAGATTACGCATGAAAGCCATTAGTCAAGCGCCCCCTTCCTTGTGATTTTCTGAATTTTTGTCTGAAGCAAAGTATACTTCTTCCCCTGAAAATCCTCTATCGTACCGTAGACATGGATTTCAATGGCTTCTTCGTTGTAACGTCGCAGATCTTTGAGCGATCCCACCTTGATTCCGAGTTCGTCCGGTTTTTTTTCATCCTTGTAGATTCCATATGACATCGTGTACGGACAACCGTCATCGGTCATTCTCCAGTCTTTCGTTGTCTTGACGGCAGACGATTTGTTAAAAACAAGGGCTGGTTGCACAACTTTACCATCCATCTCGCCATTGGTGCAGTCGCGAATGAAATATTGGAGAAATTTTTCGGGTTTCTTCGATTTATATGCACTGATATCTGGAACCGTGTATCTTCGCGATTCCGGGCTTGATACAGCACAATTAGGGACCAAAAAGCGAAAATCGGGGTTATAGAAACTACCAATGCGAATATATACCTCCGGACGATCCTGGAAGTTGATATAGGTATATTTCGGTAGCCCATTCATAGTCAGTTCGGTTGATGGCTTTATGCGTTGAAAAAATTTCGGCTCTGCCGGAAACGCCTGAAATGCCAGCTCACCAAGAATCATTTGCGGGTATTCAGTGAAATCAAACAAGGGGTTCTTACCTTGTGCAAACTCGACAGCATCATATAATTCTGTCGGAAACAATTTTGCCTTCAGCAGCAGATGCTGCAAAGCGGCACGAGCGGCAAAGAATGCCTGCTGGTTTTGCAAGCCCAGACGATTGTGACCGGTGACACTCTTGTTCGTGGCATACATGCCGACAAACAGAATAAACAAACAGAATGCAAAGAAAAGAGCTATGACTATCGCCATTCCACTCCGACTCATCACGCTTCGCCGTTTCATCAATATTCTCATCATCGCTGTATATCCGCCTTTATTGTCATTAGGTGGATGCGCTGAGTTCCTGCGTCTTCGGCTTTTGGATTCGAGTATTCTGGTCTGTTCAGATTCCATTGAACCTCGATGATCAGTCTCTTCATAGTGCAGTAAGCGAAGGCTTCATCACTGGTATAGTTTACTTTTTCAGTGGCATGTCTCTGAGTATAGCGAATGGTATTAGGCGTTACAAAATCAGTTTCGTCATAGAACAAAAGCTTTGAAGTGTCTGTTGGTACCGCTATGCCGCTGGGAAGCGATAGTTCATTCTTGATACTCTGATCATAATTTACATTCCATTCCGGATCCTGGAGTTTTTCAGGGTTCAGACAAAACGAGAAGGTCAGCTCATTCAGTGCCGGAAACTCATTTCCCCACTTGGATTTTTCAGGCTTCCTGGATGAGGACTGAACATCAGAAACATCATCCACACGAAGCGTGCATAGGTAGCTTATTCCACGCGGGTCAGTAACAATACCCTGGCAGGGATACTGTTTTCCCGATTTCGCGGAAGGTTCGAGATTAAAAAGCATGCGCGCCATACGATCAAGCCACACTTCATTGATATTCGCTTTTTGATAATCAGCAATCGTAGTGAGCTTGTCCACGCTGAGATACCCGAATGGACGTCCATTACGCAGCGTTTCGAATGGAACGTTGTCCAGACATGTATTGAGAATTTCGGTAGCCTTGTTTATGGCATAAGCCTGAGCAGCCATGAGATCGGTATCCGCAGCACTTTTGTGGATCATATTGAATATTGGCAACATGGCCACGGCCATGATTACCAGACCAATCATGATCTCGAGCAACGTCATACCGTGAGAGCGACACCGATCGATCACACGCATACGCTTATTCCCCTTCAATGGTTTTACACCATGCCCGATTATCAGAGGAGCTCTGAGGCAAGAGCAGAGAGATCAGATCGTTCAGATTTATTCAAAATAATGTGTCCAAACAAATTATGATTCTTGAATTTTTCGATGACGAAGTTGAGACCGTTCGATGAACTGTCGAGATATGGATTATCAATCTGGTAAGGGTCGCCAGTAAGAACTACTTTTGTTCCTTCGCCAGCGCGGCTGATAATGGTTTTGACTTCATGCGGAGTGAGGTTCTGCGCCTCATCGACTATAAGAAACTGCTTCGGAATGCTGCGACCACGAATGTATGTAATGGCCTCAATCTGCACCTTCTGCGACTCAATCAGGAACTTGATCTTCTTTCCCACGTCATCAGAATTGTTGTAAAGCCTGTCCATGACAAATTCCAGGTTGTCAAAGATTGGCTGCATCCAGTGACTGAGTTTTTCATCCTTTGAGCCCGGGAGATAACCTATGTCTTTACCAAGTGGCATAATAGGTCGACTGACCAGCAGTTTTCTGTATACATGTTCATCGATAGTCTTTTGCAGTCCGCAAGCCAGCGCAAGCAGAGTTTTTCCGGTGCCGGCGCGACCAACCAATGTAACAAGCTGAATTTCATTGCAGAGAAGCAATTCTGCCGCGAACTTCTGCTGCAGGTTCATCGGTTCAACACCCCAAGGCTTGGCATTCGTGTGGAAAAGGGGAAGAAGCCGCCTCGTCTCACCGCAATATTTCGCAAGGGCCGTTTTGTTCTCATTTTCGCCGGCCTTGAGCAAGACGAACTCGTTTCTGAAAAGCTCATCCGTCTTCCATTCCATGCCTTTGTTTGAAATAAACAAATCGATATCGCGCGCCGATAAAACCATTTCGCGCCAGCCAGAGTACAACTCGTCTATATCGACCTTGTTCGTTTCGAAGTCTTCAGTGGGAACCCCGAGTGCATCAGCCTTTACGCGAGTATTGATGTCTTTGCTGATATAGAAGACGTTCCTGCCTTGTTTTTTCAGATATAAAGCGCATGAAATAATGCGATTATCAACTTTACTCGTATCAAAACCATATGGAATCTCGATTTCCGTATCGATAAGCACGCGAATAGAGCCGCCACCCTCTATCGGAACACCATCGCAAAGGTGACCTCGCTTGCGCAGCGTATCAAGTTCTCGGGAAACTGAACGAGCTTCACGGCCACGCTCATCATTGAAGCCCTTGAAACGATCTAGTTCCTCTATGACCCCAAGCGGAACAACTACATCATTATCCTTAAAGGAGAATAGTGATTGATGACTGTGAAGCAACACATTCGTATCAAGAACAAAGGTTTTTTTCATTCCTCGCGAGTACCTTTCCTTGCGTCAGTGTAAGCTATTATCAATTTGAATTGCACTTGAATCAAACCACCTGTCTTGTCGAAAAACAAACACAGGCATGAATAGAACTCTTATAAAAACCACTTTTCTGTATGAATACAACTCGGCTCTGAAAAAAGAGATCCGTACATTTATTTATAGCATACCGGAATAATACTGTCAAACCGGTCCAAGATCAAAAACCGCTCAGGATCAGGGTTGTGGCATCACTGCATTATACAGGGAAAATTTGATTCATTCACGGCGCAAACATGTCGATAGGTAGGATGTTCTGTGATCTTTCCGCGACCTATGATCCGAAAGGAAGCGATTCCGATGAAACGTATCGCATCTGCATTGTTGCTCTTTACTCTGCTGCTGATGTCAGGTTCCACCACAAGACCTGCATCCGCACAGGAATTCGCTGAACCGGCTCCTCCTGAAGGTATGCCGCTTCCCCCTATTGTTACCGAGCCTCGCGAGATCTCCGTTTCTCAAAGCATGGACTCAGGCCCAGACTTGCCTCCCGTCGAGAGAGAATCCGTTTCGTTTACCGGCAAAAGACATGTTTATGAAGCCGACGGCATGGATGACACTACCGGCGATACTGGCGATACCAGCAATGGTTCTCAAAAATACACCGTAAAGCGCGGTGATACCCTGGGTTCGATCTCTCGCAAATTTTTTGGCTCCTCAAAATATTGGAAAAAAATTGCCAATGCCAATGGAATAAGCAATCCATCAAATTTAAAAGTCGGTCGCCAGATAACCATTCCAGGGAGCGGGAACAGCGGATCGGTTAGCGTATCGCAAAATCGGCGACGTGCGATTTCTTCCCCCGATCCGGTAGAATCTCTCCCTCCAGTCGTTGCTGCGTTGCCACCTGTGTCGTATCCCGGCAACGGAGGAACCGATACGATCCTGTATCAGGACAAGGGACTTCCCAAGATCATTCTTCCTGAGAGTGGACACAAAGACGACTCGTCGCATAATAACGTCACATTCGACGGACTTACCGGTCTGGTCCATACATTTGCAGCATACCCACTAGGAAAAGGCCTTTTTTCAACAGCATTCGGCGTGGTCTGGAACAAGATTACAAAACGTGAAGGAACCCGCCTGGTGGCAGGTGAAGACGGCGATTACTTCCAGTTTCCGATCGCACTGACATATGCCGGTGAAAACTTCGAAACTGCTCTGGTTTTGCCATTCGAATCTTATAACATATATGCCCCGAAAACATACAATTTCCGCGATGGCAATGATTCAGGCATGGGAAATGCCGCGTTGCGTCTGAAGTTTTCATCACAGAACGAGAACATGGCCTCGTGTCTCGGTCTTGGCGCATTGTTCCCGACAAGTGACCGCAAGATAGGTAAGGGAACAAACGACAACGCCTGGGAAGTTTTCGGAGGGGTTTCCACGAAACACAAAGAAGGTGGGAATTTCCATCTGAATGGCGGTTACCAGGCCACTTCCGGTAACACAACCAACGAAGGTGTCTTTTTCAACGTAGGTTTCGAATATGCCGCCAACACATCGTTCACATTCATGGGCGAAATAAACAATTACAACGCCGTCACACTTGGCCGCAGCACTGATCTGACGCTGAGTCTTCGTTACTTCGTGAAACCAGGAATGACTATAACGGTCGCGGCTCCGATCGCACTGGCAAACGAGCAGTTCTTCGGCTACGATTATCGTCTGCAAGCTCAGCTGCAATACCATTACTGATTTCCCACAAAACTCGAAATGAAATCGCCACCGGATCAGTCATCAAAACCAGATAATTAAACCTCATGCGGGACTTACAATACTCACGAAACATCACGCAGGGGCGGGTTTGAAACCCGCCCCTGCAAATTAACGATGCGAATTCACTCATGAATGCCACATAATTTCGCAACTTGTTCTCATTTATGATTTAATAAAATAATCTGTTAAATATTCTCCAGGTTCGCAATAAAAACAGAAGCGCTGCAAAAATCGCGCTTCTGTTTTTATTGCGACTCCTTTTGGGCAAATTGAATGCCTTGTGAGTACCCTTGATTTTGTGTAGAATTAGTTAAGCGGATTGTGACATATTATTATCATTGAATCAAATCGTTAGTTATGATCTCCAACTTCTTTACTTCGGTAAAAACGCAGCTCAGCATGCAAGCCTAATAGACCATCTTGTTGCGCCAGAGGAGTCGAAAGCAGTCATTTGGGTCTTTATTTCCCTGAAATTGCCAGAATTATCAGAAGAGGAGAATCAAAATCTTGATTCGTCAGAGTCCCCGAAATGTCGTCACGCAAATTGCGATCGCCACCAGGCATCGGCGGGGATTTGTAATTCCTTTTGCAATCATGGCCATAATTGCCTTTGGCCTATTAATATTTAGTTTTTCCAGGGTCAGTCAAGGGAATCGTCTTAAAATCGCTCATTTGAGCAAGACTCAGAATTCATTTTATATCGCATCTTCCAGCCTCGCCAATATGCTTGCACGGCTACATAGCTCAGGTTGGGCGAATCGCTCATTCCGGGATGCCCCTACGAAAGAGTCAGCGATGCCGCTTCTCGGCGGAGATTACGATCTGCATGTCGAAAATTCTCCCGGAAAGGATTTCCAGGCTGATGTTTATATTCGAACACGATTCGGAGGTTTGACCAAACTGTATTTTTGGCGGATAGCCTACCGAGACGACTTACTGGATATTTCCAACAGACCTCAGGTGATATTGTTCACTGCCCCCAAAGACGATGTGTACCCAAAAACCGGACAACCCAACACTTTCCCGGGCTTTGTCGACGGCCTTCTGAATACACGTACTCTCAATCAGGATATGGCCACCGATCTGGCAAACAAGATAGCCAAAATGGGAAATGTCCAGGATATCGTCAGTTTAGCAGCAGATGCCACGGGAAATATGGCAACAGCTACGAGTGAATTTAAAGATCCGGCCCGGCTTACTATTCCATTAAACCAGGTTGCTGCTCTCCCTCCCGATACGTATCCATCGCCAAACGATGGCAAAGGAATTCTCCCAGGATCACACTACCCTGGCGGCATTGGTGCACCTGCACCCCCCAACAGTAGTGGCGCCTCTGGATGGACACCTTCCGGCGGTGGATCCACCGTGGGTCTGCCTCCCGGCGGCGGTCCTTCCAATAGTGCACATACCGGAGGTTCCGGTTCCTCTGCTTATGGAGCAACAGTCGCCGCTGTTTCAGATCCAGCCGCAAACGCCGCTGCCGCGGCGGCAGGTTCTGCTGCTGCTGCCCAGGCCGCAGCAGGGCAAGCAGCAGCAAATGCCGGAGCGAGCCCGGCAGCAGCTGCTGCGGCTCAAGCCGCAACGACTGCCGCTGCTGCTGCGACTTCAGCGGCTGCTACTGCCGCCGCCGCCGCCGCTGACGCAGCGGCCATAGCAGCTGGAACAGCCAGCAGCGGAGCTTATCAATCAGCCGCAGAGGCGACTGCCGCTGCTCAAGCTGCTGCAGCTGACGCAGCGGCCGCTGCTCAAGCTGCTGTCGCGGCAGCAGCTGCTGCTCAAGCTGCTGCTGATAAGGCAGCAGCAGATGCAGCCGCTGCCGCAGCTGCTGCGACGGCCGGGACTGGCACTACCCCATGAATATTTCTCGAAAAGAGGTGCGATACAATGTCCATAATTAAGCGGTTTGTCGGTTTCACAATTTTGATTGCTGTCATTCTTTGTCCATTGACATCTATGACCGGTTGCAATGATGCCCCCATTGAAAAGGTTGCCGATTCAACGCAACTACCCCAACCTCCCGGACAAGCATTCCTGGTCAAATCAGACAATGGTACACCGATAAAAATCAATCTCGAACGACTGAAGCGAACATTCGAGGCTTCTATCGCCAAAGGAACATCCTTTTTTTCACAAGATCTCCTGTCAAATCTTTCCCAGGAAACCCTGCAAATGACCAACGAGGAAAATGGCTGGCGTCTTGCCCTCAAACCAGGAATCCGGGTTCAGTTAGATCAGAATTCCCTTGTTCTTTTTGAAGGAGCTGCCCAATTTGAATTCCGTAAGGTAGGAAACAACTTCAAGGTAAAGATTCCCGGAGCCCAACTCGGCATCAGAGGCACCCGTTTTGATGTGACGCTCGCCCCGGATCATAGCGCAAGAGTCGTTCTTTATGAGGGAAAGGTTGCCATCGAAAGATCAGGAAAAGAAGACATCCTCGAGCCGGGGCAAACGGCCTTGATTGGCGCCGACGGCAATCGAGTTGAGATCGGGCAGACTCCCGCAGACCTTCCTGCAATGTTTCAGGGCCTCCCCCCGGAAAAAGCCAAGGAAACGGTTCGATGAATCCCGCCTTTCGTTCCCGGGATAAGCATCAATGCTCTCGCTTGCCCGGGTTCACAATGGTCGAAATAATGATGACGGTTTTATTGTTTTCAATGATCAGCGGCATGTTCTTTCTTGTAATCTCACAGTGGCGCCGCTCGGCCCAACCAACGATTTCTGATCGTCTTGCCTTACAGGCAGATTCCATCAGAGCTGCGGATATCCTGATCGACCACGTCCGGGAAGGCCTGGAATTGGTCCGCCCCAACCTTGCCGAAACCTCTCCTTATCTGGTTATGCGGGATATAGTTAACAACTTCGAGGTTCTATATCTCGAAGCGGACACGGAAGAGTCTAAACGTTGTAACAAGCTTATCTATTCGCTTTATTCTGTCATCAACGATTTTTCCGGGAAGGCACCAATGTCTACCCGCAAACGATTATTCGGCGGCATTGAACGCCTGGTGTTCACTTGCCATTCCCCGAATAGCGTCCAGATCGAGCTCACGATGGCAAACACCAAAGGACGATTTCAATTTATTTCCCAAGTAGGCCTTCTCAACTTCGGGAGTCTGGAATGAAAAAACAGCAGCACTCACCTGGATTTACTTTCGTCGAATTGACGGTGGGCCTGTTCCTACTCGGCGTCCTTGGAACAATGGTCGTTATGGCAATTCAATCGACCGGCAGGGAAACCGATTTCACTGATAATCATTTTACCGGGCTCCTGCTTTCCCAGAAAGTAGTAGAAGACCTCAACGAAGAAATATGGATAAATCCCCATGGTTTCTCCACACTTGGTATCGAAGGCAACCACGGATTAGACAGCCCGATCACAGACGGGGAAGCGGTATTCTTCACAAATCTTCAGGATGAAAAATCCCCGTGGCAACAAATCGAACCGTCAGAAGGGAAAATCGATTCCAACCATCTTCCGCTCTACGATCAGGTTCAGAATTTTCGTCTTGGAGTGAATGCCAAAAGACTCGCCCCCCCCGGAGGAGGAACCCCCGACGAAAATATATATCGCGGAGGAATTGTGTTTTCCTGGAAAGGAAAATCCAAGCCCGGCAACTGCATCACTGAAAACTTGTTTTTCGCTCCGGCTTCCGCGAAGAAGGTTGCCACCACAGATCTTATCTCTCCCACTGCGTTGGCCATGAATGGCTCCTATACTCAATTTCAAGGGTATTCCGGGGGAGACCCGAAACTCATGCAGGAAATGGGAAAAGTTGCAGCATTATCCGGCAGTTTTGTCCGGGGTTCGTTTCTAGCCAATTCACTTTCAGAAGCAAGCTCATTGCAGGACAAACTCAACATGGGAAGCCAGAATCTGAAACTAGTATATGATTACCACCAAAAGTTGGCCAATCTTTGGTTTGAGGTAAGTCGTCAAAGCTTCAACATCCTCTACGCCCTGGATCCCTCTATCACTTACATAATGGATCATTTTTCAAATACCAGCCTGGGCGGAGGGTTGACAGGAGGAAATGAATACCTTTACCAATCTTCTTTTCGCGACTATCGTCTGGTTTATGAATCTTTCGTGGGGGCGCTCCGGCAATCCAGGGCAAATTATCAAAGCATTGTAAGCGGCGATCTTGCACTTCAAAAGGGAAATCGTGTTCAATACCTCGGAATTTTACGTCTTATCGACATATATCGGGTTCTTACAGTGCTTCCATCATATCCAAGCGGGCTTGCGGAATATCAGGCTTTTTTGAACCAACTTGGCACGTTCAGCGAAGGGAGAAACCCATATCTGTCCAGGTTTGTCCTTCAGGAAAAAGATTTTGCTGGAGATGCAATGCAACTTGCGGCTCAGCATCCAAATCTCCAGGAAATATCCCGCATATTCGGAACTAAATTCGCCAACGTTCTTGGATTTATTCACACGCAAACACAATATAAAGGAAGTGGATATGCTTCGGCAACGGCATCGATATCTGCGTCGATACCCACGTCACAGCATCCATGAACCTGTGACTACCAGAAGAATGTATCCACACCAAAGCTGATATTTCTGACTCTCTGCGACGAACTGTTTAATCTATAGCCGAGTTTGGCGTTTGCCGCCTCCAGACTCTCACTGGTAAAAGCATTGTCGTTGTAACTCAAATACAGTTTTACGAAGTGTGTGACTCGACAGGTAGAAAGCAAAGACCATCCGCCGTTATATACGTCCAGAGTGTTGTAACCATAGAGACCATCTGAGTCCACGGCCATCAGGCGCTGACCGAGCCATGTAACGACACCGAAATACCATCGACGGTTCGGAGTATATCCTATGGAAAGTTTTGCACCGTCAGTGCTGCTTGTAGCCGCCTTGCGGGCACTTCCACCTGCGCTGACGAAAATACCGGTCAGATCCGCTCGCCACATCGTGGTAAAAACATGACCGACATTGAGCGATAACTGATTGGCATAAACTTTAGAATAGCTTGAATAATCATACTCCGCATCGAAAGTCCAGTGAGTCGTCGGAAAAAAGAAAAATCTGGTACCGAAGACATTGCTATGGTCGGTCAGCGGATCGTCATTTTGGAAATCCAGCATATGGAGCTGCAACGCATAGCGCTGGGAAAACTGATAATTGCATTTCAGAGCTATCAGATTCTCGTTGAAATCGACTTTTCCGGTTGACAGCGGAGAAATATCCGTTCTGGTATGGGAGAGCGTAGTTACCACTTTTTGGTCAATATATCGAAGCATTTCCGAAAACAGGAACCGTTTATCCTGATAGTTGCCATAATTCATGAATGTCGCGATTAGAAACAGATCCGTTGACATCAGGCTGTCAACGTAATTCAAGCTGGCTCGAGCCCCTGCATGTCCGGGATTTTTTGTCAGAATAGATTGAAATACGTTTCTCGCTTCATTTCGCCGTAAAAGATAGGCAAGAGCCCATCCCTTCGAAAGCTGCATAGCAGAGTTGCCTGGATAATGATCATAAATTTCGATGGCTTTTTCATAACGCCCCGTTTCCATATACTGGCGCGCCCAGCGTATATCCACCGGAAAGTCCGTTCCGATGGGGGGTGGCGGCCCCATAATCCTTCTCGCATCTTTGTAGCTTCCGGCATTTTGATAAGCATCCAGGGCAAGCAAAAGTAGCTCACGCGGGTTAGCCTGGCTCTTCGCCTGAAGTTCATATTCCTGAGCGGCATGCAGATAGTATTCTATGGCTTGCTTTCTGGCATTTTTCTTTCCATAAATGAAGCCAAGTCTTTGATCGACGTCCGGTCCCGGGCTTTGCCTCTGCAATGCCGTTAAAAAAAGTTCAGCGCGAGGAAAATTTCCGGCAGAGATCAAGGCATCTATTGTGAAAAGAGTTGCGGCACGAGAGTTCGGAATTGGCTGAGGCACCACTGGATAGTATTTCACCGGCTGCGTCAAATTGTCGTAAGCGTCCGCGGAAATAGATGGGGGTGCGCAAAATGTCGGCTGCTGCCCGGGACCACGTTCGATTATGCGATCGAATTCGTAATTGATATCAGTAAAATTCGGTCTGGCATGCGCTGCTGGAATGACCAGTAACAAAAATATGGATGCGAACAATAGCCAATGTCGCATACGCATATGGAAAATACTTTTAAGATTCCGTTCCGAATCGCGAGAATGTTTTGCCATCCGGAAGATTATCGACAAAATGTCGCAATATTATTCAGATAATATATTCGATGCCTTGAATCTTCACCTTCGATTGTGCCCCTATGCGTCGAATGATATTTGCCGCCAGGAAATTACCAATCTTCAGGCAAGTCTCCAATGGAAGACACTTGAACATTCCATAGAAAAAACCGGCCTGAAAGTTGTCGCCCGCGCCATTTGTGTCTTTCACATCTTCGACCCGATAAGCGCCAATGCGGGCTTGTCCGTTTGGAGTAATTGCAAGCGCACCCTGTTCGCCAAGTTTGACCACGGCGAGATCTGTGTAGCGAAGCAAATTCTCATAATTTGTACCGCATAGCGCCTTGGCTTCTTCCTCGTTTGCGAAGAGCAGATCTACACGTTCATCGAGAAAATCCAACAATTTCTGTCGCACGGAATTTATTACCAGGCTATCCGCAAGATCGAAAGAAATACGCGTGCCGACCTTGCGGGCAGTTTCGTAAGCATAACGCGTAGCCTTATTGATAGGTTGGTCGCCGCGAAGCTCATATGCTGAAAAATGCAGATATTCTGAATCAGCAATAAGACTGTGCAGAATTTCAAATGGATACAATTTTTTTGTCACACCGAAATCAAGGCCGAAAGTACGTTGAGCGTCGGGACTGATAAGCGTATAACAGAGACCTGACCGACCGCGCTTTATCGACACATAGGTATCAATGTCGTTCTCACGCAGGTTGTTTATGTAATCATAACCGTAATCATCACTACCGACGCAGCCGATAAAGGCACAGACCAGTCCAAGATTGCTTGCCCCATAAATGACATTCGTCGGTGAGCCTCCCGGGGAAACAGTCGGAAGATGTTTATGCGAAAGTTTCTGCAATTTTTTCAAGTTGTCCGGCGTCAACTCTATGCTGTTGCCCTTGGGCAAATTGAGCAGGTTCAGCTCTTCATCTTCGACCTCGATTATGATATCGGTGAGAGCGTCGGAGATTGCAGTCAATTGATACTTACGCTGAGAGCGGGGAGGGCGTTGCGGCATTTATTTAACCTTTTTGGTGGAACGTCCTTCAAGGGTATGGGTTGCGCGACTGAAAGTCAACCTTCGAAGGGTATCCTGCATACTATTTTAATTCAATGTTCATGTATAACATGGTTTCCAGGGTGATACAGGTCATGTATAATCACCCCCATCTGAATATTCACGGGGAAAAGTCGTCATGAAATCGAGACTTGCCGAAAAAAACAATGTCGAACTGATTTTCGTGCGTCACGGCGAAACCTTTTGGAATACCGAAAATCGTGTCCAGGGACATCTTGATAGCCCGCTGACAAATAGAGGCATTGCACAAGCCGAAACTATCGCCCAGCGCTTCACCGACGAACAAATCGACGTGTTTTATTCAAGCGATCTGGGACGCGCCAGCCACACAGCACGCATCATCGCAAATACGATTGGCATCGAAGTATGTGCTGATGCACGATTACGCGAGCGAAATCTGGGGATATTTCAGGGACTGACATACGCCGAAATGAGCATTCGATTTCCCGTGGAATTTGCTCTATTTGAAACCCGAGATCCTGCGTGGCGCATTCCGGAAGGCGAGAGCGGCGAAGATGTAAAAGTTCGTCTTACAAATTTCTTGAATGAAATTGATATGCTTCATGCCGGCGCACGCATCGGCATTGTCACCCATGGAGGAATTCTTGACATGCTGATCCGTCTTACATTTGGACTTCCCCTCAGCGGCCCACGAGCATTTTCCCTGTTTAACGGAAGCCTGAATCGATTCTCCCTGAAAAACGGACGACTTGGCCTCCTGACGTGGGGTGACATAAGCCACTTGTTAACTGCTGTCGGAGATGATCCGACATATTCCGTGAAAAGCCTCTGAACAGGGCCAGAAGACGGGCGCCAATCAAGTATTACTATATCGAAGGCGATTAGAGCCCAAACAGTGATTCTACTGGCTTTTCCTGCCTGGCAAGAACCTCCTGCATTTCCTTTTTAACACTGAAAGTCTGCTCGGATAAACGCCATGAAAGCATTACCCCGGTGTGATCGAATACTGTTTTTCCAAGAGCAAAAAGATCGTCAAACGAAAGTTCGTTAACATCCACGCCGTTTACGATATTGAATACGAGCTTGTCTTTAAGCGGACGAAAAGCGAAGCGTTCAACCGCTTCTGGTATTGCATCAAGGGAAATCGTCATCAAATTTCCATTTTTTCTTATAGCAGCAACCGGAATATTTACCGGCTTTTCAAAGCTCATAATGCCAGTCGCAATACATAGGGAATCTATGAAGAGCAGGGAAAGCATCCCGGCAAAACTTTCGGCAAGATAATCAGGTTCTTCTCCGTCGCCCGTCGCCGCTATCCGGAAAGTAAGATCATGCTCTCCCTTTTTCCAGATTATCTGTTCGGGGTGAAAACTGAACATCGTTTCACAAGCCGCTTTTGGCGTCGAATAAGAAGTCAGAAGCCGAATGCTTCCAGCCAAACCGAAAACAGCTGCGTCAAGTATGCCTTTCACACTTCGCAGAGCAGGCAGTAATCGCCTTTCCATTAGTGAATCCGATAGAAACAAGCCGCCATTTTTGTAAAACCCGCGCATTTGAGAACGCAATTCATCAAGCGAAAAAGAATCTTCAGTAATAGGCCTGAATGGTGGAATCGGCATATTTACCTCCAAGGTAAGCTGGAGTTTATATAATCATAGCATACCGAATTCAGACCGTGCGAATTATCAGGAGTTCATCCGTTATACTAAGTCGATGAGACGTCGGATTGACCGCGAGTGCTTCACCATGCGGCCGAACTCCTACCAGGACAGCCGCTTTGTTGGAATGAATGATAGGCAACGCCTCATTTACTGTTTTTCCAACCAGGTCGGGGGGCACCGGGATGAACGTCAGAGTATTTCCATGCGTATTAGATAGCAGATCCTGAAAAAACGGCATCACTCCCTGATTCATCGCAAGCCGCGCCAGCAATCGCCCCGATACTTCGCCTTGAACTACAACATCTTCGACCCCACCCATTTTCAGATGATCGGCATATTCGGCATGGTAGATTTCAGCACATGTGTGAATCCCCGGGTGCAACTTTTCAATGGTAAGCGCTGCAAGGATAGTTCGGGCATCTATGTCATGAGTGGTCCGCGCAGAGGTCCCCTCCGACAAAATGACTGCTCCACGTGCCCGCTCGATCCCCGCCCGACGCAAAGTCTCCATCTGCGTGTAATCACTTTTGAGAATAGTGATACGGTCAGTGTTTATCCGCTCCTGTTTAAGAAACTCGAGATTGGCAAGTTCTGATACCAGGAGTATATCGCATTCTTTGAATTTTGAATCAATCGCCAGTTCACTGATAATAATGGCTATCTTCGCGCTGAAACCACAAATTATCAGGTGTCCGGAAAGTTCTTCCGGATTGTTACTTCTCTGCATGGCGCTCTCCTTGAGTTTGTCTATCATCATAGCGGAAAAAGTACCAGTCAGCATGGCAAAAACACCCATGCCAAACATCAACAACAGCGAAAACACAAATTTCCCGCCCAGAGATTGTGGATAACTCGCATATTCTCCAGCAAGTAATGAAAACCAGGCTTTCCAGAAAGCTTCAATTGGAGTGTGAATTTCACTTGTACTGGAAACCTCGAACTGAGCGAGACCGACAGCGCCAAATATCAGGGCAAAAAAAGTGAACCCAACTATCGTTAAATACTCGACAAATCTGCCCTCTAAAAGACTTGAAAAAGGATGCATGCGCCGTTGAAACACAGCACCGAGACTGAAAATGCGCACAAGTCGAAGCAGCTGCAGGATGCGAGTGAGCCGGAAAATCCGCAACATTGGCAAAAGAGCGATAACGTCGATCCAGTGGCGCGAAAAAAACATGCGGGTCGTAGATGAGACCAGCCATCGAAGAAAAAGCTCAACGCCCAGCAGACCGGTAATTATCTCATTGATGTCTTCAAGTTCAACGCGGGCACTCTCCGATAACGATAGAAAAGTATCGTAGAGAATGATTCCGACCGAGGTCAAAATCAATGCAACGATAACCACTCCGAAAAATGGATGATCGACAATATGTCTGACAAATGGATATTTTCGACGCTCCGCGACGGACGAAACCAGGCTCTGAACAGACTTGCTCATGCGTGAAAAATAATAATAATCACCATTCGTATGGCACTCCCTGCTTTAGACTCCAGAATGCTGCTTCTTTCCAACCGGATTCGAATTCGGATTCTGTAATGCCAAACGAAGTTTTTAAGGCATCTTTCAGAGGCTTGCTTTCACTCAGGGCTTCTATCAACTTCGTCAATCGGGCCATACCTTCGGAGACACGCGGAGCCTTCTTCAATAAGAATGCCACCATAAGATAGGCCTGAGCGCGACTCATCAACAACTTAACGGCGTCCCTGTTTGCCAGGGAAAGACCTTCATTCACTCCATTCGCATCAAGCAACTTCGCCACGCCACTTGCAAGAAAACCCTGTGTGGACTGCAAAAGATCTTTGAGAATCTCTTCGCGACCTCCGGCAATTTCCTCGAGACCAAAATGCAGCCAACGATTAGTCGCAATACTGATTCTGGCATTCTTCACCATTTGCGACATCAGCAGATGAGACAGACCACCGCCGATGTGATGAGAGGGCAGCGCAGCGGCCATAGCAGAGCATGTATCACCATCCAGATCAGGGCGTTCTCCCGCAAGAACGCCTTTCAACGCATTCACGTCATTACACAGCACAGAAACGATCAGACGGTCATTGGCAAAATCATAATTAGCGGCGCGGTTTCCCAACACAGAAATGGGAACAAAGCTGACAATAAAAGGTTGCGATCGAAATCCGAACAGACTTTCCACACGATCGAGTTCGGCAGTCAACAACGATCGCATTGCTTTAACCTGATCCTGCGATACGTCACGGCATACCTCGATAGAAAAACGATCGCCGGCAATCCTGGAAACTGCTTCAGGAAGAACCTGCGCCTCTTGTGCAGGTAAAGCAGTGGCGGCCTTTTCTGTTTTCGAGGTTACGGGTTTAGCTATAACCGCGATCGGAGCAGATGCAGATGCAGATGCTGCCACGAAAGATTTACGCGTTCCCGGCAACATATTATTGGAAGCCGGAATGAGCGTGGCATCGCCCGATGTATTCGGCGCAGGTGGCAGTGGAACAGGGCGAGTCGACTCGGCGGCAGGAGACGAAGAAATTTCGGTTTGATAATTCCCTATCGGTATGGCGGCAATCGATCCCTCAAAAGAGCCATCCAGCAGAGCACGTAAAGCCTGATTTCCGGGACTGCGTTCCCGAACCTGCGCAGACCAGACAGCAGCATCGGCAGCATTGCCGTTTTTCTTCGCATATAATGCTTCAGCTGCGGCAAAATAAGCATTCATAGGGAATCGCTTTTTCCACTCGTCGAGAGCACGCCTCGCCTGCGGCAGTCGATCAACTGCAATGGCAAGTCGCACGAACAACCACCACGCATCACGATCGACAAAGGGCTGGCGAGCTTCATTTTCCTCCAGCACTGCCCTTGCTTCTTCGATCTGATTCGCTTCGGCGGCGAACAATCCCATCGCAAGATTTACCGAAGGCAGATGATAACCACGCCGCATGGCTCGTTTCAGCGATTCACCAGCCAGCTGATTTTGGCGTGCCGCCCCAAAAAGTTCAGCCCTCAGCAAATCAAGCTCCGGGTGGTCAGGGTCACGCTGCGCCGCCTGATCCAAAGCATTTTTTGCGGCCGTCCCATTAAGCGCATCGATGGCAATGCGAGCCTGCACAAGGAAGCCCTCAGACGATTTGGGAAATGTCGCGTTCCAGATTGTGGCGGCCTTCGAAGCTTCTTCGACGCGATCAAGATAATATAATGCATGCGGTCGGCTGGGCGCCATCGTTTCCGGATTCGCATCGCCCATAAATCCCTGCAAAGTAAGCAACACCGGATGATACGCATCAACCTGCAAACCTTGCGTGACAAGTTGTCCGGCATCCCGCATCCGTCCGAGGTACCATGCGCACATTGCTGTAAGACTGGTTCCGTCTACTCCGGGATAGCGTTTTTCATACTCCTCGGAAAGTGCCAATGCTTTATAAAACTGGCCGCGTGCAATTTCATCGAGCACTGCATCAAAATGCTGACGCGGAGTGTTGAGTCTGGCAAGGAGCAACGGCAATTTCCGCAGGATGCCGGCAAAGTGCTCTGAAAGCTGCCCTGATTCCATGGGGACCGGACGCGGCGAAGGCGGAAGCCGCGCCAAAAGCTTCCTGGCATTGGTATCCTCCGGATTCAAAACAAGAGCCTTGCGAAGCCATTCCCCCGCAATAAGCGGATGCCCCGCCTTCAACTCAATCAATCCCAGAAGATCGAGTTGATTGGAGCTGCGATGTCCGTCGAGAAAGATGCGAAGAGCATAAAGACGCGCAGATTCAATATCACCGGAGGTAAACGATTCGTATGCAATTTTGTATAAGTCACGTGGCGACAGCTGTCCGACTCGATTAAACGCGGCTATTGCGGCAGCCCGTCCCGAGGATGCCCCTGTTGTCGGCACTGCGGGCATCTCTGAACCAGGCATTTTCTGAGCGATGGCCGGCGACGAAACAATGGCCACGTGTGCAAGAAAAGTCAGACCGATAAATAAGCGTGTTCCTGATTTCATATTGTCGTATTATACCCAGTATAGACCGAAAAGCCTGATAGACACAACATTACTTCTTTTCACTTTTACCATCGTATACCATCCCGTATACCATAAAATTAAAAATGCCTCTTAGGAATTATCGGTAAGTTATGAGATTATAACTTTACCATAGGGAATAAATACACAAAACCGAAAAGATGTATACCACGGAAGAGAGCCGGTGCCCCACCCGAAACCAGCATCAATTCAAGATTGTTCTAACCAGGTCTTCTGAATATTCTTTGACATTACAAGAATAGGTGTGTATAATTACACACATGAATAGTGTAGAAATAATCAGGAAGCTTAAAGCCGATGGTTGGTATCTTGTAGCCGTTAAAGGCAGTCATCATCAGTTTAAACATCCGACCAAAGCGGGCAAAGTTACGGTTAAACACCCTTCAAAAGATTTCCCGCCGGGCACGCTTCGAAGCATTTACCGGCAAGCAGATTGGCAATGGAGGTAGGTCATGTTGTTTCCTATCGTAGTCCACAAGGATAAGAAAAGCTGTTTCGGCGTTACAATCCCAGACTTCCCCGGATGTTTTACCTCTGGAAACACTTTTGACGATGCAATAAAAAACGTTCAAGAGGCGATTGAATGCCATCTTGATGAAGGTGATATCGTGCCGACTGCCTCTGACATTGAAAGTCTCACTAACAATCCTGACTATAAGGGGGGAATATGGGTGATGGTTGACATCGACCTCTCCGCCTTTGAAAGCAGGGCAAAAAGAATAAACGTCACAATCCCCGAAAATCTTCTAAGAGAGATTGATTCCTTTGCTCATAAGAAAGGGCTTTCGAGATCGTCTTTCCTGTCTCAAGCGGCAAGGTCTGCCCTGAAAGCCGTATAACATCATTCTATTTCGGAGGAATAAGAGTTAATCGAATATATCTGTGTGTGAACCTGAACGGGTAAAGGTGATATCAAATCCTACCCTTTTACTCTGAGTCTCGTAATTGAACTACGAGAGTTCACAAAGATCGGCATTTGAAAGCGGAAGTTTCCCCAGACTTTCGTGTTTTGAAAACGCATTACTCCTGGTAATAGCATTTGAAATCTGAAAAGGTAGTATTTCAAATGCGGGCTTTTCTTAATCGGCGTATATGCGACGATTATCAAAACTCTCTTCGCATTTGCGTCGGACCGTCTTTCGGGTTACCCTTTAATCAGAGCCCGGTGTAGGCTCGCTGTCCAACTTTTCTTCGGAGATGCGGCACGAGAGGACTTTACCGCCGGGTTTACCACGAAGCGCTTCGGGCGTGTGAGAGCTGGCCCCATCTGGAGCAGTGCTCGTCGTGGTTTCTCAAAAAAACCCGCTCCCTCAATGAGATGAAAACGCATAGTCTCAGCGAGCGTAGCACTGGGAGCCGTAAACCTTGCCAGATGCATCGGGGTCGCTTGTTCGGCTTATTTAGAGCAGGCTCCTGCCTTGGCTGCGGGGAAGCGGCTCTGAATGAGGAGCCTTTCAATTTGAGACGGATTGTTTGACTCGCCTCCCTGACGGAAGCATATTATAGACGAAGCCCCTGCGCCCACGCCGAAACGACTAAACATAGGTTCGGTGTGCGTAGCTCCGGATGAGCACAAACCTCGCCGGATGCATCAGGGGTTTCGTCCTTTCCGCCACTGCCAGAACAGCAGGAAGCCGGTCAGTCGGTTATGTCAGACTTTCTGAACTGACTCCGACTCGTTAGACTGTGGTCCACCTTCGACTATCAATACCAGCCGGTCACCCTCGTGCTTGACCCGGTCGACGAACATGCCGAGATGCCGGCCTATCAGTTCAAGATTAGGAGTTTTGGGCGCAAGTTTAAGGGTGAAGTTCTGGTTGCGGTCCCAGCTCCAGCCGATGATCGCGCGCCGGATCTTCTCTGGGAGCTTGGCTATATCCGCCGGGCAGTTGATTTCACAGCTCCCAATATCGGCGGGGTCATAGAAGGCCATACAGGCAAGCTCATCAATCACGTTTGCCGCTTTGAGCTTGGCGGCTTCCGCACGTTCCGCCTGAGCCTTCTCTATTGCCGTCTTGACGTCAAGTTTTGTCAATAAGGCAGAGCCTTGCTGAATGGCGGTTTTTGCTGAATATCCCGCTCGTATTGCTGCTTGCGTGGCGTTCAGGTCTTTGAGGTATTCGGCAACAAAGACTTTCTGTTTCCCCTTCAATTCGTTTCTCATAATTCAAATCTATCAGTTTTCTGATAATAAGTAAACATCACGCGGCCGCCACTGTGTCAGCAAAGAGCGTCGCGATTCCCGTTGTCATCATCTTCCCTCGTCATGCCTTCGAAACGCCGCTCACATTCGGCAATGAGGGACGTAGCTTCAACAATCAGGTATCGCTGAAACTCAATATAGTTCTTCAGAAAGATCAGGTTCTTTTCCTGTTCAGGCGATGGAGGAATGCATACAACATCAGCAACCGTTTCTATCGCAAGCCGTATCTGTTCCTCAGCATCAACTATCTTCCCCTCGTAAATTTGGATGATGACATCCTTCATCGCGGCAATGTCACCAGATTCAAGCTTCTCAATCGCCCTCAAGAGTTTTGCATGTTCCGGGGCACTCCCATGCTCAGCTCGAAACTTTTTAATTGTCTCCGGAAGGTCGATTATTCCTGATTGATTTGAGTGGAGTTCCTGGTATTCAGCAATCATAGGGTTCATTTGTTAATCCTTCCGTAAAGGTGTTGCTTGTTCGCTTGATACCGCGGATTCGTCCAGGTCGATATACCGAACGACCTTACGCGGATCGCCGGGAGGATGGCACCGAAGGCAAACGATAGTTGATTGCGATACCCAGAATTTCCGGCCATGGCAGACAAAACACGGGCCTATCTCTTGAACGGCTTCCTTTTCTGCTAGGTCTCGCAATTGTCCCCCGGAGTATTCACGAATTGCGGCACGCTCCGCGACCAGTTCGGAATGATCGACCGGGTTGGCCTTCTTTGCCCACTCCCGAAAGTCTGCCGTCGTTGGCCTGGGTATCTCACCCTTGAATGTCCGGAAACACCACGCGCAAGACTCAACAGTATCGGCTGTCCAGTCACGTTCCCAAACCGGGCCACAAACTTTACACCGAACAGGATGACTGAAGAATCCCGGGCGTGTTCCATTTCCTCTGAGAGATCGGAGAGCTGCCGTTACTTGTTCGTCGGTTAACGTTTCCTTCGGTTCACACGTTCGGGGAGTTTCCACGCGATCAGGTAAGAAAATACAGTATGAGGGGTCATTCC
>JADFYG010000029.1 GCA_015233155.1 Candidatus Rifleibacteriota bacterium
TTCAAGCCCAATCTTTTGCTCAAGGACAATTGCCATTTTCTGAAGAAACTCCAACGCAACAACCTGCGAATGGCAGACCTTCTCCCTTGTTAGCAATCGTATGGAATATCCCCGGGTTCCAGGAAATGATTGATTCTTTTCAGGGAGGAAAAGCAGAAACAGAGGAAGAGCAACTCTGGCTAACAAGTGTTGAAAATGCTTGCCGATCAGCTTTACAGCATTTTCACATGCGATCTAAAATCATTGGGAGCATTCTCACGCCAAATGCCGCTATTTTAAAGTTCCAAGGAGATGAAACCCTCACGGTAGAGCAGGTAAGAAGGCGACAGTCAGAATTTTTGTCCACTCATATGGTGAGTATCATTAGTACAAGAGCAGAACCCGGAGCTATTTCATTGACTATCGCCCGACCCAATAGGAGAATTCTCAATCTTCTGGATGTTTGGAAAACCTGGAAACCGAATTGTGTGCAAGGGAATCATGAACTGCTCATCGGAGTGAAAGAAGAAGATGGCTTACCTCTTTTCCTTTCTCCTTCCAGACACTCACCACACACTCTCATTGCAGGGGCGACGGGAAGCGGTAAATCCGTTTTAATGCAAAATATTCTCTTATCTATCGTTTGTACAAACACACCAAAGCAAGCTCAAATTATTCTGATTGATCCTAAGCAAGGTGTCGATTATGCCGCCTTTGAAAATCTTCCTCACCTGCAAGGCGGAAGAATGATCACGAGTTCTGAAGAATCCATTTCTTCTTTGTCTCAGTTAATTGAAATCATGAATAATCGCTATGCCATGTTGCGGCAGAACCGCGTTTCAAACCTTTTTGAATTGAATAAAAAGGTTGCTCCAGCGGAGCAAATACCAGTTTTATGGGTTGTTCACGATGAGTTTGCATCATGGATGATGATCGATGAGTATAAAACGGAGGTCTCCAATATTGTTGGAAGGTTAGGTGTTCAAGCTCGTGCTGCTGGTATATTTCTGATTTTTGCGGCGCAAAGGCCTGACGCAAATGTTATGCCGATGCAATTGCGCGACAATCTTGGAAATCGTTTGGTGTTGCGGGTTGCCAGCGAAGGCACCTCTGAAATTGCCTTGGGCGAAAAAGGGGCGGAACGGCTATTAGGAAAAGGCCACATGGCTGCAAAAATCGAAGGCGAAAACGATATTATTTTTTCTCAGGTCCCTTACTTGGGAACCGATGAATTGGAAAAAATCGTTTCTGGAATAAAGTGATAAAGAAAAGGTTGAATAAAATATAAATGAGTCCGACCATTTTTCGTGAAAAAGGGTATCGCTTTTTCTTCCTCTCCAATGAGGAGCCGCGAATACACGTTCACGTTACCTGTGAAAAAGGGGAAGCAAAATTTTGGCTTGAACCTCTTATATCCTTGGCGATGTTTAAAGGGTTGAATGAAAAGGCATTGAAAGAGATTCAAAAATTGGTGGAGAAACACAAAAATGAAATCATCGTTGCCTGGAAACAACACTTTGGTCAGAGTTGAGAATATTACTCCCTTTGGAATTTGGCTTTTAATCAAGCGCAAAGAGTATTTTTTGGACTTTGATATATTTCCCTATTTCAGAGAACAATCGATTAAGGCCGTCAAAAACATTACCTTACTACATGATGTCCATTTATACTGGCCAGACCTGGATATTGATTTGGAAATCGATAATTTGGAGAATCCTGGAAAATACCCGTTGATTTCTCAGGCTTCAAACAAAGGAGCAAGAACAACAAAGAATATATCAAGAACTGACCGAGCTCCTTCCGTTGACGCATGAACGACCATCGACTGAAGTCGATGGTCGTTCACCTATCCGCGAGCGTGACCCTAAAACTCGAAATTTAACCGCCGGATCAGATCGTAGAAGCGCTAGATCTATCCTTATACATTATGATTTGCGTAAAACAGTTGCCCGTCAGCTTATAGCGCCTTCCTTGACTTTTTCGGCACAACGACACTGAGTGCGCGCTGCCGGCATCTGCCTGATAAGCGGCTCCATGATCTTCTTGACGTTTTCCGCATTGCGATTGAAGACGGCAATCACTTCAGCGCCAGTAACCTCGGGAACATTGCCGACGAGTCCGGAATCATAATCCGTGACGAGAGCAATGTTGACGATGCAGATGCCGAGCTCCTGAGCAAGCACGACCTCCGGATACTGGGTCATATTGATCGTCTCCCAACCCATTTGCGTAAACCAGCGACTTTCAGACCGGGTCGAGAATCGCGGCCCCTCGATGACCACCATCGTGCCACCGTCATGCACGGTTATTCCATTATCCTTGATAACCCGGACAGCAATCTTACGCATCTCTGAACAATAAGGATCGGCTGAAGAAACATGTATGACCTTCGGTCCGTCAAAGAAGGTATCAGCGCGATTTTTTGTGCGATCGACGAACTGATCGGTTACGACAAAGTCACCGGGCTTGATGTGAGACTGAAGGGAACCACAGGCGCATGGCGCGATGAGACGCGTCACGCCGAGCTCCTTCATTGCCCACAGGTTTGCCCTGTAATTGATGGCATGCGGCGGAATCGAGTGATTGCGCCCGTGACGAGGCAAAAAAGCCACCTTCATCCCACCGACTTCCCCGATCGAAATCATTTCGGAAGGCAGTCCATATGGCGTGTTAATCTTCACCTCCCGGGTCTGTGTAACAAACGAATAAAACCCGCTGCCACCGAAAATGCCGATGTCAGCGCGGGGAAGGTCATTGTTCATTGATTCCTCCGTGTACCTGAAAGGTTTGGTATGCAAAGCAGATGCGAGTATAATACCTCGCATGATGGAAATGCAAAATCATGCATCAAAAAAAAATAAATCACAGTTTATATACTACAGGAATGGTGCAATAATGAAATAACGCAAAAATCGAGAGTTCATAAACGTTTTGAAATGAAGCAGGCAAACATGATGCACGCCCGGGCTAAAACGACAAGCTCAGCTATTACTCACAAATATGACGTTAATGCACCTTTTATTGAGGTTTCCTCAAAAATAGAAATCCGAAAAAGAATGGCCATATGAAGATTTTACATCTTGTCTCTCATTCGATCATGCGCGGAAAGATGGAAGTGACGGGTTCCGATGTTTATGTGCTTACGCTGAGTGATGCTCAGTCGGCGGAAGGTCATGAGGTATTCATAGCCGGTGATTTTCAGGCGGGACCAACGAATGCACGATTTGTTCGCATTCCGATAGGCCGACGAAGGCCTCATCAGAGACTCATGAATGTATTGTTGGTGCGAAAACTTATTCTGCGACGCGGCATTGAATTGGTACATGCGCATTCGCGCGCGGCAAGCTGGATTGCACGACAAGCCGTCCGCGGAACCAGAATTCCGTTTATTTCAACGATCCATGGCCGTCAGAAACTTCACTTATCAACGCGTATTTTCGACGTTTATGGGAACCATATCATTACAGTTTGCGACAATCTGCGCGAGCATTTGTCAAAGGAACTGGGAATCGACTGTCGTCGCGCGGAAACTATACCGAACGCCATTAACTTTGCACGATTTCCCGCTCGCCCCGCCTGGAAACCATCCCCGGACGGGAAGTTCGTCATCACCATAATCGGACGTACAACCGGTGAAAAGGGCAACAAGCTGTGCCGCCTTTTCGATCAGGTTTTTCCAGCACTCCTCGACGCGCACCCGAAACTTATTATCAAGCAGGTGGGCGGCTCTCCGGAACATTTCAGTGCCGAATTTCGACCGCTCTGGGACAAATTTCGAGAACGCTACGCCGATCGTATAATATTTACCGGCCATCGCCCCGATCTGAGCGAAGAGCTGGCCGAAGCCGGGTTGGTGATCGGCGGTGGTCGTGTCGCTGTTGAGGCCGCACACGCTGAAGTTCCCGTGTTTCCATTCGGCGAATCGTGTCGTCATCCAAGATTGACCCCGGAAAATATGTCAGAAGCCTTGAAGACGAACTTCGGGGATATTTTGCCGCTACGTGAGATGCCTCCCATCGATTACGCGGCCTTTCGAAGCGAACTGGAGTCTTTCATTTCTACGCCGACACCATCGGATCCGCGCCTTCCATCGCTCGTTGCAACCAGATTCGGAGTGCGTGACGTGACTCGACGCATCCTCGAACTTTACCGGCGTATGCTTCTACAGTGTCGTTATTCGAGACAAGTCCCAGTGTTGATGTATCATAAAATTCCCAAGGCTCCTCCCCAATCACGTCATCGAACATGGGTCAGTGCTGATATGTTCGAGCGACACCTGCGTTTTTTGCGACGTCACGGATATCAAAGCATAACGATGCGTGACGTGAAGGCCTTTATCGATGGCACGCGCCCGCTTTCCGACTTCCCCGCAAAACCTGTAATGATCACCTTCGATGACGGTTACATGGACAATTACGAAAATGCGTTTCCCTTGATGCGTCGATACGGCTTCACCGGGCTGATCTTCTGCATGGGAGACACCCTTTTGCGCGATAACGCCTGGGATCACTCACCCACCGAGGCTTCGGCGCCCCTGATGACCATTCCCCAGATACGGGAAATGTGCGACGCGGGCTTCGAGATCGGCGCTCACACGCTCTCTCATCCTCACCTTACTGAAATAGGCGCTGAATCAGCCCGACGTGAGATTGCAGAATCGCGACTTAAACTCGAAGAGGTTCTTGGAACATCCATTCTGTCATTCGCCTACCCGTATGGGGAATATGACGACCGAACAGTTGAACTCGTGCGCGAGGCCGGGTTTTATTCAGCCTTCGCTACTTCGACGGGTGCGGCTGATTTTTTTGACGATCCGTTTCGCATTTTCCGGACTCATGTGTTCCCCAAGGACGGCGTATTTCAGATGATCAAGAAAACATCCGCATGGTACAGGAGTTACTTCTTCTTCAAGCACGGCAAGTAGCCAGCTTAGGAAAAGCGATTACCAGACATCACGGGAGGTCACGCATGAAAGCAGTTGTTTTTGACGGCAGAAAACTTTCATTTGTTGAAGATTGCGATGACTCGACTCAGACCGAAAATTTGCAGACTGAAGCTCCGCCTTCGGATACAGCCATCTATTCGGACAATAAATCCGGACCCCCTGAACCGCGCCTGGTACATGGCCGTGCCGTGATTGCTCCGACTCTCATCGGCATCTGTCGCACCGATATCGAGTTAACACGTGGATATCAGCAATTCGCGGGTATTCCCGGCCACGAGTTCGTCGGCAAGGTCGTTGCCTGCGAAGATATATCGCTCATCGGACAGCGCGTGGTCGGAGAGATCAACGATGCGTGCGGGCAATGCGAAGCATGTCTGCGCGGGCTTGGCCGGCACTGTCCGAATCGACGCGTGCTGGGCATTCACAGGCTCGCCGGCTGTATGGCGGAACGTTTTTCCCTGCCGGTCACTAATTTACATCTGGTGCCGGAGGACGTTCCCAACGATCGGGCAGTATTTGTTGAACCGCTTGCCGCGGCTTTTGAAATTCTGGAACAATTGATTATTACCGAAAAGGATCGATGCGTCGTACTGGGTGACGGCAAGCTCGGCATTCTGTGCGCCTGGACCCTGGCAACGGTTGCATCCGACATTACGCTGGTCGGGCGTCATTCTAACAAACTTTCCCTGGCACGCTTTGGTGGCATAAAAACTGCCGAACGCCTTGAAGATATTTCTTTCGCCCCTGATCTGGTCGTGGAAGCAACCGGCCGTCCCAACGGTCTCGCCCAGGCAGTCGAGCTGGCCCGCCCTCGGGGAACGATCATTATAAAATCGACGATTGCCCCGGACGCAACGTTAGATTCATCGTCCGCTGACACCAATAGAGGCCAGCGTGGCTTCAGCAATGCACAGGCGCTTTCCCAAGCCGTAGTCAAAGAAATTACGCTGATTGGCTCACGCTGTGGTCCGTTCGGCCGGGCCCTAAAATCACTGCGAGCCTTCCAGTTTCCAGTTGAACGCCTGATCGAAGCACGCTACCCATTGAGTGATGCCGTCGCCGCCTTCGAACACGCCACCCGTCCCGGTGCGCTAAAAATATTGTTGTATCCGTAACAGTCGGGCAAGCGCATTAAAAAGTTCTGTGGTAGGGCGCGACCGCCGGGCGCGCCGCTTTGCGCTTCGGCGTGCCCGGCGGTCACGCCCTACCATATCATACATACTCAAAAGACATTTTGGTAATTCGCGAAAAGACTCATCATTAGAGGGAAATTTGAATCAGACTGGTTTTCCAATGCCGGTCAGATATTTTTCAAATACGGCAAGCACCTCAGGCATGTTTTCACGACCAAAACCCAGACGAAAATGTTTTGTTCCATACCCGTAAACGGTTGAAGGAAGAAGCATTACTCCGGTTTCATTGATTACTCGTTGGCAAAACGGCAGGGCCTCCTCCTTAAACAGGATTTGGGGAAAGCCAATAGTGCCTGCTTTTGGACGAACCCAGCGAAATAGCAGCTTCTGTCTCTCGAAAAAATCGTCAAGCAGAGAAAGATTCTTTTTTATCCTGGTCACATGCCTTTCAATGATTCTGGCCTGGGCTCGCAAAGCTATTAGAGCAAGAACCTCTCCGGGCGCACTACTACAAATGGTGGTGTAATCCTTGAAAGCCGCCATTTTCTGATACAATTCCTTGTTCCTGGTGATGACCCATCCGATGCGTGTCCCAGCCAGACCAAAGGTCTTGGACATGCCGAAGAGTGAAATTGCGTTCTCGTATAATTCGCAGGCGGATGGCAAACGATCATTGGATTCGATTTCAAGAAAACGATACATCTCGTCTGAGAAAACGTAGAGACCATGTTTTTTTGCAAGACTCAGGATTTTTTCAAAATCCGTCCTGGACGGCAAATATCCGGTCGGATTATGGGGAAAGTTCAGGATAATCGCTTTAGTTGTCGGTTTGATCTTTTTTTCCAAGGTATGAACATCGAATTTCCACCCGGATTCTTCATCAGGCTCCCACCGATCGAGATCGCAACCGATTGAACAGGCGATTTCATAAAGCGACTGATAACCCGGCCAGGTGCAGATGACGTGATCATCTTCGTCCAGAAACGAATGAAGGGCGAGAAAAATCCCTTCTTCTGGAGCTACCACCAGGACTTCTTCCGGGGAAATTCCATTGTACAACTTAGCTATTTCGGCCCTTAGAAGCGGAAGCCCCAATGACTCAGTGTAACCAAGCTTCAGGGAATCCCATAGATTTCTGGTTTCAGAATCGGCCCATGACAACAACTCCGATTGAAGCAATCCGTCGCAGTCGGAACTGGAGAGAAGGTATCGAACCGAAAACTCATACCTGGCAAAGAATCGTTCCAGCGCGAATGGTTTGATCTTCAAGGTAACTCTCCAAAAGATGAAGATATCCCCTTTTCAAAACACCTAAATAATGAGAAGGTAAAGAACGGAAATTACATACTAACAGAAATCAACAAAAGAGGTTTTCGTGAAGCTCTATAATATTGCCAATCCTTCCGAAACAGCAACCTTTCGAGAAGCCGTTCTACGGGGAAGCGCAAGCGGTGGCGGTTTATATCAACCGACACAACTGGCAGCAATCGATGATGTCGAAGAGTTGCTCAGAATGCCTTTCGTTGAACGCTCAGCGCGACTCATATCCTCGATCATCGGGGATGAATTCGCCTCCGATGACATCCTTACCATGGTGCGAAAAGCATTTGATTTTCCCGTGTCAGTAAAGGCCGCCACGAATGGAACATTCTCGCTGGAACTCTTTCACGGTCCAACGCTTGCGTTCAAAGACTTCGGAGCCCGCTTCATGGCGCAAATACTCGGACACATCACAGGTGACCGCCGCCCGGGGGAACCGAAGCGCATCACGATCCTGACGGCGACGTCAGGCGACACGGGTGCTGCCGTCGCCCATGCTTTTCTCGATGTTCCCGGGGTCGAAGCAATAGTGTTGTATCCGGCAGGGCGAATCTCGCCTCTCCAGGAAAAGCTATTCTGTACTCTCGGTCGCAATATCCGAACGTTTCGTGTCGACGGCGACTTCGATGCCTGCCAATCATTGGTGAAAGGCTCATTCAAAGACGAACAACTGGTAAAAAACCTCGGGCTCACGTCTGCCAACAGCATAAATATCAGCCGTCTGTTAGCACAGATATGTTATTATTTCGAGGGCGTCGCGCTCATACGCGCACTCCCGGGGCTCCGTACAGCTATTCCTGTGATTTCGGTCCCGTGCGGAAATTTCGGAAATCTTACAGCAGGTTTGATGGCCAGACGTCTTGGTCTTCCTGTAAAGCGATTTGTCGTGGCAACCAATGCAAACGATACCATCCCTCGGTTTCTCGCCGGTGAACCATACCAGCCTCGTGCTTCCATGGCCACATTGGCCAACGCCATGGACGTCGGAGCGCCGAACAACTGGTCGCGCATAGTTGCCCTTTACGATGGTGATGAAAAACACATCCGAGGTGATCTTACCTGCGGCAGCCTTGACGATGACGGTATTCGTCAGGCTTTGCGCAAACTCTGGAAACACGGATTTATGGCTGAGCCACACACAGCCATAGCATGGTCAATTCTTAAGCGATCTCGCGAACCCGATGAAATCGGATTGTTCCTGGCAACCGCGCACCCGGCAAAGTTTCGCGAAACTGTCGAGGAGATACTGGAAGTAAGGATTGACCTGCCACCTGCGCTTTCAGCAGCGGCCTCCCGCCCATTGCTTTCCGAAGATTTGCCCAACTCCCCGGAAGAGCTTCGCCGCCGCCTTCTGCAAATAGCCTGATTTCGCGGAAGGCACTAGTGAAGCTGTCCGCGTTCACGTGTTATTCGGGCAAAATTCAGGCCGATCAGAAAGATCGTCACTACTCCGATCGCATTTACACCAATAACCGAGAAGTCTATCCAATAACCGGAGCCCATAAGCGCAATGCCTGCAAGCAGGAGCGACGAAGCCATACCGTCGCCGGCGCGAAATATGAAGGTATCGATGAAGCCCTTCCCCTGATATTTTTCTTCCCGGGCAAGCGGTGTAAAAAAAAGCTCGCGAACTGCGCGTCCGGTCGAATAGTTCAATGCATACCTAATGATACTGAATATCGCAGCAAGATTGAGGCTTGGCGAGCCCAATAAAATGAGCGAAGCGATGATTTGCGTTCCCGGCATCAGAGCCAGTCCAACCCATGGAGAACCGGTTCTCATGACATAGGACGTGACAAAGAATTGCATAAATAACGAGAGTCCGTTGATGCCGTTATATAAGTGCGCCCAATAAATGGTTCTCTGCTCGCGGGAAGTGATTTCGTGTTCCATGAGCACATTGACCTGATATGAAAAAAGTGAACTACCGAAAGTATAAAGAAATGTTTCCAAGGCCATCAGTCCCAGATATGGTGACGCTATGGTCCGCCACACACCTTCGAGCACACCTTTACGCACCGGAGTTAACGCATTGTTTTGTGCGACAGAACCGTCCCGAGATTGTTTATCCTTCAATAATTTATTTTCCCGAAGACCTGTTCTGGCAGTCGCTGCCCTGACTTTTGATGAACTGCGAAGTTTATACCATCGCGATTTCCTTGCATTGTTTTTCTGCACCCTGAATTTAGCTGCTTCCGGTGAACATCCCGTGGATACTTCGAAAACAACCTTGTCGGCTGCCCCGGCACCTGTCGATGTGATCTCTTTCCCGCAAATGCTTAGTCGATCGATCTCTCTCATACACCACAGTACCGGTTCCAGTAGAAAGACGGTAACAATAAACATCTGAGCGGTTCCGAGAGTTTTTACCAGGATCGCTGTAATACCGCCTCCGGCGAGCCCCCCGATAAGCCCGCCATACCCGATACGGCTATAAAATCGTGAACCCTGCTCGGTGGAGAAAACATCGTTCATGAAGGACCAAAACATGCTTGGTAAAAAAAGACCAAAGATATTTACCCAAACGAAATACCCTGTGATAGCAGCGATTCGACTGAAGGCCAGCGGACCGCCATTGATAGCGGGCCCGGCGAGGTCGCGAAATACCAGCCAAAAAAACACGAGACAGACAATACTTCCGCGAATTAACCAGGGGATGAAAACATCACGGCGATAACGACCGACAAACCAACTATAGAAACCGTTAGCAATGATCAGAGAAAACATCGACAGTACATTCAGTGCCGGCACCTTGTGCGCACCCAGCTCGATAGCAAGGCTTTCACGGATCGGTTTAAGTACGTAGTAGGCCATGATAATGAAGAAAAAACCGACGGCAGCCAGAAACGCCATTCTAGCCTCATTGGCTGATGGTTGCTGGTTATCCTTGGAGAACGCCGTTACAGCGTTATTTGTGCCGGCCACACCGTCTGAATCACTTCGCATATACGGTTTTTGCTTGCATTTTACGTCCACCATTATCCCTCAGGAGGGGGCATCTCATCATATCGGGCGACAAAACGCAAGAAAATTCCGCAGCCTCCAGGGCAAACGCACTAAAAATAAGGAATTGGCCTATAGCGCAGCTCATAATGAGGGAACTATGAGTAAGGTAGGGCGTGACCGCCGGGCACGCCGAAGCGCGAAGCGGCGCGCCCAGCGGTCGCGCCCTACCACAGAACTTTTAATGCGTTTGCCCTGCCGCAGCCTCAGCTCAATTGAGCTGAGATTTTACAGTTCCAATCATTTCGCACTCAATTACCTGTGTTTGGATCATACCAGAAACATTACGGAGTAATACCACTCACAAAAAGCAGGTGCATAATCGATGTATAGGGGTGATCCGGTGAATCGCCCAGGGAGTGCGCGAATATTGAGGGATTAGTATAATCAGAGGGCGCGCACAAAGAAAAACGCGGCCCCCGGATAGCCGGGAGCCGCGCACAGAGATCTATTCCGATTGAACTACTTTGGCATAGCAGGATCTAACGGGGGAAGAGGATCCATTGCCTGGCCAGGGGCCGGAGCTGGATCTGGAGAAACGGATGGGGCGCCACCATGACTGGGAGCCGGTGCCGGTGCTGGTGCTGGTGCTGGAGCCGGAGCTGGGGCGCCACCACCGCTGGGTTTATGATTGCGATGAACTCTCATCCAGTGACCTTCGGTGTGGTGCTTGTTGCCCTTACTGTAGTGACCCTTCACCCACACATACTTTGGCTTCTTGCCGGAAACTGCCGACCCGACCTTCACGCCTGAATCCATGACCTTGTTGGTAACGGCACAGCCGGCATTTACTACACCACGCCGAACCTTCTTGCACACTCTCTTAACCTTGCGCTTGATCTTACGATCAACACGTGTGAAAAAACCGACTTTCTTGTGATGCGTTCCCTTTGCTTCGGCTTTCTGGACTTCTCCGCCGAAGAAGACGCCCATGGCCAGAACGGCAACTGCAACATTCTTAAGATTCACTTTAAACATATTTTTTTCTCCCATCGTTTTTTTAAGATTGAGTGACCTTATGTTAAGAAGTATACAAAAAAAAAAACGAACCCGGAACCGTACAATGAACTTTTTTTATTTTTATTTTTAGAAGACAGAAAGGAAGTGCATCCTGCCGGGCGCACACAATAAAAAACCCCGCCGATCAGGCGGGGTTCTATATTTAGACTAACTTTTTTTACAACTGGCCCAATCCGGGGGCTGGCTGATCAACGCCGGCTGGAGGAGCAATCGGGGCTGGAGCGGCAGTCGGATCACCGGCTGGAGCAGCGGTTGGGGCTGGAGCCGGAGCGGCGCCACCTGCCTTGTGATGCTTAACGCGGCGGAAATGGCCTTCGGTGTGTTTCTTGTTGCCGGTAGCATAGTGACCTTTTACCCAGGTGGACTTATTCTTTTTACCGGTGATTGTGGATTTTGCTTTCATGGCGGAATCCATTACTCCATTTTCAACGGAGCATCCGGCATTAACGACTGCCCGGCGTGTTTTCTTGACCACGCGCTTGCAGTCACGTTTTACATGTCTCTGAATCCGGGTGAAGACGCCGACCTTCTTTTTTCCCTTGGCTTCAGCCTTGGTTACAACGGCAGGCATAAGCAGTCCGGCGGCGATCATAACACCAAGAGCTATTTTGCTGACAGTGCGTATCATAATATCCTCCTGATTCATATGTTTGATTCATTCAAATCGACGATGAAAAAATTATACCGTACAAAGGGGGGGTCTGGTGAGTTTTTTCATATTTATTTTAACTTTTCTTAAAACCCGGGTAATTTCTCCCAAAATCGCTATGACAATGAATCAGTTTCGCGAGAGAATCCAGTCTACAGCGCTTTCCAGCGTTGAAGCCAGATGATATCTCCCGGGTTCAATTTCTTCCTCAGGTTTTCGCCCGATAAGTATCGGAAAAACTCCGGCAGCGAGTCCCATTCGAACGTCACTCTTCCGATCTCCGATCACAAAAGATCGTGCGGGATCAATATCAAGATCTGCGATTGCACGCAACACAAGTCCTGAGGCAGGCTTCCGACAATCGCATTCTGATTTCCCCCATCTAGGAAAATCAGGATGATGAGGACAAACATAGATTCGATCAAATCCGGCTCCAACTGTACCAAGTTCAGTCTGGAGCTTGGAATGAATCTCGCAAAGGCTTTGAGGCAAGATTAATCCACGGGCAATCCCCGACTGGTTGGTGACAAGAATAAGAAGATATCCGGCATTCCTGAGCCTCAATAAGTTTTCTCCGACCCCCGGAAAAAGGCAGAAATCCTCTGGGCGACTGATATACCCCGGATCAGGATTGAGAGTTCCGTCGCGATCCAGGAATATGGCGCGCGGTCGAGTGGTCACGGGCGCCCTTCAAAGAACGCCGGATAAGCCTGACGCATTCCGGAGAATACCCATTCAGGCGTCATATCGCGCATACATCTGCCATCAGGGCAGACTTCGCGATGGCATTGCAAACACTCAAGCGTCGAATGATACAGTATGAGGTGACCTTCGCCAGTCGGAGCGACAGCACGCCGCGTAGTCGGTCCAAACAGCGCAACGACAGGTTTTCCCAAAGCCCACGCAAGATTCATCGGGCCTGTATCAGCCGTAATAAAGAGATCAACGCGATCGATGAGGGCTATGCATTCAAGCAGAGAGAGAGGAGGGTGCCCGAAAGCGGCTGCCGGACCAAGTTCATCTATTATTCGAGAAGCTGCCGCCACTTCGCCAGGCCCGTGAAAAATTACTGAGCGGCCCCCCGTAGCTCGGTTCCAGTGTTGTGCGACCTCAATAAAGTATTCTGTCGGCCATGCTTTCGCCGGATATGTCGAATGCGGATTCATGCCAAGCAACGGGCGAAAAGGGGCGCCGACAGCATCAAGTATCGCCGATGCACGTCCATGCTCGGTTTTCCCGTATTCAAGACGTGGCGGATGGAGTTCCCCGCCCATGCCGAAAGCCTCGATAAAATCACCGAAAAGCCGCATCAGATGGATATTTGCGTCTGGGGGAGCAAACGTATGATTATAAGCATGACGACGAACCCGGTAATCAAAACCCGCGCGGAATGGAATGCCTGAAAGCAGAGTGATTAGTGCTGTTCGAGGGTTGCCATAAAAATCGAGAAGTCGGTCGAACCTTATATGTCTGATACGCCTGATTAAGCGGAGTGTTTCAATAAAACCCGCGCGAGGAGCAATTTCGAATGGCTCAATGCAAAGACGCTCCGGAATAATTTCACCGAAAGGTTTCTGACAGATCAAGCCGATCGGGTCGTCGGGAAATCGAGTGCGTAGCGCTTCGAGTGCCGGCAACAGGTGGACGATATCGCCCATCCCTTTCAGTCGCATTGTCAGAATTCCAGCCATCGGCTGTTGAATCTACATTCCGAGGCGGTAGTAAATCAATGGATCGTGGACATTTTTGACCTGCACCGAAAATGGGCCATCAAACTTCCATCCGCCCGAGGTATAATCGCCTAATGCTTTATATGCTGACTCACATATAAAGATCTGGTTCGACATTGCCACGCCCTGAAGACGTGCCGCATTGTTCACGCCGCTGCCGAAAGCCGTGAAAGAGTGATTAGGTCCTACCAAACCAATGCCAGCGGAACAAAAATTAATGCCGATGCTGACGCCGAAGTCTTGCCCCAGTGGAGATTCACAAACGTCGGCATTTTCCGGGCGATTTACGTAATCACGTGTAAAAGCTCGCAACCTGATCGCAGCCGTAAGGGCGTGCTCGACAATCTCACGCGGAGAATTACGATAAAACGGCGGCCCGAAAAGGGCCATAATGCAGTCACCAATAATCTTGTCCAGTACGCCTTTTTCATCGAAAACAGCTTCAACAGCTTCGTTCGCCCAATGATCGATGAATTTTACTATTCGCTCCGGATCTTTCAATACCTGCTCGCACAATTTAGTAAAACCACCGATGTCAGCGAACAAAACCGCAATATCTTTTCTGCGCGGACGAAGACTATTTTCCATATAATCGCCGTCTGAGAGCAATTCTTCGGTTATGTCTGGTGCAAAGCTTTGTCTGAGCCAGTTTCGTTCGCGGCTGAAATCGACGAGTCTTGCCAGCAGAGACTCGACAAAAACAGATAAAATCTCGCGACTGAAAATGGAAAAACCGACGTCTTCCGGGGGGCGAATAACGAGCTTTCCGACGGTCCGACCGGTCGTTTTGTCAGCAAGTCGTATCGAGTCCGCAGTTACATCAATGGGAATGATGCGCTCGATGTCACGGTTTTCAGGAAGTAAAATATCCTTGCCAATTTCATGCAGCAACGCGTCAAGTTGCGGCATTGGCCGGTCCTGCGAATCGTATATTTTTTCAAAATCCCGGTAGATGTGATACCGCATCAATGGCTGATTTTCGAACTCTTCTTCGAGATAGATGAGACAAAGATCCTGAATGGGAACGGATCTGCCGAGTGCCTTAACAGCCCTATCGATAGCCTTTCTGAGTATCTTGTCGGAAAGCCCCCGCTGCACTTCGACAATAACTTCATGTTTGCGGCGATTTTCCTGAATGGAATAGAAGAAGTTATCGAGTTCTTCGGATGCCACTTTCATCAGATCAAAAACAATAACTTCATCTGGTGCGGTGTCAGTCTGAAAACCCAAGCCGAACGACCCGATATTCTCGCCCGACATGTCGAGCGGAATGACATACCAGTCGAATGCAACCGTTTTAAGATGTGTCGGCCGTGGGACTGACAGCAGCTGCGGCATTTGGAACTGAAGCATTTCCGCAGTAACACCATTCGAAAAAACCCGCATTTTCAGTTCTTCATCGAAGGTCCGGAGAAACATTACCCTTGCCTCGATCGCATTTTGCAGGCATTGAAAAACTATATCCATGCTTGATCCAAGAGATCGATGCTCACAAGTGCAAGTTTCGAGAATGGCATCAATGTCTTCTGCCAATTCCTGGCGACGAACCAGGTATTTCACCTGTTCGTGCAGCTCTTTGAAACATTCCCATGGATGGGTGGATACGCCCATATTTTTGAAACATTCCCCTAAATAATATTCGATTATGTATGCAATAAGAGTGTGATTGTATCAGATACACGGCTCACATACAAGACGGTCTGTGACCTTGTCAGTCTTGCATTTTAAAGGAAACGAGACTATACTATCGCCACTTTTTCGGGTCTGTGGAGAGAATTGCACCGAAACGAAGATTCAATACGCGAGGGGTCGCTGTTTCTTACTGATTCCTTCCTGAACAAAAACGAGGAGGACCAAAAATAGATGCCGATAAAAAAAGAGCTTCTCGATATTCTCGTCTGCCCTGCCTGTCACGGTGATATTCATTATGATGAAGCCAAAAACACATTGAATTGTGTCAAATGCCGCCGCCGGTATCCGGTGAAAGACGATATTCCTGTAATGCTCGTCGAAGAAGCGACTGTTGCGGAGGAGGGCTGATAGCCCTGCCAGAACAGTGAAACCTGTAATACACGTCAACATCAATGTTAAAACACTTCTTCCCGAAGATCTGTCATTTTTGTCACTCCAAGGATCACACCCTGAGCTGTATTTTGCCGGTGATGTCATCGACGAACTTAGCAAAGACAAGCTCGGCAACCTGATAAAGGACGTGACTGAGGCGAAGTTTTCTCCGACTATTCATGCGCCCTTTTACGATCTGAATGCGGGCGCCCAGGACCCAAGGATTCGGGCAATAACGCTTGAACGTTTTCTCTGGGCAATTGATACTGCGGCCCGACTGAAAGCCGCCCAGATCGTCATCCATCCCGGATATGGCCCCTGGATACTCACGAAGCGCTTCGACATATGGTTGGGACGTGCGAAAGAAAACCTGAACAAGATTGTGGCAAAGGCAAGCGAACTAGGCATTCGAATCGCGTTTGAAAATATTTATGATACTCATCCGAGAGATCTTGCCGCTCTCATTGAGCAATTCCCCAAAGAAACCGTCGGTGTGTGCTTTGATATTGGTCATTTCAATCTGTTTTCGGAAACTTCCATGAAAACATGGCTGGACACCCTCGGTCCGCGCATTTTCGAGGTCCACCTGCATGACAATTCAGGCGATGATGACGATCACATTGCCCTCGGAGACGGAATCATCAAATTCGGACCACTCCTGGACTGGTTCTCAAAACCTGGTAACAGACCATATCTGACCCTGGAAATGGAGCAGAGGACTCACGTTATCAAATCTATCCATCGCGTCAACGACTGGATGGCCGGAATAAAGGATTAAATGATTTTATGAAACGTACATACATTGCCGATCTCAAAGACCACGTCGGACAAGAAGTCACTATCGCAGGCTGGCTCTATAACAAGCGTTCTTCGGGGAAAGTCCGTTTCGTACTCGTTCGGGATGGAACCGGTATCTGTCAGGCGACAGCCTTCAAACCCGAACTCGACCCGGCCATTTTCGATCTCTGCGACAGCCTCGACCAGGAAACATCTATCACAGTAACCGGTGTAGTAAAAGCTTTTGAAAAAGCTCCGGGAGGCTTTGAACTCGGTCTCAAAAACCTGGCAATCGTAGGTGTAAGCAAGGATTACCCGATCACACCAAAAGAGCACGGAGTAGCGTTTCTCATGGAGAATCGTCATCTGTGGCTGCGTTCGAGTCGTCAACATGCCATCATGCGCATTCGCCACCAGGTAATCAGGGCTGTGCGTGATTTCTTCGATGACCAGGGCTTCACCCTTATCGATTCGCCGATTCTGACCGCGAATGCGTGTGAAGGTACATCTACGCTGTTTGAAACCGAGTATTTCGGCGAAAAGGCGTATCTGAGCCAAAGTGGCCAGCTTTACAACGAGGCTGCGGCAATGGCTTTCGGAAAAGTATACTGTTTCGGCCCGACTTTCCGGGCTGAGAAAAGCAAAACACGCCGTCACCTGACCGAGTTCTGGATGGTCGAACCCGAGGTTGCATTCATGGATCTTGAAGAAGACATGGATCTCGCGGAAGCGTTCATTGAATTCGTCGTTCAGCGCGTGTTGTCCCGATGCGCTCCCGAGCTCAAGGTGATCGAGCGCGACGTCACAAAACTGGCGAACGTAAAGCGGCCATTCCCGAGACTTCGGTATAGCGATGCGATGACTTTTTTGGCCGAAAAAAAGGCGGAATTCGCCAAATCCGATGATGAAGAGCTTAGAAAACTGTCGGCGGATATTTTGAAAAACGGACCGGGCGATGATCTTGGTGCTGCTGATGAAACGGCAATCGGCATGTCACATGATCGCCCTGTGATGGTCCACCGGTATCCGGCAGCGGTTAAAGCTTTCTACATGAAAAATGACCCTGCTGACCCGAACTTTGCCCTCTGCGTTGATGTCATAGCCCCCGAGGGCGTCGGCGAGATAATTGGCGGCGGTCAACGTGAAGAAGACCTGTCGGTCCTTGAAGGTAAGATTGCCCAACATGGCCTTTCGGGCGATGCATTCAAATGGTATAACGATTTGCGCCGATACGGGAGTGTTCCACACTCCGGTTTCGGTATGGGCATAGAACGCATGGTAGGCTGGGTGACCGGCGCACATCATGTACGCGAAACGATTCCATTCCCTCGAATGATGGAAAAAATCTGGCCCTGATACTCAATTTACATGAGTTAATGCGGGGCGCGATAATCGAAATCGCGCCCCGTCCATATCCGGATGATCTGGTAATTCTGTGTTGCACGATATAGATAGTACAGGTAGAATGAGGCATATGTGTTTGAGCAGGCGAGGAATGGTTCTCGGCGTCGTGATTCTGACGTCAGTTGTGCTCAGCATTTTCCTGTTTGCCTACAATCGCACGGTTCGTCAGCAAAACATTCGAGCCCATCACGAGCGGATCGCAGAAGTTGCAATGCGACTGGCCCTTACCGGCACGAATCTGCTTGCCGAACAGATGGCTTCCAGTCTGGACACAACTATAAATAACGCTGCGTCCTGTCTGAAAACAGTGATGGTCGCTCCGCCATCCCCCGCCCCTGCGCCACGTGTTACGATTGATTCTTCCGATATATCCGGAAGCGTGATGGAAACGATAAAAAACGATTTCGACGCATATCTCCAACAGTTATCCGATTTGAATCCAAGGCCCAGATGCACAAAGATGGAAATGGCCTTCGAAGATATACGACAGACCACTCCAAGCGCAGACGATGTCCAGCTCCAGGCGGGACGCGACCCGGTCGAGAAACTGGGGGAAATGGTTATCTCATGCACCGTAGAGTTCCAGACTCTTCTCCGACGCGCATCCATACGACGTCAGTTTCGGGTTGTCAACATGGTACCCGGCATTTTTTCGCGATTCTCACTGTTCGTCCCATTTACGCCCTGGTACAACTCATACAACAGCCTGGGTGTCCGATATAGTGGGTCGATTGATCCCAGCTACAAACATCCGTTCCCGCCCACAACCCCTCTTCTGTCATATGGCGCCCCACTCAAGGTTTTTAACGGCACGGAAACAGTTGTATTAACGCCTAATCCTGATGCCAGAAACGATCTCCAGAATCATGGCTGGATATTTCTTGGGCCAAGCCATAACACAGCCGCGACAGATGCCGTACTTCTCAAGATTCCATCCGGATACAAACCAGATGCCGGAGGCCATTTCCAGGTTGCCCTTCCACCAGGCGTAGGCAACGGGAAAGAGCTCATCCCCCCGGAAAACATTGACGATGCTTCGAATTTTAATCTGCCGAGTCCGTATGCCACTGCAGCATGCATGGTCGGGGGTATGTATCAGGGCTTTTTTACTGACGAACTTGATGCTGCCGGCAACAGCATAAATCCCCTCGGAGCAGCAGGGCAGGGTTTGTGGCCTTCTCTTACTCCAAACGCAAGCAAACGTTATGAATGTGCGGCATCATGGCTGTTTCCGTTCGGCGACAGAACCAGACCTTCACGTACTCTTATGATCGGGCCGGTTCTTGCCGGCCTTCTCAAATTCTATTTTCTGAAAGACATGACCACAACCCCCGCCGCCTGGAAGCTTACAATCAGAGGAAAGGGCGCGCCCAGTGCTGCTGTCGCCTCTTACAGTCCAAATGCTCAGGTAGAAAATGCCAACGGAGTGACTCCGGCGGAAAGCCCTATCTGCAGCCAATTGTGCAAACAACCCACCGGCGGGGCGGATGCCGGCTATGACAGTTACAAAAAGATAATGCCCGTGGATTTCACCCCAAATACTTTTTCCAATCCGCCGTCAGTCGGCATTTCATATAATGTGCTGTTCGATTTCATGGCTTATCCTGGCGGGTCATCGCCTTATCCGAATGTGAATGGCGGCAGCACCGTCATGCAAAATACCGGAGATCCTTTTTACGTTCCGTGCTACGACACAATCAATAATCCCCCGGTCAGCGGCACGATTCTTGGGCTGCATCCATATGACGGAGTGATGATTCAATTTCAAAAGGCAGCTATGGCAGTCGACAACACTTATTTCAAAGGCGATCTGACCAAATTTCGAATTGCCAACAACAACCTGCTTGCGCGAGTCACGCATATCATTGATCTGAGCAGCTGTGCAAATCAGGCATCCGAAGATGCCGCTTTCGCATCACACTTGTTCCGGCCGGCGGATCCGGCGATTGAGCCTGCATACAACGGTTATTTCAAACCAAGGAAGAAGGGAATATTCTACGTGAAACGTAGATCCGGCGTCATTCCCGGCGGAGACAAGCTGACGTTGCCAGCGGGGAGCGGCATATATGTCAATCAGAATTTTATTATCATAATCGACAAGGGAGACATCCTGATTCCCCAAAAAATAAAAGCAGACTCGCTGAATAACGCTCCGGGCAAATTATTTTCGCTTGTAGCTCTGGAAGGCAATATATATTTAGGAACCAATTCCGAAATTGATGCATATCTGGTTGCGTTGAATCCTGGCCCTGGCTCCCTTGCAGGGGGCGGGCGTCTTCTTTGCGCAAACGCGACAAAAGAAATGAACATCTTCGGCGGAGTGGCCGCCTGGGAAATGGGTTTGTATGAGACCAACACCGATCCTACCACTATGAGCACGTTTTCTAATGGCGGTGAGATTCACTACAATCCACGATTCAATCCGTCATCTCCCTTGTATCTGAATGCGCTGGAATTTATCCCGGAAGACATTGCCAGCGCTATTGAGATTACAGGAGCGGAATGATGTATCGTCGCGGACGGGCGTTTTCGCTGCTTGAAGTCCTGGTCGCAACAGTTGTAATCGGACTGGCGGTCGGGCCGCTCATAAACGTGCTTTCGAGTTCCAACCGCGTCAGTAATGCTTCAATTTACGAAGTAATGGCGGTCCATTATGCATCAGAACTTGCTGAGCAGCTTCAAAGGCTGTCTTCACAGTTAAAATCGATGTGCAACGGGACCGGAAAAACGGTAAAACAGCTTCTTGAAGACCCGACATTCCTCGCGGAACTTGGTTCTTTTGGCAACGGTTCTCTTGATCCTCAGCTGATCCAGATCCCCGGCACACGCATAACACTCTTTCTTTCGCCTCTGCATCCCAGATTCACCTGTCGAACGATACTTGTTTCCAAGCTCAACACTACCACGCAACAAATATTGAAGCTTGGAACTTTCTGGAACGCGACGATCGCACTTTCCTGGAATCTCGCTGAAGGCGAGGTCGAGCATTCCGCCTCCTTCTCCGTCATTTTGCGCGAGGACTGATGAACACACCGCCGCCGCATTTCCATTTTCCGGCAAAAGGAAAATTTATTGGCGATGCCAGTCTGAAATCGATTTTTTTTCGCCATGGAAGATCGCATCAGGGCTTCACTTTACTGGAAACAATGGTGGTTGTATTAGTCGGAAGTCTTATTCTGATTACTTTTCAAACTTTTTTTTCACAGGGTGTACGCAGTTCGATGAAGGGACAGGACCAGCTTGAATCGATCCGCGCGGCAAGTCAGTTGTTCAACCAGCTTCGCAAAGACCTGATGGCTTGTCAAAGCGTCTCAACAGATATTGCCCCGATAATACTTTCAGTCAATGACACCTCGATTTCCACACCAATAACGTTCGGGAACAAGGTATTGTTTACTCAGCGGAATGCAACGACTACATATTCCATGGTCACCCTGCCGGATAGCCGCAGCTATATCAGTCGTCAATTTTACGCAGCCGGTGTCCTGAAGGAGTCCCGACAGTTTGCAGTCCCGCGCATGGAAAAATTCGAAACTGTGCAGATTTTCAAGGATCAGCAGGTCATTGCCGGTGATCCGGTGTTCAGGCAGGGCCAGCTTCTGATACGCATCGCCGTAAAATCGAACGACAAACGATTTCCTGGCGGAACCGTGCATCTGTCGTCGTTTTTCATCACAAGCCAGTTATCAGCGACCGACTGGTGGAACTACTATTACCCGGGGCCTTGAAATTTTCCCCGAATTATTTAGAAATAATTGAAACCGAAAGAGGAAATCAGACATAATATCTAAGTGACATAAGTGTATAAAACTCATAATTTTACTAAAGGAGAACCATTGATGTTACGGAAATTTGGTGTTCTGGCTTTGTTGGTGGTATTTCTGGTCGGGCTCGCGGGCTCGACGGCGTGGGCTCAGGTAACAGCTCCAGCGCCAATCTGGAACTGGCAGCTTCAGATGATCTGGACTCAGCTCAAAGCAGCCGAAGCGGCAGGCAACAACGCACGGGTTACTCAGCTTGCCCCTTATTTTATCAACTATGCCAGGCAATTTGGTAACAATAAGGATGAGCGGATTTTGGCCGCTTACGATATCGAAGCGACTGCCAATGAGCATCTCGGACTGTATAATGCTGCCGCCAACAATATACGCGAAAAGAATGCATGGGCACCGAATCCCACAAACGTTCTCAAGGTCATGGACTACCAGAGAAAAGATCTGGATCAGCGCGATTATTTCAATAAGACCCTTGACTTCAACAATCAATGCGTCGCCGCAAAGACTGCACTGCTCGACATGGCCCGCGCCAAGGAAACCATCGTGAATGGTTACCTGAACAAACAGGATCTTTCGCAGGCGGATATTGCAAGTATGCAGGCTCAGTTGCAGGTAATCAATGCCAGTATGACGGCAAAGACCGCTGAGGTCGCCAGTTTAACCGCCCAGTTCGCGGCTCTGCCTCAGCCCACCATCATTCTTAACAGCGACCAAAACGCTCAGATCAGCGAAAAAGTTCGCCAGGCCGCCAGTTTGCAGGAACAGGTCAACACCGTTGAGAAAAATGTTGGCGAAGGTATCGTCAAGGTCAGCGAAAAATATCAGTATTCATGGCCAGGCCTCGAGGAAAAGCTGAATCAGATGAAGGCCGTGCAGACAAACATCATGGATCTTCAGGGGCAGATGCTTGCCATCATGGCAAAGAATCCGCTTTCGGATGCTGACAAAGCGCAGCTCAATGCTCTGAAGGAAAAGCTGAACGGAATCATGGCCGATCACGACAAACTCATCGGCGACATCGAAAATTCCTTCATGGATGCAAAGACATTCAACAAGCTCAGTCCCGATGCACAGCGCAAATATCTTGATATCTTCAAGGTTATCAAAGATGCTCAGACAGCCATTTCCGCGACGAATGTAAAGATCGACGCCTTCCTCAAGCAGATGAATGTAGTATACGGCGACTTGAATGGTGACGGCAAAGTGGATGCCACTGATCTCGCAGCAATTCAGAGATATGTCAGATGGCCCTACAATTGGTTCCGCCGGTATAACAAAGCAGCGGATCTCGACGGCGATGGCCGCGTCACTCAGGCGGACGTAATCCTGATGCAGGAAAAGGTCAACGGCAACCGCAAGACCTTCCCGATCGATCCAGCCAACCTGGTCGGCGATCTCGACGGCAACGGAACTGTCGATGTTGCTGATATCTCGATTCTCTCCCGCATGATCTGGAACCCCAGTTATCAAAATACAGCGTTCAAGCGTCTGGCTGATGTTAATGGCGATGGCAAGATCGATATCCAGGATCTTATCGCTCTCGTCCAAAAGATCAACACACCCCAACCGGTTTCTGCGCCAGGCACCGCGTCAGGTACAACTACCGCCTCCGGTGTTGTAGTCATACCGAACCCCGCAGATCCAGCCACTGGCAACACCGTTGCCCCTCAGACAGGACAAGGCACACCGGCCAACTCCATGAACGACTCCTACTAACACAGATCCACCCCGGAGCGGCGAACCCCGGTTCGCCGCTCCTTCTCTAGAACAAGCTTTCTTCAGATATTTTAATAGACACCGCGTAATCCAGAACACCGGGGATTCAAGTATGAAAAAGTCATTGCCGGTTCTCATTTTTTTCACACTGACCATCATCAGTCTGGCCCGGACCAGCACTCTCCAGGCTTCAGATGCAGCTTCTACACGCGACTTAACGGAGTCAGCGCTCCGAGCTGAACAGGCTAAAAAGCCGTTAGAAGCCGCCGCCGCTTATGCAAAGGCATTTTCCGATAAAACCCTGACAAGCGAATATCGTGATCAGTTACTGCAGCAGTGCTTGAAAAACCTTATCGCCAGTGGGATCGGCCCCGATAATCCGACGGTGAAACTGGCCGCTGATGCGCTTAAATCCTCCCCGGAAACCTGGTATAAATTTACGGAGTCGCTTTTATCCCGTGGGAACTCCGCAAGTTTGCAGAATTTATCAAAGTTATCTGACGCACTTCACACATTCAATCCGAATGATACGCGTGATCTTATAACACGCGGCCTGATATCTGATGCCACCCAAAACAAATTGAGTCTCACGGAAATAGCAAAAAAACTGGACAGCACTTCTGTTGACATAGGTTCGTCCGCGACCAGGCTCAAGGGATTCTGGTCCGACTCGTTGGTATATGTAAAAACGCTTGCCGCGCCTCAGGCCATCAAACCGGGCGAAGGGACTCGTCTGCTTTCTCCGGCGGCTCTCGCGGGCCTGTCTCCGGCAGTCGCCAGAAAGCGAATTCAGACAATGGGCAGCCTTCCCCGAAATCTTCTGGAAGCACAGGGCCTGTATTATCTCATTCGAGCCTTTTTGCTCGACGGCCGATATAATGAAGCTCTCGATGTGATGCGATTCATGCAGTCTCATTATGCGGATTCTTCCTGGTTATCCAAAGCGCGTGCTGAAATAGCCCAGTATAATTTGCTCAACGCGGCGGCAAAGGCCAAACTCATTGAGAATGCTTCACACACCAGACGGATACAGACCGGACAAAACCCGCACCCCGGTAACAATGTCGATGGAGTTTTTGTACGACCCGCCACCAATCTGGGGACCTCCGGGAATGAGGCGACAGGACGCGTTGCAAGTTCCGGCAGGATAGTTTCCGGCAATGCGGAATCATCTGCACCAGCTGATTCTTTTCAGGACGGATATTGAATCCCGGAGCACAAATGCGCTCCGAATTAACGATTTGTAGAGGTAATCCATGAAGCACATGATATTCAAAAGTGGCTCCTTACTTACAGCATTGTTGTTTGGGTCGATGATCGCGATCCCGGCGATGTCGCAAACTCCCAACTCATCTCAAACACTCTCTATCGCTGCCAAAAATACGAAGACGATCACGGGAACCAATACAAAAACCGGTACAAACACTATCAACCAGCCAAAATCCAGTTCGGCGATTTCCGCTCCGCAGAATTCGAATACCATCGATACTTCAGCGGGAGCCCCGGAAGCAGATACGAAACCCGCCGCGAAAACAGCCGCAGCGAATACTGATGCACAGGATTTCATTTACACGAACGACAGCGACACTGATAATCTGCAACGGGCAATAGAAGATTATAATCGCCGATTTCCGAATGCCCCAATTATTCTCGAATCGGGGTCATTAAGTGAAGATATAATTACCCGACTGATGAGAGCCGAACTACTCAAGAAAGCTCCGGCAAAGCCGGAGAATCTTCGAATTCGTGAAGGACGAATTTTTCGGCGCTTGCCGCGCGAACAGGTGCAAAATCCGACTGAGACCGGCACAACCGCTGATTCTCTGCTTGGCACATTTGATGGAGCTTCTACCGTACTAAACCAGGATGCAAAAAAGGGAAAGGGCAATACCGATGCTCCGAATGTCAGGGTTGAAATACGCCAGACAGAGGTCAGATCACCGAATGGCGAAACCAAGGAAGTAACCTACGTAGTTCCAAGCATCCCGAAACAACCAGTACGGAAAGGGCCAACCGGACCCCACAGAAACCAATTGCCAAACGCGTTGTCCCGCCAGATCCTTTCCAAGAAATACATAGCAGTTCCGGATGATGCGCCGTCTGTCGCGTCCCAGACTACAACTGTAAACTCCGGGAAATATTAACAAAATGGCCCCGGCTGCTTCTATTGCGGCTTCATTTGCCAATCTTGTTCTGCTTGTCTGATGTTTTCGTAAAATTGCTGAAACGGAAAGATGAAACCGGGATCAACTAGGTTTCACCGCTCCCGGGGAAGATTCTTTTCCGGCACTCTTGTACAAACGCCGCGTTATTCTTCACAATAGGGGATTCCAGCATGAAAAAGTCATTGAAAATTATCATCACCCTGGCCGTCGTCACTCTTCTGTTCCAGACGACTGCGATCCAGGCCTCCAATACTCCCGTTTCAGGAAATTTCGAGACCGGATCGTTTGTCCCAGGCAGTTCAAATGGCTGTTTTCTTCAGACGCGGACCGGTTGGCAGCCGATTACCGCAGCAAGCATTCCTTGCTCGATAGAAGCCATTATCAAAACAGATGAAAATGGTTGGGGAACGATACTCTATTCGTTTGGAGATATCACTCTTCGTCCGAACAGCGAAACTCAATTCGTTCCGGGCGGAATAATACTCACCTCCGGAACTTTTCGGGCATTTGTGCATCGCTCACCGAAAGGCTTCCAGTTCAAGACGGCACATGCCACAATGGGAGTTCGCGGCACGGTTTTCACAGTCGGGGCAAGCGACAGTGTCTCGGTTGAGGCCGGTTCCGTCGAAGTTACGCCAAATAACGGTCAAGCTGAGCTTCTGACAGCCGGGCAAAATATAGGAAACACGTCGGTCGCTTCCCTGCCGGAGGTTCTCGGGCTTATTGAAACGGCACTCCGCGCGGAACATGATAAAAAACCGCTGGAAGCCGCCGCCGCTTATGCGAAGGCGATTTCCGACAAAACACTGACGAGCGAATATCGCGATAAGCTGTTGCAGCAATGCCTGAAAAATCTTATCACCAGCGGGGTCGGCCCCGATAATCCAACGGTAAAACTTGCGGCGGATGCTCTCAAAGCCTCTCCAGAGACCTGGTATAAAGTTACGGAGTCGCTGTTGTCTCAGGGAAACTCCTCGAATCTGAAAAATTTATCCAGGTTATCTGACGCGCTTCACGTATTCAATCCTAATGATACACGTGACCTCATCACCAGCAGCCTGCTGGCTGATGCCGTTCAAGACAAAATGAATCTCGCGGAAACAGCAAAAAAGCTTGCAGGCACTTCTGTTGACGTAGGTTCGTCAGCATCAAGACTCAAGGGGTTCTGGTCCGACTCACTGATATATGTAAAAACGCTTGCCACGCCTCAGGCTATCAAGCCAGGCGAAGGGACTCGCCTGATTTCTCCGGCGGCTCTCGCCGGCCTGTCTCCGGCAGTCGCCAAGAAGAGAATTCAAACCGTGGGAAGCCTCCCCCGGGACCTGCTCGAAGCACAGGGGCTGTACTATCTCATTCGCGCCTTTTTGCTCGATGGCAGATATAAAGAAGCTCTCGATGTGATGCATTACATGGAGTCTCATTATGCGAATTCTTCGTGGTTATCGAAAGCGCGTGCTGAAATAGCCCAGTACAATTTGCGTAATGCGAACGCCAAGGCCAGGCTTATTGAGAATGCCTCACGCACCAGACGGATACAGACCGGGCAAAATCCGCTGCCCGGCGGCAATGTCGATGGCGTTTTTGTGCGACCTGCAGCCCATTTGGGCACCCCCGGACATGAGGCGACAGGACGTGTAGCCAGTTCCAGCAAAAATGTCTCCGGCAACACTGAGTCCCATGAACCAGCAAATTCCTTTCAGGACGGATATTGAACCAGGGAATTGACCGCGAAATGGCCTCGGGAACTAGTATTCCAGATACAGATGCCGACCTTGTTCTGCTTGTCCGACAGGGGCGGCGGGAAGCTTTTCAGCCCCTCGTAGAAAAATATTGGAGTCGCGTAAAAGCCTTGATTCGTCGCGTTATCCGAATTGAGGAAAGCTGTGAAGACCTCTGTCAGGAAACTTTTCTACGTGCATTCGATCGACTCGATTCCTATGACATTTCGCGACCATTTTCTCCGTGGCTTTTGAAAATCGCCTGGAACATTACAGGAGAGGCCCTTCGCAAACAAGGCAGACAAGCGGAGTGCGTCCCGTTAGAAGACGAGCTGTTACCATCTAAAATAGTGGCAACAATCGATCAGGTAATAGGTCGAATGGTGGTTGATGAATGCCTGGAACTGCTTCCTCTTGGATATCGTATTTTGTTCGTTCTGCGCCACGGACTCCAGCTAAATTATGAAGATATTGCTCAAATAGTCGGAGAGCCTGTGGGCACGGTTAAAACACATTTGTACCGAGCCAGAGAAAGGTTACGTGAACATCTGACTGACCCGATCGAAAATAATCACAAACAGGGCGAAAATGTATCAGAACTACCTCAGGAGTTCGCCGTTATTCAAAATGAAGTGGCTTTGACCGATTCGGTTGAGCTCTCCACACGGAAGAAGGGAAAAAAGTTTTCATGAGTGCTTCCTCTACAAACTGCCATATTTGTCCTACCGAGGATTGGACAACCGACAACTTTCAGGAGTATCTGGACGGCAGGCTCACACCGCCGGATAAACTTCGCCTGGAACGCCACGTGCTCGGATGTTCAATGTGCAAAGCTCGTCTGGAAAGCTTTCGGCGTTTGTTTTCCGGCCTCGACAAGGCATTGGAACCCACGGAGGCTGATAGACCAACTTCGGCACAAATTGCCAGAGTCATATCGCAGATTACCGGACGAAACCCGGAGGCGTCTATTCGTGACAGAAACCAGACTGCGCAGCCGGAGTTTTCTTTCTTCGATTTCCGCCTGAATGGGCTTTTATCTCATTGGAAGTTGGCGGCAATCGGAATCATAATTGGTCTGGCATTTTTGTCTGCAATACTGATACAACCACATGCTGCCATTGAAAATCCTGCTTCTCCGTCCACAAGAGTAGCGACCTTGCCGAATACATCAGAACCCGGGGTTCGATTTCATGCATTCACAATCCGGGGTCCCGCAGGAACACAGCTTCGCCGCATTGACGCGAACGCCGATCATGAGACACCCACCTGCCCTGCCGATTGCATCATGATCGGAGCCCTATATCAGTTGCCGGCCGACACCTCTGCAACGGTCATGTATAAAAATGTTAACCGCCTCGAACTGACCAGGCAGGCTCGGTTTTCGATAACTGCCTCAGGGACACGACTTCTTGATGGAAGCATGCTATGCGATCTGGTTTCAGTGCCGGATGGGTTTTGCGTAACCACCCCAGCGGGAACAATCACCGCCATCGGAACTCGTTTCCGCGTAGCAGTGATGCGGGAAGGCACTGAGGTTCGTCTCGAGAAAGGTGTAATACAAGTGCGCACGCCGTATACCAACCAGCTTCTCGAGCATCCCGGAGTTATAACAATGACACCTGATGGAAAGATTCTTCCTGGAGTGACGACGCATGTTGAACCACCCGTGGAAAGAAACAAGCCCTATCTTCCGCCGTCATCGTCTGATGATACGGGACAAACTGCTCCCAATATGAATCAGGGCTATTGAACTATTATTAAATCAAGACATCACGAGCGGACCACAGTTGGTCGCTGAGGCTCGAAAACGCCGACGCGATTCTTGCGGGCCATGCCAAATGCATCCTTTGCCTTTTTGTATAGTATTTCCTGACTGCGAAGCATTTTTGCTCCCCGAACAGGATTGATTCGGAGGTAGTTTCCGTCGGTCTGCAATTGCCATGCCTGGGCGGTATCGAAAAATGCGCTTTCGAGGATTTCCATCATCACCGCACGGCACGGTTCATACTCAACCGGTACAAGAAGTTCAACGCGACGATCGAGATTGCGCGGCATCCAGTCCGCACTGGACAGGAAAAGCAGTCTGTCTCCGCCATGGTGAAAATACAATAGACGCGCATGTTCGAGAAACCTGTCGACTATCGAAATGACACGAATATTTTCACTGAGTCCTTTTACGCCTGGGCGCAGACAACAAATCCCGCGCACGATCAGATCGATCTTTACTCCAGTCATCGATGCACGATACAAGGCTTTGATGACATCCACATCGACCAGTGAGTTAAGCTTTGCCTTTATAAAGGAAACTTGGCCCTGGCGTGATCGTTCAGTCTCGCTGTCGATGAGGTCGATAAGTCGTGAACGCAAGCCGACAGGCGCCGCTTCTATTTTCCGATAACGTACCGGTTGGGAATACCCGGTAATCGCATTGAAAAAAGCTGACGCGTCGGCCCCAAAATCTTCCGCACAAGTCATAAGGCTGACGTCACTGTATATACGCGCTGTGGTTTCATTATAATTTCCGGTGCCAAAATGAACGTATCGTTTGATTCCTCCGGCTTCGCGCCGCACTACGATACAGATCTTTCCATGCACCTTCAGCCCACGCAAACCATATATGACCTGCACACCGGCACGTTCAAGAGCTGACGCCCATTCGATATTCCTGGCCTCATCGAATCTGGCCTTCAATTCGACAAGAACAGTGACATGTTTCTCCTTCGCAGCAGCTCGAGCCAGGGCCGCCACGATAGGACTTTCTTTTGATGTTCGATACAGGATTTGTTTTATAGCCAGAACATCGGGATCGTCAGCCGCTTCATCAATAAATCGTGTGACAGGTTCAAAACTCTGATATGGATGAGCCAGAAAAATGTCGTGCCGGGCGATCGCCTCGAACATAGAGTCGCCGGGCTTCAAATCAGGGGATGGTAACGGCGGCCACGGCTCGAATCGTAATCCATCGAAGCCGGGCTTCCCTCCAAGCGTCATGAACGACGAAAGCTGAATCGGTCCTGCGATCGTGTAAATTTCTTCAGCGCCAATTTCAAGCGCTTCCGAGAGAAAAGCCAATGTCTGTCGTGATGCGCGTCGATCTATCTCCAGACGCACGCAGTCCCCTCGCTTTCGCTCTACGAGGACATCCTTCATCTCCTCCATGAAATCGGAAGCCTGATCTTCTGCCACGGCCAGATCCGCATTACGCGTAATGCGAAATGATACGGTTTCGAGTACGGGCTCTCCCGGAAACAAGCGCTGAATAAATGCCGTAACGACGTCTTCGAGCAAAATGTAACAGTAACCATCTCCTCCCGGAACTGTCACGAATCGCGGTAATCCTCGAGGCAATGGAACGATCGCATACCGGAACTGGGTTTCGCCGACGGCATTCTCTCCAACGGCCGATACGAGTGGAGGCACATCCTTTAATGCATTCGAAAGAGCTCCAGGCCCACCAGGCCCCGGTGGACAGGCCGCCGTTGAAACTGAGGTCGAAGGCCCGCGACGTGGCTTTCTGCTCACGCCTTTCAGACGCACAGCAAGATTCAGTCCCAGACCCGGCAATAGAGGAAAATTCTCGAACGAGACTACCGCCATGGGCGTGATGACCGGAAACAACTCGTTCTCGAAATTGCGCTCGATATGGGTGTACTGCTCAGGTGATAATGTTTCGACTGTCTGTCGACGCATGCCAGCCTTTTCAAGAGCCGGCTCAAGATCTCTCAGTAAACAGTTATACTGATCCACAACGAGGCGTCTGGTGCGTCGACCGATCTCCGACAATTGTTCAGCAACGGAAAGGCCCGATGGGTCGACTCCGCTTCCACCGGCAGCCTGAATCCTTCGCAACCCGCCGACCCGCACCATAAAAAACTCATCGAGATTGGAGCCGGTGATTGCAAGAAACTTCAAACGCTCGAGCAATGGTTTCGAGGAATCCTGTGCTTCATGCAACACGCGGAGGTTGAATTCGAGCCAACTCAACTCGCGGTTCAAAAATGAATCGGCGATAACCGCCCTGACCTCCCCCGCTTTTTCGGGTAGCATCTTCTTAACAAGAGTCTTGCCATTGCCGGTCCTGGATTTGGAGGGAACGCTCTTTGCCGCTTCAGTCCGCTGTTTCGCAGTCATGACCGTCACCCCGCCACAGCCCGACGCAGAACCACTTTCAGACCATAGACCTCTTCAAACATCGGCCCCTTCTCTTTAAGAGCAAAACGCTCGAGGGTGAGATCCTCGACATTCGGAACGCTGATGATGAACTGTCCACCTTCCCGGGTCAAAATAATATCCCGAATTCCCTGTTGGTGGTTGCGATCGAGGGCGTCGGCTACACGAAGAATCGAAGCAAGTTTGGCGACTGCCATACGGCTATCGCGCGTAAGCATGGCATATTCCTGATGATCGGCACCGGGTGAAGCCCGGCGATGGTATCTGGCGATGAGACCAATGACGATTTTATCTATCAATGTGAGGCCAAACAGATCACTGTTAAGAATGAGATACATCGAATGCTTATGATGCGCACGATTACTGATGAACATGCCAATATCGTGTAATAATGACGCCAGATGAAGCAATATTTCATATCGGCTTCCAAGACCATGTTCTTCGCGGAGAGCGCGAAACATCTGGAGCGATATCTGGGCGACATGATCGGCATGTCTGGCATCATACCTATATTTTTCGCCGAGAGCATGCGCGGCATGAATGACCTGCTGAGAAAACTCGGCGCTCCATGATCCACGCGCCGCCATTTCCAGAAGAATACCCTCGCGAAGACTTGTTTTCGGCACAAGAATCGTGGAAACTCCGAATGCACGCGCTAAATGTTTGTATGCCAGCAGAGCCGGACCGAGAGTCTCGGCATCCTGATAGGAAATGCGCTCTCGACGCACAAGTTCATCTACCGGCACCGACGCCATTCTGTCGGCAAACGCCGCAAAGGCTTTCGCATTAAGGCTTGCCAAAGGTGCCGTCTCCCAATCCGGGCACAGTCGAGCGGCAGCAAAACGAACGTCGCCTGAAACAGCAATAAACTGTTCCAGCTTCTTCGCCGGAACGTTGCGTCGTAACTGATCGATGGTCGTATGCAGATGCGAATCCAGAATATGCCTCATGCGATCGACGGGAGCCCTGAATGTTTCCAGATTCTCCCGAATGCGCAAAGAGCCAAGTCGGAAAGAGTTCGCGAACGTCACGTGACCATTTTCGAGCAACAGCAGATCAGTGTTTCCGCCGCCGACTTCCACGATCAGCGCCTCGCCATAAAGATCCGTTTCTTTGGGAAGAATGTGCCGAACGGCCAGATATGTCAGACGATTCTCCTCGGCCTCTTCAATCGCTTCGATCGTAATACCAGTCGCAATATAGAGGCGATCGAGAAAAGTATCCCGATTTATAGCCTCTCGCACCGAAGAAGTTGCGACGGCGCGAACCCGATCATCGCCGCGAATACCATACTCCTCAAGGACGCGGCGGAAGCCAAGAAGCACCCGAACACATTCTTCAATAGTTTCCTGCTCGACGCGGCCACGCGTGAAAGTATCCTTGCCCAGCCTGACGGGCTGCTGGAGGGTTTCGAGAGGACGAATGTGTCCCTGATCATCGATCTCGGCAAGCAACATGCGTATACCAGTACTGCCGACATCGATGGCTGCGAACGTCTGTGAACTTGAATCCGGTGCGAGTCGCGGCAAAGGACGATCGACAAGCACGCTGTTTTCGAGACCCGCCAGCGGATTCAGGGTTTGCGGAAGAGATTTCGCGATATTCGCGGATCTTGCGGGTTTAGCCGACAAATCGGATTTGCCCAATTTGCCCAATTCTCCGATCTTTCCGGATTTTCCGAAGACTTCGGACTTCAGCTTCTTGTCTTTTTTGCCAATTTTCCCTGATTTAATCTGACCTAAACTCAGAATTTTACCAATCTTTTTTGCCTTGGTTTTAGCTTTTAGTTTGGTTTTAGCCTTGACCTTGGTTTTAGCTTTGACTTTTGCCTTGGGCTTGGGTTTGGCTTTTGTCTTCGCCTTTGCTTCGCTCTTGTCCTTAACCTTGCTCTTGCTTTTGACGTCAGCGCTGCCCTTTCCCTTCCGCTTGCCCTTAATCTTGCTTTTTTTCTTACCGGTAACAAGCCATAAATCTTTATCTTCAGGTTTGTCGATCAAACGGATATCACTTTTCTTTTTCCGCGTATTATTTGTTGAAACAGCTTTCTTAACCATGACCAGAACTCCCTGAAAATATTTTATTCACTCCTGAAATCATTCAATATAAAATCGCATTGAATTCTGTCGTTTCGGGCACGGCGCACCGCGCCACGCTCATGGCATCAATGAATAAATTTCAATACTTCTTCATATAAATGACTGGAAACAAATCAAAATCTGTCTAAACTATGAGAGCCGCGGCTCCAAGCACCCCGGCATTATCACCAAGCTTTGCGACTTCTATACGCAGTTCGGCGGTAAACGCTTTCATTGCTTCGCTTTTGATGGCATCGCCAACTTCTTTCTGGTACAGTTTAGGAAGAGCCTCTACGAGACCGCCTCCCAATACGACTATATCAGGAGCAAGCAGATTGACAACGCTGGCGATGGCATTTCCGAGTTTTCGGGCAGCGTCGCGCACGATCTTTTCCACAACGGCATCACCTGCCTCGATCGAACGAACGATCGTCTTACTGCGAATTTCCCGCAAGTCAAGGCCTGCTTCCTCGAGAAGATGCGGAGCCGATCCGCGAAATGCCGCCATAGCGATCTGGGCTGAAATTGCAAGTCTGCTTGCAATGGCTTCTATACATCCGCGTCGTCCACAGCCACATAGAGGGCCATCCGATTGAACTTGAATGTGCCCGATTTCGAGGCAAGAGCCTGACTTCCCGCGGATAAGATGACCATCATAGACGCAAGCGCCTCCGATCCCGGTTCCAGGAAATACGCCCAGCACGCATCTTCCACCTTTTCCGGCGCCAAAGATATACTCGCCATAGGTTCCGGCGTCAACATCGTTCGTGATCACCACCGGACAATTAAATATCTTCTCGAGAAGCTGTTTTAGGGGAACATCCCGCCAACCCAGATTTGGCGCTTCGATGATGACACCTTTATCCAGATCTACCTGGCCGGGACACCCAAGACCGATTCCCGCGAGCTGCTCAGGTTTTACTGCCGCATCCGCAAGCGTTTGAGAGATTGCCTCAGTAAGTTGTTCGATCCCGGTCTTCGGCCCGGAACGACTCTTCAGTTTTTCGCGATGTGAAGCGAGGATTTTGAAGTCTGCATCGAACAACGCAACCATCATCTTGGTACCGCCAAGATCAAACCCGATCCGATATTTGCCTTTTGTGACAACTTTATTACCCACGCTTTCGCCTCCTTGGCGAGCCTGATGGTTCCGGCCCGGCCATTTCCCCCATACCCGGGGTCAGATCATCATACTCCGAAATCGCCGCTCCGCTCAACCTCAGGGATGGCAACGGCGGCAGACATCCTTCGTGCTGTGGCAAACCGCACAGCGGTCAGGATCAGCTTCGGCGCTGATACCATGACGTCGGGCAATCCAGGCCAGTGTATGATCGCGAGGCTTTCTGGCATGGCATGTCAGACAACTCGAATCCTCATGACATGGACGACAACTCTGTGGATCAGATCGCCAGGCAATGCCATGCTTACGTTCATACTTGCGACCATGATCGGCGGGACGAGGCGTTTTTTCGTGACAAAGCGTACACGTCTTCCTGACCTTCACCCCGGTGTGACATCGCAAACAGCTTGTCATCGATGTTTCCTGCATAACTCCATCAAGACTTTCCCATTTCTCGATTTTCCGGTGGCACTCTATACAATCGATCTTTACATGCTGATCATGATTGAATGTTGCTCCGAAGCCGATCCGAACGCGCACACGTTCGGTTGCAAGAGGTTTACCAAGATGACACAAACCGCAGTCACTCTTAGATTTGCTATGAAAATGACAACGCAAACACAGCTTCTCGGGCGGACGTCCGAACAAATTCACACTGGACGCTACACCTGATTTTTCATTCAGGCCTGAGTTGCCGCTTCCAAAAGCATATCCCGCTGACTTTGCCGTCGATTCGTCGATAACATCGACGGGTGTTGAAGCTATGCGGGTAAATTTAAGAGGCGCCCAACCTGGCGGCAGTCCAGTCGTCGCTTCCGGCGGTGCTTCCTTATTGCGATGGCATGCCTCACAACGTATTCGCGCATCAGCATGTGACCGGTGTGAAAATCGCAAATTGCTTTTCAAATTCACGCGACCGTCTATCGCCTGGTTGTCACTGGTGCTACTATAAACGACTCCGGGAACACCGGCGGCAACCACAGCAAATCCGGCGATCAGCATGAGCAGAAACTTGTAAGTTACGCTTCGAATGTATACATGCATATTGCCAGAGAGCATACCAGCATTGACTCGAAAAATCGAGATCGCATTAAGGCTAAATTTTGACGACGATGGGCCTGAAGCGGCGCGCCCGGCGGTCACTCCCAAGGCTTTTTTTCGCCCTGAACCACGCAAGATATTATGCCTGCTCAGAAAATTGCGGAAGTTTCAAAAAATGGAGTGTTGTTTTTGTCGAACTGACCAATTGGCCCCAGAGAATCAGTCGACTTGCCATTTACATGTAAGCCGAGCGTTAACTTGAGCGAGTCGCGTCGCCGCATCTGAACATTTGGCGTCAGCATAAATTCACCTGTGGTAAAATTTTGTACCCCATTTAATTCCAGGAATATCGTCTCATTACGGAATCCCTTCTTCACGCTTATGGAACCGGACATTTCCGCCGAATTCAATTGCATCGGCGTTTTATGCTCGAAGTTCCTGATATACGAAATAAAGGTTTGCACATTCAAATACAAGCCGTTCCGATATGTCCTGTCGTTGCCAAGAAGCAGATTATACACATCGCTGTAAAATTTGGGACCAATGCGCCCATTTTCATAAGATGAAAAAGTTCTGTCCGTTGAACAAGCCAGCTCAAAACGCATCAGGAAATCTTTACCAAGAGTAACATTGCCATCGATAGCAAATGTCTGATCAGTGGGGTAGCTCAATTTATAAAATCCTTCTTTATATTGCTCCACCACAGGCAGACGCTCTTTAAACCAGAAATAATGATAGCGCAATTCATATTTTTTGAATGTTGAATTGAATGCGACATGGTATTGCGCATTGATACTCTGATCATCTTCCTGAGTCAGCTTAGCTCCTCTGAGAACATTATATCCAAGATTTTGTTGAAATGACGTCGCCCACCTGCTATTGATATCCGGAAGTTCACTCGCTTGAAAAACAGGAAGATAGTGGAAATCCCAACTCATTCTCTTGTTTATATAATACGTAGTCTTGAAAGCCGGAACTTCTTTCTTATCTCGATTATAATCATTTGCAAGTCCGCTTTGATATCGTCTGGAATTAACTTTATCTACAAAAGAGACCTTATCGCCGCTGCCAAGCGTCTCGGTCAAAAGACCAAACTTGAAATCGAACGACCTCGCCCTGAATTTGTAATACGTCTCACCGAGGTATGTATTCCAGTTTTTGTTGTTTTCCTCCTGATAATATAATCCATGAACACTCGCGAGGAATTTCTGTCCCGTAGCACCTTCTTTTTCGAAATTGATGCGCAGTTGATCATACGAAGAAAACTTGTTGTATTTCCAGTTGTGTGATCCGCTTATGGCCGGTCTTTTAATCGCCCTACTATTTTCGTCTCCGCTGTTCTTCTTTTCGGAAAAAGCGGCGTCACCATCCCATTCTACGCTATTTTCAAGTCTGTTACCCTGTCCGCATCCTAATTTAACAATGGCGGTATTGACGAATGAATCCTGTCTGGGCATTACCTTCACAGGATCGGTGCAATGCGCGTAGCCTGGAAGCGGTAAATTTACAGGATTTCCGCGAGGTTCAACCTGTGCGGATGTTGAAACCGCGACCCTGGCATTCGTCGTCAGTTCAGGACCCGCAATAGGATCAGGCTTATAAGCGGGCAGCGGAAGAATTACAGGCTTGCCACGAGGTTCAATTCGTCTTGATTTGGGAATTTGATACATTGTGCGGCTCGTCTGGTCACAGAGGGTAAGCGGATCAAATTTTCCCTGAGCGGAATTACTGCCATCCTTTTCATCCGGCCCCTTCCAAACCGTCCAATCGCCATCATTAAGACAATCTTCCGCATGTGCAACGACAGGCTTGGTCATGTAAGCACTTATCATATAAAGGAGCGAAACAACAAAACAAAGAACAATGGATTGCCGGTTCTTAAACATAATCGACCATTATATACAAAGGTGTATTGAATTTTGTTTTATCGGGCGGGTTTGAAACCCGCCCCTACGATAATTATGACCGAATACATAAACAAATTTCATTGCGCCTCTGTCTAAACATCAAACGCCGACGGTCATGTCTTCACGTTCAGGCTTGTGAATACAATGTCCGCCGGTGATGTCTCTTTATCAGGCCAACTTTTGATTTTGAGCTTCATTTGACTGCACTATGCAAATTTTCATCTGTCGCATTCATTCATCGGCATTCAGGCCAAAAATAGATTGCGGAAGTGTGCAAAAACAAAATGAATTTGCTCAGTGATAACCGGGAAGATGAAATTGAGCGAGGCGGTTCTGGCTTCAGTTACGTTGATCAGCGCCAGTAAACCCCGGCCACAATGATCATATTATAGGCCAGAAAAAAGAAGGTCACGACGGTCCTATAGACCTCGGCTTCGAAACGATTCGGACGGTACATATAAAACAAGCCTGATATCGTGACTATAAATGTCAGCATAATGTTTCCCCACAGCACGCCCATTGGAATGACTCCGAAGCGCGACGCACATGCCCAAAAACAGAACCCAACACCCACAAGTAAATTCGCGGTTATGAGAGCAATCGCCCCACCTGGATTCAGGCGCAGAGAATATGTTTCGATACCCTCACGCTCTTCCTCACGACCGTTTGTTTTGCGACTTAACTCGAAAACCGTGAAAATAAACCAGTTGGAAAAAGCAAACATGCCAAATCCATCGGGAAGACTTATCAGATATTTCCCACTGATTAAAGAACCAATTACTCCTCCCATGATGCTTGCCGAAAAAGTCTGGCTGATTGCGTATAATTCGAGGTTGGATCGTAACCAGTCGCCGATAAAAAACTCCATTCGCATGAGCAGAGTAAAACTCAAAAGTAATACATAAGCTATCAGGACATGCCAGCCAAGATTCGCAGCCAGGGCGACCTCAATTATGATAGTGATGAGTGTAGCCTTCCACAACTCATCAAGAGATATCAAGCCACGGGCAAGCGGCCGCGTGGGGTAAAACTTTCGATCGTATTGATAATCCCTCGCCTCATCGAACAGGCGCATATGCAAAAAAACCAGCCACATAAGTGCCAAACCAGAGAGACTGCGAATCGAAGTGAACGTTCGAACCCCTTCGACAGGCTCCAGGGCGATGATCGCATTAGCCGTAAAAAAAGCTATAATCGCAAGCGTCGTGCCGAACAGCTCGAAACGCTCCTGAAGAAAAATCCACCACCGTCGAAACAGGCTCATATCATGATTCACACAAATATGAAGGCAGCATCATCGAATCGAGATCATATGGTAATTTCATCCTTAGCCTTCTATTGAAAGCCAATAAATAAACATCGCATTGTATAAATAAAGCTATCGCCGGTCAAGATCAGCTTTTATAATCAGACAAACGCATAATAAGTTCCGTGGTAGGAAACGGCCGCTGAGCGCGTCGTGTCCGGTCATAGTCATGGTTTCGTCCTCGCGGGCAGTTCGTTGTGTCGCGAGCCTCGTTAGATGCCATTCCTAAGTTTTTTATGCGTTTGCCCTGCTCTATAATCGACCTGGAATATGAATAATTAACACAAGACATATCAATAACCGCTTTTAGTTTGGTTTTACCCGACGCCCGTAACGGGCGTGGGCATTTGCCAGTTCATCAGAAGCAATTGCCCCGATCAATGATAACTCGCCCGCGAGAACAGCCGCTGCCGCAATCTCGGCAAGCTTCTTCGACTTCCCTTCGCCCACGCAGCCCAGAATCTGCAAACAGGCTTGCTGCGTGGGAAGTCGCGTGCCGCCGCCCACGGTTCCAAGCATGATACCAGGCAACGTGACACTAGCCGCCAGATTCGCACCACGAACTTCGAGACGCGTTATTCCAGAAGCCGACTCGACGACACAGGCCGGATCCTGACCAGTCGCTATAAACAACGCGGTCATGGCATCTGCAAAATGCGTCTGAGCACCAAAACCATGTGCGTATAGCGAGCCCTGCGTCGCAACATCCATGAAACGCGCAAGGCGATCCGGTGACGCATGCAGATATTCTTCTACAAGCGTACCTGGAATAGTCACTTCAGCAACTGTCTTCTTTCCGCGATTTCGCATGAAATTCATGCCGGAGCACGATTTGTCGCCAGACATACTACAATCCATGAACTGATCCCGGATCCGTCCTTTGTATTGCTGTTTAACGAACTCCATCAAAGCCTGCGTCGCAATAGTGCAGATATTTTGTCCGGAAGCATCTCCGGTCGTGTAATGCAGCAGCAAACCAAGCGATGTCCCCATGGGCATCGTCTCTATTGTTACAAGTTTTCCGTGGCGTGTAGTCGCTTCCGCCGCTGTTTTTAACGCTGCATGCGACTCTTTCACCCAGACCATAAAAGCCATGAGATCATCAAGCGCATCGAACATAAACACTGGCACACGGGTTATCCCATCCGCAAAAACTCTTACCTGCGCACCGCCGGCAGCGCTGATCAGTTTTGATCCGCGTGAAATAGATGCAACCAATGCTCCTTCAGTTGTCGCAAGGGGAACATAGAAATCACCCGTTGCAAATTCTCCATTCACCTTGAGGGGACCGGCGATACCTATGGGTATCTGTGCATAACCGATGAACCCTTCCACGGTACCAGCCAGATGAGTTCCATCCGGCGCCGGCAAAAACGTGGTGAGAGCGGCTCCGCTGCACTTGCGTAACAGGCCAAGGCGCGCTTCGATCGCCATACGCGATAAATCGGATTCAGGAGGCAAAAAGGGCTCTGTCAGATCAGAAGGCTTCGCCTTCAAAATCGGTTTTGCATCGGGAACCGATGCAATCTTGTCAGCGACAATTGCAGCTAGTGCCGCAACTGTCGGCATCAGACCAGGCGTATCAGGATTCGCCCGATTTTTCACGTTCATGAAGAGTGGAATCGGAAACAGTGAAACGCGGAAAACACTTTCCAGACGTGCCGTCAGAGCAAGTATGCCAAGTGAGTCAAATTGCGGAAAATCAGACAAAATCATGTCTGGCTTGATTTCGACAACTGAACAATGAATAAAAGACGCCAGAATCGACCTGCATCGATCCATTACGAGGATAACGTCTTCCGGTTTCGCTTTTACTATCGGTTTCGGCGGAACAATGGAAGAAACCCCGGGTGAAATCGTTGTCGCGTCGGGAGTTTCCCGCCCCTCGACCACCACAAGTGGTCGCATGCGCCCCTTGATGAAGAGATTCCCATCCGGAGAAATGTAGCCGAGATCACCTGTTCGAAGCAGTTTGCCTGACATCATGCGACGCGTCTCTTCAATATCCTGGTAAACTCCGGTCATCAAAAACGCGCCACCGACAAGAATTTCGCCAACACCGTCGGAGTTGGGAGAATCTATCTTGATTTCTACACCCGGCATAGGCTTTCCAACTGACTCCGCTGGTTCACCGTTAAAACCGGTTATGCAACCTGCAGCTTCAGTCAGGCCATATCCGTATACGACATCGAATCCGCGCTGGCGCAGTTCGCGAATGATTTCCGGGGAACAGGGGGCGCCACACATAATAATATGCAAACCATGCCCATTCATCTCAGTCTGAATGACTATGGATAAAAGCGACTTCGCAAAAAGCGGCGATATATTGAGATACTTCACACCGAATTCGCTGGCCAGTTGCATTACTTCGACCGGATTCAATGTTGAACAAAGCACGATGCGCGCCCCGACGGCCAGAGGAACTAAAGCAGCCCGGGAAAAACCAGATACATGAGTAAACGGAAGCAGTGTCAGCATGATATCGTCAGGGCAGACGCCCGAAATCTTTCTGCCCACTTTTATGGACTCGCACAGCGCCTTGTGGGAAAGCATTATGCTTTTAGACTCGCCAGTGGTAACAGATTTGTAGAATATTGCGGCGGTGTCTTCCTTCAAGACAACGGGAGGCTGTTTGAAGCGCCCAGTGTAGGGGTCTTTCTCTTCGAGCACATCAAGGCCGTTTTCGAATAATGCCACCAGACCTTTGGTCCCGGCAAACAGCTTTTTGCAACGTTCGACCTGTGACGGTGACGCAGAAATCGCTTTCGGATGAGCAGACTTGATTATGGCTTGTAAATGCGCATCAGACACTGATCCGTCGATCGGCATCGCAATAGCGCCGAAGCTCGCAACGGCAAAGAACGAAATCAACCATCCGGGATGGTTTTCCCCGATCAGGAGAACGCGATCTCCCTTATCGAAACCCATAGTCCAAAGAATCTGACGTCCGTTAAGTATGGCTTTTTTCATGTCGCCAAACGTTACATCGTTCCATGCTCCGTCAGGACCGGCAAATGTCATTGCCACTTTGTCCTCGGAAAACGGGATCGTGTCAAAATTCAGGGTTTGAGAAAACATATGCGTTCCTTCTTACAAATAATTCCCATATATATTGGGGGACTTGCAATATTCACGAAACATCACGCAGGGGTGGGTTTGAAACCCGCCCCTACAAATGAACGATGCATATTCACTCTGATTGACACATAATTTTGCAAGTTGCTCTATTGATTGAGAATAAAAAAGCTCGAACTCTTTCGTCGTAAATAAGGATTTAGGATTATAACAAGCAAAAAATAAACGCCTGATCTGTAAAAACAGTCAAAATTCAAGTCCTGCACGAAGGTCAACATCTTTCTGCATTGAACTGTCGCCCATACCAGTAATAAAACCAGCACTTATTTCGTAATATCCCCAATCAACCTTGCGATTGAGCCGCCCTTCAAGATTCTGTATGCTTTCTCTGCCCTCATCTATGCGTGTATTCGAAACTCCGAGGATGACTCTGGTATGATCGCTGACCTTATGTTCCGCCTCTCCCCCGATCGTATAGGCTGTCGACGCCACTCCGCGTTCCAGTCTATAGGACAAAACCACTCCATCAAGCCCAAGATCAGGCTTTTCGTAGGTCAGGGACCCCTCATAATATATCCGATTGTAAGTGCTCGCTTCGGAAGGGCGAAACACCTTTCCAGCCTCACCTTCAATGTAACATCTCCCGGCATCGTAAGCAACCAGCGCACGGCCAACGCCGCCGGCTTTGCCGTCCCGTACCTCAACGCGATAATCACCCAGCAAATCAACCTTCGAAGGATTAGTGTACTGAGCGCTTATACGCCAGGTATCAGTGGCGCCTTCGTTGCGATGCTCTCCCAGTATGCGCATTGAATCCATGTGATAACCAAGCTGAACCAGCGAATGCGGATCTTTGTAATCCTGAGCGCCGCCAATATTCAGAAATGTCTGCTCATTGAACACATAGCGAAGTGATCCCTCAAAAACGCGCGGACGATCGCTTTTCCAGGTTTCATCAACTCGTGAAAACTCGCCGAGAACGAGATTTGTTGAAAGGCGATTTCCCCAGCGATAGTTCCAGGAGCCCCCATCTATTGGGCGATATCGGTCAATGCCGTCCCACATCCGACCCACCTTGAATTCCATTGGCGCAGTAAGATTGTGACCACTGAATGATGCCTGCCAAAGCTGGTTTGCTACACTTTTTGTGCCTGTAAATGGTGCAAAGTCGACATGCCGATAATCGAGTTCATTTGTAAGAAACGGCGTCGAATGAACATACAAAATACTCTGTGTTGATCGCTCACGGTATGGCGCGAAATTTGTGGTGGAACTCTTCTCTTCGCGCTCGATTTCGGAAACCGCTTTGAGTTGTGCAGCCGCCGGATGAACGCCCGTCACAACAATAAACAAGCTGAAAAGCAGAAAAATACGCACAATTGCCGGGAAACATCTGTTTCCCGACCAAATGTAAACAGGCGCCGGTTGTCGTTTACCTCGCGTGTGCAATCACCGTTATATCCAGAGCTCTCTCGCCGGCATGAACAAACCGGACGGGGTGTTTTGAAAAATGGGCCAATATCAGCTATCGAACGATTCCCCGTATGATCTGAGTTCTTTCTGAGTGGGAATGACTAAAACAGCGTCTCCGGAATCATGCACAGGCTGCTGCATCGATTGCTCTCCCGCGAAACTCACCTCTTCAGCAGTGGCTTCTGATAAAACCGTACGAGTCGCCAGAACGCGCATGACGACATTGGAAAGATCAGTCATGCCAGAGACGGTACTCGCTGAAAGACGGCAAGCCAGATACTCGCGGCTGAGTCCGTGCCACATTCCGGCTTCACATTTTTCCCATAGAACCTCGAGTTCGTGACCCACGAATGATGCCGCAAAATTCTTTTCAAGCCGGCGCCAAACTGCATCTGCCGCGCGTGCGCGTGCCTGCTTGACGGAACCGGATATCTGATCGGCGAAGTTAGCCGCAGGTGTTCCCGGACGCACCGAATAGCGAAAAATGTGCAGCCGGGAAAATGCCATTGCCTCGACAAATGCAAGACCGGCACTAAATTGCTCGTCAGTTTCGCCTGGAAAGCCCACTATCAGGTCAGTGGTCAACCCCGCATCCGGAAGTCGCTCTCTGATGCGTCTTATTAACGAAGTGAACGCTGCCGTGCGATATGGGCGGTTCATAGCTGCCAGAACCGCATCATGCCCCGCCTGAAGCGGAATGTGAAGATGCGGGCAGGCTTTCGAAGATGTGGACATCCAGTCGATAAGATCATCGCTTACTTCAAGCGGTTCAATTGAGCTCAAACGCAATCTGTCAATGCCGTCGATCTTTTCCAATTCGCGTAACAGGGTGACAAGATCATGCGCATAGTGGCCGATATGAATGCCAGTAACCACAAGTTCGCGATACCCGGCAGCCGCAAGAGCTCTTCCCTCAGCGACAGCCTCTTCGAGCGATTTTGAAGTTTCGGTTCCACGCAAATACGGCACGATGCAGTATGTGCAAAACTGGCTGCAACCGTCCTGAATCTTGAGAAAAGCCCGAGTACGCCCACCGGACAAGGAACTCCTGCACGCATGCCGCGGAGAGGGCGAGAGTAAAACCCCGCATGATTCCAGACACCGCCTGATTTCATCATCATCCGCACCCACCGGAAGAACGGCATGAGCGTCAATCGGGTCGGATTCACCAGAAATATCGTGGCGCTTAGCCTCACAACCGGTGACGATTACAACCGCCTGCGGCCAACGACGCATTGCCGTGCGAGCGGCCTGCCGCACCTTTTGAGACGCTCGCCCGGTGACTGCACACCCGTTAAGAAGAAAGACGTCCGGAACTCCGCCATCCTCCACTGGTATAAGACCCAGGTCCATGAGTCGTTCTTCGAGGCGTTTTCCGTCATATTGACTGACCTTGCACCCAAACGAATGCAGTAAAAACTTGTTCACTTCGCGTCGGTCTGGGGCACACTGGTTTGCGGCAATAATAAAGCAGCAAGAGTGCATATCGGCGCGGTATCGGCCTTGAAAAGACGTTTTCCAAGCCAGACGGGTTTCCACCCTCTGTTTTCGAACTGCGCAACTTCGGAATCATCGAATCCACCTTCAGGACCCGACGCAACCCATAATTTTTTACCAGGTCCCGATATCCGGGCTAACAGCCCCCCGCCCGGTATTTCATGCAGCAACAAGGCGATCGTGTCTCCGTCGGGTGCGGACATATCACGCATCCCTACCGGATCAGCGACTATCGGCAGACAACAGCCTCCACACTGGAGCATTGCAGCAAGAGCAATCTTGCGCCATCGGTCAAGCTTTCCTTCGTTCGGAGCACGCATAACGCACCTGGCGGTAATTAACGGAACAATCCGAGTAACGCCGAGTTCGACAGCCTTTTCTATCAGCCATTCATAGCGGTCGCCCTTTGTGAGAGCCGCAAAAAGAGTCGTCGTGACAGTCGGCTCGCGTCCGGGTTCGATCATAGTAGAAAGTCGGTATCGGCCGTCCGTCTCTAATTTCGCAGTCCCCTCGCGTCCGATCCCGTTGGTTATCGTGAAAATATCCCCGGGACGCAGCCGAAGTACACGCTCAAGATAATGTCGATTGTCGACAGAAAGAGCGCCTTCTGTTTCCGGGGCGGGTTCATAGATACGCCCATGCGAAACAGTTACGACCTCTCCCCCACCGGGAGACTGCATTCGATCAATCACACTGCGGAATCCTGCAATAAATAAAGACACATCGAATTTTTCAGAATTACCAAATTCAACATGCGTCTCAATGAAGCATTTACACGCCGGATGACTTCTTCACACCGGTACTTGTCCGGCCGGGTTTGCGCTTTCCGAATGAGGAAGCAGCTACTCCGCGTGCCTTTGACTTCTTTATGGGCCGGCCTGACTGATCCGGCATCATTTGCTCGGATCGGCCCGCCGCGCCAGTCTTTGCTGCTTTAACGGCTTTGCCGGCCTTCGTCGCTTTGGAGGCTTTTGCTGCCTTCACATATTTAGCGGGTTTTGATTTCCCGGTTTTCTCGACCGCCGCAGTCGTTTTTGATACGACCGGCTTTTTATGCACGACTTTTGAAGGAGTGGATTCAGACTTACTAACGGTTTTTGTCTTCTTCACGATTGTGTCGTCGTCTTTTTTCTCTTCGGCGTCAGCGGTTGAAGAAGTCTCGCCCTTTGCGTCAGCGGCATGGCTTTCCCATGGGAGCCGGACACGCGCCGCGTCTGCCCAGAGGTCTTCCAGGGCGTAATATTTTCGCGGCTGCGGTTGAAAAAGATGTATCACGAATTCTTCGCCGTCTATCAGTACCCAGGTGGCTTCCTGGTATCCCTCTATGTGAACACCTTTCAAACCACGAATTTTAAGTACTTCGGCAATGGCATCAGCCATGGATCTGACATGCGGGGTGTTGTTCCCTGTTCCGATAATCAGATAATCCGTGTAGACGACAAGAGGTCGAACATCGAGAACCAGAAGCTGCTCGACCTTACGGTCATCAAGCAGATGCAAAATCTTCTCGAGTTTTTCAGGCAGATGTGACGATGATTTTTTTTTCAATTTCCCATTCCCTTGAAGACCGAATAAACATAACGGCCAAACATGTATTTCTTTTCCTTCGCGTAGTTGAAGCCCTTTTCAAAGGCGGTCCGATTTATCTCGGACATCTCCTTTTTGTTGCTCGGAACCAGCGTCGGAAGCGCTTTAATTACCAGATCGAAGTCGAGAATCTTGCTGTATTTCACATATGCGCCCGCCATGACCAGATTCGCCACGCGCGGATTGCCCAGATCATCGGCAATCTCACTCGCCGGAATCTCGACAAGCCGAACGTCATCGCGAAAATCCTGGCGCTCAATCAGAGAAGAATTGTACATCAACATTCCGCCCGCCTTGATGCGCGTCGCGAACTTGGCTACAGATGGTTTGTTCATGGCGATGACCGTATCCGGCACCGTCACGAGAGGCGAAGCAATGGGATTATCGGAAATGACGACGGTGCAATTGGCTGTTCCGCCTCGCATCTCCGGGCCGTAGGAGGGAATCCAGGACACGTGCTTCCCGGACATCATGCCGACCTGCGCCAGCACCTTCCCGAGAAATAAAATGCCCTGGCCGCCGAATCCCGCCAGGATAATGCGTTCAACATTCGTGGACATGTTCTTTCCTCCCCGGATGGTTTGCCATAACGACGCGTCGGACGATCAGCCACAAACGCGTATCTGATTCTATAGTGATCAATGGACGCTATCGAAACCTCTTTTCAGAGCATCAATATTGACCTGAGACATCTCCTTCTTCTTCGATGGTATGATCGAAGGCAATGTCTTCAGGACATCATCGAATTTCAGAATGCCGCTGTTCTTAAGATACGCCCCGACCATTACAAGATTTGCAACTCGCGGGCTACCGATTTCATCGGCTATTGCGCTTGCCGGGACTGCTGCAACACGCACATCATCACGCTGCTTAACCTGGTCAATCAGCGACGAATTGTATAAAATCAGACCGCCCGGCTTCACCTTTCCCTGAAAACGATCGACAGACGGCCGATTCATTGCAATCAACGTGTCTGGTTCGGCCACGATCGGCGAAGCTATAGGATGATCAGACAATATGACCGTACAGTTGGCTGTCCCGCCACGCATTTCAGGACCATACGACGGAAGCCATGAAACATGATGCCCCATGATCATCCCAGCCTGCGCAAGCACTTTTCCTAAAAATAATATACCCTGACCGCCGAAGCCGGCCATGATTATTTCTTCTGTTCCTTGCTGCATGTATGTTTTCGCTTTCTACCTTGCTTTCAACCTGAATAATATTACATAGAATTACATTTTGCATGGGCGGGTTTCAAACCCGCCCCTACCGGCCAAACCTCATACTCAAGATCAATCGGCTTTCTCAATGCCGGTTTTGTCCTTGAAAGTTCCAAGTGGGAACACGGGAAGCATATGTTCAGCAAGCCATTTGTGTGAGTCGATCGGCGTCTTGCCCCAGTTTGTGGGACAAATCGAAACGACTTCAACAAATGAAAAACCCTTTCCGTCTTTCTGACACTGAAACGCGTTCTTGATCACGCGTTTAGCCTTCATAAGATTGGCGGGCGTATTGACAGCAACTCGCGCTATATATACCGGGCTTTCAAGCGTGGCAAGCATCTCGGAAATCTTTATCGGATATCCCATAGTCGCCGCATCGCGCCCATACGGCGAAGTCGCGGTCTTCATGCCGATGAGGGAGGTCGGAGCCATTTGACCGCCGGTCATCCCATAGATCGCATTGTTAACGAAGATCACAGTGATTTTCTCGCCGCGGTTGGCGGCGTGAATGATCTCACCAGTACCAATGGCCGCAAGATCGCCATCTCCCTGGTAGGTAAATACGATCGAATCAGGCCGCGCCCGTTTGATCCCCGTGGCAACAGCCGGTGCTCGACCGTGAGCAGCGGAATTGAAGTCGAGATCAAAATAGTCATATGCAAAGACTGAACATCCAACCGGGGCCACGCCAATAGTACGTGACGCCAATTCCAGTTCATCGATCGATTCCGCCACAAGCCGATGGATTACTCCGTGATCACATCCCGGGCAATAATGATAGGGGGTGTTTGACATGCACTTGGGTCTTGAAAAGACTTTATTCATGATGATTCTCCGATTCCTTCACACTGTCAGTCGATACGTACGATTTTGTCAATCTCGTTCAGGATTTCGAACGATGACGGAATGTTGCCGCCAGTGCGACCGTAGAAATAAACCGGTATGCGCCCCTCAACGGCAAGCTTCACATCATCGACCATCTGTCCCGTCGACATTTCGACGACCATCATGGACTTCGTCTTCTTCGAAAGTTCACTTATAATCCTCGTCGGGAAAGGCCACAGAGAGATTGGTCGAATCAAACCGGCCTTGATTCCACGTTTGCGACATTTCTCCACGACCGTCTTGAGAATGCGGGCAATGATGCCGTAGCCGACTAATATTATGTCTGCATCATCGGTCTGATGCAGCTCACACGAATAATCTTTCCAGGAGCCATGGTCGAACTCATCGGTAACGAACTGGTATTTCTGGTAGAGATGCCAGTTGTGCTCTTCAAGCTGATCAGCGTCAAGGAAAATGGTGGTGACGAGGTTCCGCTTCTTGCGGCTTCCCTTGCCGGTTAGTGTCCCTTCCTTGGTATCAGGATCAAAAACTACCGGGTCGGGCAGTACAACCGGTTCCATCATCTGGCCAAGGACACCGTCGCTGAGTATTAAAACCGGCGACTTAAACCGGTCGGCGGCATCAAAAGCCTTTATGGTCAGATCAGCCATTTCCTGGACGGAATTCGGGGCAAAAACCAGCGTGCGATAATCGCCATGGCCGCCGCCGCGAGTGGCCTGATAATAGTCGGCCTGCGCCGGAGCAATATTTCCAAGACCGGGACCACCACGTGTCACATTCACGAGAACGCAGGGTAGTTCAGCGGCGGCAAGATACGATATCCCCTCTTGCTTCAGGCTTACACCAGGACTTGAACTGCTGGTCATGACGCGCGCTCCCGTGCTGGCAGCGCCATAAACCATGTTTATCGCCCCGATTTCACTTTCGGCCTGCAAAAATACCCCTTCCACTTCCGGGAGGCGCTTAGCCAGATAGGCCGGCAACTCACTCTGCGGAGTAATGGGATATCCGAAATAATGACGACAGCCGGCCAGTATGGCGGCCTCACCAATCGCCTCATTGCCCTTCATCAAAATCTTATCAGCCATAATTTGCTTCTCCTCGCGTTCCGCCGCTCATGGTTTATATACTTCGATGGCGATATCGGGACAGGAGCGCGCACATACAGCACAACTGGTGCACTTTTCCTCGTTCACCATCCGGGCCGGGTGGAACCCTTTGCTGCTGAGGTGATCGGCCACACCCAGCACTTTCATGGGACAACGCACTATGCAGATACCGCATCCCTTGCACAACTCTTCGCTGATGACCCATTTGGCCATAACTTTCACTCCTCCTGTTCCAGACCAAATCGCCAGGGCGTTCGCCAGAAGCGTCTGATCGCCTGCATTTCGATGGAAATCGGCCCGTCAAGGGCCGAAATCAACTCGGGCGTAGCCATGGCAAACGCAACCGGTACGGAAACCCGAACGGCAAATTCCTGAATCATTTCCAGGCCACGCTGAAATAGCTCCGGCGTTGTTTCACCCACAAGATGCGGATTTGCAACCAAGTGGGTCACGGACAACGCGGAATAATCCTGCAAAAAAAAGAAATTCTTTTCGATCCCGGCGAGACTCGTATAGCCCGGACGAAACGGATTAATAACAAATAACACGCGCATAGGCCGGTTTTCGGCGGCTTCGCGCAGCCTTCCCAACACGCGAAGACCGACTTCCCCGCCCCCGACATCGCAAGTTACCCATTCATTACGATTAGCCAAAGCGCCCCAAACTTCAGGAGGCAATGAAGGCAAATCACCGGCGCGTGCCCGCTCACACGGCATGACAACGTTCACTCCCAATCGCCCGACTTCATCGGCGACTTTGCGAACCCGGAAAAAAGGGTTGACTATATCAAGGTCAAGAAGCCGCGAAACACCTGCGCCATGCGTCTCCGCAATCGAAACGGCGAGATTCAGCGCAAGCTCCGTTTTTCCGGCGCCCAACCCTCCGATGAGGAAAGTCAGTGTCGGTTCGTCTGTAATAATGCCTGTCATTGGCCAGTAATCAGTGTCCGACGGCGTCAACAAGCTCCTGGAATTTGTCAAACTGAGGAGCATCGACGCGCTCCATCATTTCGTGCATGACCATTTCCATGGTTGTCACAACAGCCCCGGCCCGACGCATCTTTTCGAGAGCCACGCGCCAGTCGACCTTGCGGCGCGAACTGGTGGCATCAAGTACAACGTGTACGCGATATCCCCGTGTAAGTGCGTCCAGGACGGTCTGACAGATGGAAATATGGGTCTCCATTCCGGCGACGACTAGAGTATTCGAGTTCATTGCCTCCAGGCGCAGGGTGAGATCCTCGTTGCCGAAGCAACTGTAACGACTGCGCTTGATCGGCTCAAGACGAGGAACAAGTTTCTTGATTTCTTCGATCGTTCCACCATAGGTCTGTGGGGCAAGCTCTGTAATCAGAACTGGAAGCCCGACCATCCCGGCGAAGGAAACCAGCGTTTTGATGTTGTTAATCATCGGCTCTTTCGCGTAAATGGGCTTGATACACTTCTTCTGCACGTCGCTGATCAGCAGGACGGCACCTTCGCGGGTCAAAATATCGGGATGTCGCATGGTTGGCTTTCTCCTGGCCGGATTTAAAATGAATGCGTCAGATAGTCAGACGGTAATTTTTACCAAAATTGTTGTCCCAGAGTGATTCGAAGCCATCGGCAACATGTCGAAGCAGCTGGAAACAGTAGTTTATCTCTGAGCCACGCGGGGCCCAGATAATACCACGATAACGACGGGGAGACAAAAGGCGGTTCATGACCAGCAGTCGACCATTCTGAAACAGCTTGTCTTCACGACGATATGGAAGATTTGATACGGAAAATTCGCCGCCCCACTCGATGCCTTCGCACTCCAGATCAGTGTCTTGGGGATAGGACCATGGGCCGATACTCCAGTGGAGGCGAACAAATAGAAAATCGCCCGCATGGTCGATGAATTCAAAAACCTGCGGAACAACGAGCTGCGAGAAGGTGTGGCTGACTCGCTCCTTGCCATTGGTGTAAAACACATGGAAGAAATAATGGAATAAATATCTCTCGCTGGTTTCAAGGTGAGTGGGGAGTCTCACTATCCAGGTGCGGCGGAGAGGAGAGGTTCCCCATTCCGGCATCATCACACAAACTTCTGTATTGCTCCAATCAGCAGAGTGGCCGATATGCCCAAGGCTGATGTTGATGGTGACTTTCTCAATGTCGTCCTCTTGATCTATCCACTCTTTCCTGATGTAGGTAAACCCTTCAAACGGCCGTGTCATCGGCAATTCGAAGGCAACACCATCTTTGGCGTCAGTAGAAAAGGACGCTGAAACGGCAGAAGAAGCGACAGCAGGCTGATGGCTGGTCATGGCAAGGCAAGTATATCATGTTTTACGCAAAGGCAAAAGAGATGACTTTTTGTATCCCAGGGTTATTTCATTCTCGACAGGTAGGGCAGCGACCGCCTGGCGCGTCGCGTCTTTTGCCACGAGCTTTCTCGTCGGGCCCGGCGGGTCCGCCCTACCATTCGTTGAAATCAGTCTATTCAAGCCATTCTACGGTGGAGGATTAAATGACCCTCCCGGGTGCATGCAGGATATTTGCAAAGCAACTCTCGTTCAGGTAACATTTAGGCGATATGTCAGTAATATGAAGTCAAAGAGGAGAAACAAAATGTGGCGAGTGCTTGTCGTCGATGATGAGGAAACAAACTGCAAACTGATAACGGAAATTCTAAACGAGCGCGCCCTGTGCCATGTCGCTCTTTCAGGCCGGGAAGCCGCCGATGCCTTCCAGAAAGCCTTTCTGAATAATACCCCTTATGACATCATTCTTCTTGACAATGCGATGCCGGTCATGAGCGGTCTGGAGGTTCTGCAGGAGATTCGCCGTTTCGAAGCAGTGCATGATATCCCGCTCGGAGAGGGCATCCCCATAATAATGGTCACCGCTTTCAAGAAAGATTTCATGAAAGCATTCAAAAGCGGATGCGATGACTATATTCTCAAACCCATTGATGCCGACAAGCTTATCAGCAAAATAGAACACAAGGTCAAGTCTGCTTTTCAAGCTTGATCTGGACGGCAATGCATCGCCGCAGCTCGTCAAGGAAGAATGGTTTCGCGAGATGATCGTTCATGCCCGCATCAAGACACTGACGGCGATTATCCGGGCCAGCCATCGCCGTTAGTGCAATGATGGGCGTCTTCACAAAATTTGGCATACTCCGAAGCTGGCGCGCCGTTTCAAAACCATCCAGAACAGGCATGTGACAATCCAGAAAGACCAGATCGAAACTTTCGGTAGCGGCAGCATCCAGGGCTCTTCTGCCATCCGTGACCAAAGTCACTGTTATACCCATTTTCTCGAGAAAGCCTTTTACCAGAAGACCATTTACCGAATCGTCTTCCGCCAATAACACCTTCAGCTTCTGCGCCAGGAAAATTCCATCCACATCCGGAGCATCAGCATGTCTATCCCTGACCGGAGGCTCGCAGTAATCCACAATCAGATCCAGGACAGCAGCCTCATCCGGAGTAAGAGGCTTGGACCCGGACACAACGGGGCTGACGGTGTTGTCACTTTTTGATGGCAAAGGAATTACACCCTGAACAGCATCTTCAAACGTAAGCAAGAGATCAATCAAGAACACCGATCCCTGAATCAGCGCCGGCCGAATCCGTATACTTCCGCCCATCATCTCGATCAGACGCTTGCTGATAGCCAATCCCAAACCGGTTCCACCGAATTTTCTTGTCGTTGATGGATCGGCCTGGGTGAATTTCTGAAACAGCTTCGAAACTTTTGTCCGTGGTATGCCGATCCCGGAATCTTCGACCTCTAACCTTACATGAGCGCGATTGGCGGAGACAGCTTTTGAAAAGACACGAACCGTCACCCCACCACTTTCCGTAAATTTTATCGCATTCGTAACCAGATTTTGCAGGATCTGCCGAATACGCTCGCCATCACCAATAAACCGGTACATGCCGTTCGGATCAATATCTGTCTTGAGGAACAACTTCTTCTCTTCAGCCCGCACGGAAAAAAGTCTGCGAACATCCTCCACAATTTCAGCCAAATCGAATGAATACTCATCAATGACGATCTTTCCAGCCTCGAGCTTCGATAACTCCAGAATGTCGTCAAGCAGCATTAGAAGATTGCGAGCAGATTTGATAACTGTATTGACATAGTCACGCTGCTTCGGATCCAGTTTTGTACGAGATAATAGATCAGTAAAACCTATAACGGCATTCATAGGCGTCCGAATCTCGTGACTCATATTGGCAAGAAACAGACTCTTCGTCTGAACTGTTTCCTCAGCCGTGGCACGAGCTATCTCAGCCGCCGCAAGTTCATGACCGGAGGCAAGAGAAGCCTGTTGAGCAATCATGATTGCTATCAGCAAAAGCGTGACGAGCAACGCGAAAAGAATGGGAAGAAGCCGAACCCGGGCGATATTTCGATTCCAGACGTCAACATCGTAATCAATGCCGAAAATGCCTAGCGGGCGCCCACTGGAATTATGCCGGATCGGAGCGAACCCTGAAATGAAGGTTCCATATTCATCACGATATGGAGATGTCACGCAAGGGGAAGAAGTTTCGAAGGCTTTATCCAATTCGGGCGGGGGCTGCAAATATATAGTCCCGGGTGGGGGGAAAGCCGGCGATGTTTCCGCACCGAAACCACAATTGATTATCCATCGGCCCTCTTTTTTTTGAAGAATATATAGCCACTTTAATCCCTGCCCTGCGCGAATAATACCTGCGAGATGACTTTGCATTTCCGTGGAACGGCTGGACTGCGAATCGGTAAATGTGCCGTCAGTCGGCTCAACCCATTCCGGATGAATTATTTCCGATCCAAGTTTAGTGAGACGGGCGAGCATCTCGTAATCCGTTTTTTCCTGGTATCGTCCGATGTTATTCGTGAGCAACCAACCGCCAAAGAGGCCTATCCCGATAGTAATAAGAAGTCGTCGTTCGAAACGTGTCTCGAGAACCGCGACGAAATCGCTTTGTAACCGAAAGCGGCGTTTCTGAAACTGGCGCCAAAGAAAAAAGGCCATCGAACATGCGCATAAACAACGAAAAACCTGGATAGGAATCCCGACGATTCTTAAAAAAATTACAGTATTCAGGATATTCCCGGGAAACAATGTGGATGGCAGTGAAATTAATCCCGCTGCGACTCCATATGCACAGAGAGATCCGGCCATAATTTCGAGAGACCGGGAACCGAATCTCCCGTAACGGCGAGCATCCAGACATACCCATGCGGCGGCTATGGAAGAGAAAAAACCGAGCCAGAAACGAATCGTCGTGCCGAGCTCAGGAAGGCCCCAGAATGCCCCTGAAACTGCTGGTAAAACGAAGAATAAATGGGTTGTGACAGAAAGAACCCGACCACGCTGCACAACGATAAACTGTCGTACAAATTCCAGCAGGAACAGAAATGAGATACCGAGTAAGGCAATGCGAACACGCATAAATGATTCAGAATCGCCAAGACCTAGTACAAGCATGTCCAGCCATTCGTTCAAACCGTGCGTTATCCCGAAAAGACATAAAAATCCCCATCGAACCGGAACTTCCGGGAGTCTATTAAGTGCATACGCAGCGACGGCAAGCAATAGAAACGCCAATCCATACAGAAAAAAAATGTAATCAAGCTGACTCACTAAAAAAGAAGTCACGACGCACCACCAGATATCGATTCAAGCGGAGATACGGGAGTATCGCTCTCGTCCAAGAGCCGTGAAACGGCGTGACGGGCAGCCTCGAAACGGTCTTCCCATGAGCCGCCGACCAGAATATATGGCCGACCACGGGTCTCGAGTTCCCGCACGCACCTGTCACGAAAGGCTAGTCGCTCCGCCTGGTCCGGCTGATATCTCACTTTATCATCTATCCAAGGACAATCCGGCTCCAGGACGATGTATAAATCATACATTCGCCGTTCGGCTTCTTCGCGAATCCAGTCAGGGCAGCCGCCAAACAAGATTTCAGACCACATTACGGTCGTCAAAATATCGGTGTCACAGATCAGCACACGGTTCGCCTGCCGGGCAAGTGCTTCTTCCGCGGCGATTTGTCCCCTGGCAATCAGTGGAATGTCAGACGCTTCACATAGTGTCGGTTTCAATTCGAGCAGATGGCGGGCATACTCATGAACATACACAGTATCGAAATGTAGTGCCAGATCACGTGCAAGAGTTGTTTTTCCGGCGGATTCAGGACCGAACACACATACACGCTTCACGAAGTGCGACCGGACGACCGGAGGCAGATAACGCCAGTTTTCAAGCGGACGCTCGCGAACTCGGGTTCCGGATACCGGTACAAGAGATCGGCCGATATCCACGGGAACGAAACGTGCATTCAAGACCTTTGCAAGGGGAATACCGTATTTTTCGGATGCGAACAATACATCTGCTGCAGGGCAATGACGCATGATCGAGTCACGCCAGATGCGCCAGAAATCAGGATGTTCGTGAGGCTCCTGCGGGTTCTCATCGATGTGGTGACGAATATCGACATCCGGAAACATTTCGCGCATCCAGTTAAAGCGCAATTCACCCGGTATCGGCTCAGCGGCAAGCGTGCAGACAAGCACTGTAAGGTGCTTCACATAAGCACGGGCAAAATCAACCAGGTACTGATGCCCGAGATGCGGCGGCAGGAATTTGCCGATGATAAGGCCTGTTTCAGGCTTCATATCGGTTCCGATTCCGCTGGTTTCCCTGGCTCCGTTGCCGGAAACAGACAAGATCACGAAACTGGCTCTCTGATATTCTCACTGCTCATTTTATCATTCTCTTTTATCCGGAGTTGTTGCAGCAGGAAGTGGTGAAGATAATGAAGCCTCTCTGAATGCTTTTTGCCAGGCGAAAAAACCCATGAACGCCATGATTAAAAACATACCATATAGTAGCGTCGTAGGATACAAACCCTTGACGTAATAGATTCCGACGCTGAGGATATCGACCGCAATCCAAAGCAGCCAGCTTTCAAGGATTTTGAAGGACATGAGATATTGCGCAATCAGACTCATCACCGTCTGCCAGGCATCGAGATATGCAAAATCCGCCCTGGTGTTGGTCTTCATAATATATCCAAGGATAAGCGTGCCAATGAGTGTTATCTGAATCCAGAAAAACCGCTTAAGAACCGGCAACACAGTAACAGGAAGTTCTCCGGATGATGTCTTTCCATTTACCCATGTGTACCAGCCATATGCGAGCAAAAACACGTAAAAAACCTGCAGCAACATATCTGAATACAGGCGTGCCTCAAAGAAAATAGAAATATACAGAATCACCTGAATGATTCCGGTTGGCCAGCAACCTATATGCTGACGAATCGTCAACCATACGCTTACAAAACCAAAAAATGCCGCAAGAATTTCAATGGGGCTCATGCTGGCAATTATACTTCATCAGCTCATTCACGGCCATAGGTAGCCGCCGCCTCAGCCGCGCGTTTTTTTCGCTCGGCTTCCTCGCGAATTTCGCGTGCCCGACGCTCTTCTGCACGCTTCCGCTCGGCTTCGCGGGCAACCCGGATCAAACGGGTCCGTTCGATGGAATCCAGCGACGCCAGGCGGTCTTCGGCCGCAACCTCCGTTTCTCCCGCCGGCCGCATGTTCAACGCCTTCAGAAGCAGTCGGACAAACTCTTCCCGACGATCAGGATCATCGATAAAACGCGCCGGAACGACCATTTCCGCAAGATCATCGAGACCTTTTGACAATAAAGACAGAGAAGCTCCGGCAAATGCGCGACGTTCACAAAACCAGGTATCATGAAGAACCCACGCCGCGATGAGCAGAAGCGCATGACGCCGCCGGGCCGGCGCATGATTCTCTGCGGGCGGAGCAAACGATTTCATGGCAGCAGCAGATGGTGCCGGGCCGCCGAGATCAAGAATCAGATCATAAACAACAGCGGCGACGGAAACTACCCCGCCTCCGCCGGCATCCATCGGCTCGGCCATAAAGTCAGGCGGACATTCGGCCAGGCGATGCGTCAGATATTCCAGAGATGGTCCTTCGTTTTTCATCAAGACATGATTTATCACTCTGCGGCCGAAAAATACAGAGATTTTTTATTACGATCGCCCTCGAATTGTAGTAGGCTTATGCACACATGCTCCAGCCAGGCGTCACTTCTTTTAGACATTGTGATCATAAATGAGGGTGAAATAACCGACAATTAATTCGTATGTAATGCCATTCCCAATTTGTGCATGCATAACCGAGACGCAGGGGGCGGTCCGGCGGATCGCCCCGGGAGTACCCACGGATACTGTGTGATCGGCATAAATGCTTATCAGAGGCAAGGTAATGAATAATATAAAAGATAAAAGAAAGCGTCGGCCTGCATCCCCATCAGCAGGTGAAGAGCTTCTCCGAAGACTTGAGGATCTGAAAAAAGCCCGAGCGGAACTTGAACAACAGAGAGAAGAGCTGCAGATCCGGGAGCAACAGTTTGTCGTCGAGCAGCTGCAGGCCAAAAAGGCCTTGCGAGAAAGCGAAGAACGTTACACCACTCTGGTTGAAAATCTTCATATCGGCTTCTTCATGTCTGATATGGAAGGGAAGCTTCTGGCGGCAAATCACGCCACATGGAAAATGGCCGGATATAACAGCCTTGAAGAATTTCTCAGCGTTCCGACTCCACTTCGTTATGCCGATCCGCGCGATAGAATCCGGATGTTGAACGAGCTCAAGGAAAATGGTGCGGCCAAAAACCTGGAAATGCAGTCGGTACGCAAAGATGAATCAGTATATTGGGTTTCTATAAGCTCGCTTCTATTGAGAGACGACGACGGGAAACCACAGCAAATTTTGGGGTTTGTTGAGGATATCTCCAGCAGGAAAGAAGCTGAAGAGGCGCTTCGGGAGAATAGATTATGGTTACTTGAATCTCAGCGGGTGTCACGCATCGGCAGTTATGTTCTGGATATTTCCACGGGTTTCTGGGAGTGTTCACCGATGCTGTACGAAATTTTCGGAATTGGCCCGGACTTTGTCAAAAATATCGAATCCTGGGAAAAACTGATTCATTCCGATCAAAGGGAGTTCATGATCAGATATTTTCGGGAGGAGGTGTTGGGGCGCAAACAGGAATTCAATATGGATTACCCGATCTGTAGATTTTCTGATGGGAAAAAAATATGGGTCCAGGGTCATGGCGAGCTGTTCTTTGATAGCCATGGAAACCCTGTAAAAATGTCAGGAACAATCCAGGATATAACCGACAGGAAGCTCGCGGAAATCGCACTGAAAGCCAGCCAGGAAAAATACCAGATGCTGGTTGAAACGTCTCCCGACGCCATTGCCTTGAATGACTTAACCGGGCGTTTTCTGATGGTAAATCGGCAATTTTGCCGCATGTTCGGTTATTCCGATCTGAACGAGATTCACTCTCTCAGAATGACTTCCAGAGAATTGATCTATGAAGAGGATTTCCCAATCCTGGACCAGTCAATCGAACCGCTCATAAATAACGGATTTGTCGGGAATATTCTACTCCGGGCATATCGGCAAGACCGTTCCGTTTTTCCGGCTTCTTTCAGTGTTACCATGCATTATGATGCTCAGGGTGAGCCAGAGAGAATGTTGGCTGTGGTTCGTGACATGACCGAGATTCAGAAGGCAGAGCAGGAACGGCAGCGACTTGAAATCCGTATCAGAGATGCTCAGAAACTTGAAAGTCTTGGAGTTCTGGCCGGCGGCATTGCGCATGACTTCAATAATCTGCTGCTGGTTATCCTTGGAAACGCGGATCTGGCAATGCGGGAACTTCCTGCCTTATCTCCTGCCAAAGCCCGTCTGATGGAAATAGATCGGATTGCCCACAGAGCAGGTGATTTATGTTCACAGATGCTGGCATATTCCGGCAGGGGCAAGTTTCTTCTCGAAAACATGAACCTGTCTGAAGTCGTTGAGGAAATGGGGCACATGCTTGAGGTGGCCATTTCCAAAAAGGCGATTATCTCCTATCATCTTGCCACGAAGCTTCCGGTCGTTAGGGCGGATGCCATGCAGGTTCGCCAGATTGTTATGAATCTGATCATAAATGCTTCCGAGTCGCTGAACGATCAGGCAGGCGTCATCTCTGTCAGCACTGGAACGACGGAATGCGATCAGCAAATTCTCAATGACCCGCTCTGGAAGGATCATCTGACAGGCGGAGTCTATGTGTTCCTTGAAGTGGCCGATAGCGGCTGCGGGATGAATGCAGAAACCATGGGCAAAATTTTCGATCCATTCTTTACCACGAAATTCACCGGGCGCGGGCTTGGATTGGCAGCGGTCTTGGGAATTGTCCGCAGTCACCTGGGATATATTCAGGTCCAGAGCAGTCCGGACAAGGGAACAATCTTTCGCGTGGCGTTCCCTCTTGCACAGGAAAATGATACCAATGTTACTACGACATTAACACGTGAAGAATCCTGGCATGGGAGCGGTTTGGTCCTCATCGTTGACGACGAGAAGGATGTACGGGAAACATGCCGGATACTGTTTGAATGCCTGGGGTTTGAGGTATTGTTGGCCGCCGATGGCGTTCAGGCGATCGATATTTTTCGGAAAAACCGTGGTCAGATCCGCTGCATTCTGCTTGACTTAACCATGCCTCATATGGATGGCGTTGAAGCATATCGGAATTTGATCGAAATAGATCCGGATGTCCGGGTGGTGGTGACCAGCGGCTACTCCGTCCAGGATTTAGAAGAACGCTTTCCCGCAAATGGCAAGGTGAGATTCATCAAAAAACCTTATAGCATCAGCGATTTAACCGACGTCTTAAAAGCCTGCCTCAACGAATAGCCTCGGCAGTTTCGAATATTATCTGGCGTGCCGATAAATTAATCAGAATTTCTTTTCCTATTGGATGAAGTGCCATAATTTTCGCGGGCAAAGGCTCGCGCAAAAGCTATCAGGTCTTCCCAGGCCCGGACGCGAAAGACGTTCCAGCCCTGGGATCGGGCCTTCACCAGTACAGGAATTTTTTCGACCTCACGATATAAATTCAAGGCGAGCGTTCCACCGCCTCGCCCCTTTTCAAGCGCAGTCCGGGCAATATCCCATCCTGAATTATTAAGTTCGTCGACGGCAAACATCGTATCGACGCCGTTGTCAGAAATCACCAGTATATGCACCGGTCGGTCAGTCGATTTTCGTGTCGCGAAGGTATCCCGCAATAAATGAATCGGAAATGCCGTCGAACCACCTATATAGCCGGTCAAAATGCCCAGAATATCCCGTTCGTCCCGTGTAAATCCGGAAGTTGTCTTGTACTGTCCCGCCCCGCTCCACAGAGTCGCCTTAACGCTGGAACCGACTCGTAGTGCCGAAAGCGCGATGATAACACCAGCAAGCGTCAGATACGAGATATTGCGTGCCGGATTCGGCATGGAACCGGAACAGTCAACATAAAGATCCAGATCTACCGGGGTTTTCTTAGGCTCAGAGCCGGGATTTTCCCCAATCAGACGTCTCACCGTAGTAACCCCCGGGATGAGCCGTGGACCAGCCATGGCACTCTCGAGCAAGTCAAGTTCCTCAATAGGCGACCCCATGTCCCAGGAGTCGAGTCCCTCGATCAAGGGTTCGGTCGTTATCGGCGCTCGGCGGGTCGGAAACCTTATCAAATGCGGTCGCGCGCGCTCGGTGTAGTATCGAATAGCAATCTCCCTGAGTGGAAGCTTTATGCCGAGCCCTTTAAGAATCTCCCCGTACTCAAACGGCTCGCGAAACTGACCGCGGCCTCCGCCTTTCGCACCTGGTCGGACAATCGAGGACTTTCTTCCACGATTTTTTCTTTCCTCAGCTGACGCGGCATCACCGCCTGCATCAGTCTCATCAGCCGGATCTACGATCGACGGATCATCAGCCGGATGCATTTGAGCTTCATCTTCATCAGAATCAATTTCCGTCAATCCGGATGGGTCTCCGCCGACTCCGGCGCCTTCCGCATCCAGCAGACCGCGAGCATGCCAAACCGATGACTCTTTTTGCTCTTCAATCAAATACGGCAAAATCAGCACCGCAAAGCGGCTTCCACCTTTCAACCAATCGCGCGCGTATATCCTGGCAATACGGGCGCCCAGCCAGGCATCCCCGTCAAGAGCCTCATCGATACAGCCGTGCGCAAGAGAGGATTTGGGAAGACTCCATAACATTTCGTAAATCCGCATATACAACGTCCAGAGTCGGCTGATGGCCGTGCCGGCCTTGTCCTTGTTTCCGTTGTCGGCACTACGCGCCGCCGTGGTGCCTTCTTCCAAAGTGCGATAAATCCCCGGCATATCAAGCTTCGAAATTCGGTACAGGCGATCGTTGATCAGCACATCGCTCCACAGGTTCGCAACATATCCGGCGTGTTGCGAAACGCTCTGCAACGCACGTCTGATGCGGGCAATGAGTCGTCCAAGGTCATTCAGATCAGCCGGACACAGGACATGATGTCCTATCTCGTGCGCGAGAATCTCGAGCGCGAAATGCTCTAATCCGACATGAGCGATCTGTGTCAGATCAATCACAACTGCATGGTCATTCAATCGGATCATTGCAAAACTGGAGGTCAACCCATGCCGACTCGCCTCTGAATGCCCTTCACACCATATAGGTTCAGAAAGCCGGGTGAAGGGAGTCCATACGGCCAGCGCATCGAACCATTTCGCGGACCAGATACCCCGCAACTCATCGATTTCAAACTTTTTGGCAGTCATGATTTACTGATCGATGGAGCAAGTAAATAAACATTATGCGAGTGCGGAAGCGTAACCGCCATGGTTGATCCAATCGCAGCCGCAGACGACCGCTCAGCGAGTTCGGGAAAGCTGCCGACGAGGCCCTCCCATTTAAGCTCACCCGCTTTCCATTTCCAGGGGCCTGTTGGCTGCGGATCACTTCTTTTAAGCGATTCCGGAACTGGACGACGCCATGAATGACCAAATCTGTCGGCTGAGAGTTCCCGGACAGTCTCGCGATCAGTCGCGACAAAGGCACCATCAACAGCGTCGACCATCGGCGGAGAAACAAATACGCCGCCGAAACCACGAAAGCCGCCAATTATGCGAACCAGACACAATCGTTTTTCGCGACGATCAAAATCCTGATCAGCCGCATCGGCCGGAGCAAGCCACGGATCGTTTCGCAACCGCGCAACCAGCACGGATGCAGTTACCATCGAAGGCTTATCTAACTCCAGGGCTTTCGCAAATATCTGTCCCGGAAGGCGCTCTATGGCCCTGAACGCGGGTTCACGCTGATCCAGGATTCCAAGGCGCCATGCCACAATACGCCCTGCATCGAAAAGCTCGTCCAGCGATGAAAAGACTGGCGCCAAGCGCATAAGAGTGCTCGTCCAGGCATCCCCGTGATGGTTTCCGGCCCCTTCGAACCGGCACAATGCATTGGCCACGGCGGAAGCGAATCTTCCGGGATCCGCGACAAGCATCGCGGGGCAGCTTTCCAAAAGCATTCTCCAACGCTCGCCCAATCCGGGAATACGGCCGTAAGGCCCCAATAGCCCCTTGCCGAGAAGAGCCAGCGCGACATCGAACAGAGATTCGAGGACATGATCGACTGCGGCAGGCCTGGCGGAGTGAGCGGCCTCGACCAACGGGGCGATCGTTTCCCGCAGTATGACTTCAAATACAGCGGGATCCAGCATTTTTTGCCCCGCCATGGCATAGGCAAAACGGGAATTGTAGCGGTCGCGCCCCCTTCGAAGAGCGGCGGCCATCACTGTGCTCATGACTGGCTGGAACGCAGCCAGGTCAGATAATTCGTGTAACGCTGGTGCAGATATTTGAGTTTCAGGAGATCGTCATACATGTGCCCGTAAAGTTTTCGTCCCTTCGCCCACTCGCCAATCTGTCGCTCGATCTTCGCCAGTCGGGCACGAACATCTGCCTCACTCAGGCCCTCAAGTCGGAATTCGGCATCCATGGCCGCCACAACGTCGTCGCCATCGCGGCCGAGTCGATCGTATTCAGAGCAGGCAAGATCAAACAAACGTCGAATCCAGCCGATTTTGTCGCTGCGATAGACACCGCAGCCTGCCGTTTCGAAAAAGGGCGCGTCCGGATTCTGAACAAACTTGTCATGCAAAACAAAAGGCATGATCTGACGCAGATCATCGAAACCCACTTCCTCATGGCCACGAAACCATGCAAGAGCCTTCGCGAAAGCCAGCACAGTCATCAGCGCCCGCACTGATAAGCCGTTGCGGGTCTGCAATCCCAAATCCTTGATTTTGTCCTTGCCAGTTTCACATGCATCGATCTGCGCAAAATCTATTCCAGACAATTTGACTGTATCTTTGGTCTTGTATTCAAACTGTTCTGCGGCAGGTTCACAAAACTCAAACTGGCCGGCGAAAAATTCGATGCGCTTCAAAACCGCCTCAGGAATACCGACCTGCAGGATTTCCTTGTGTGCTCGATTGATCTCTGCTTCGCTGAACACTATTTCCGCGGGAACAACCTCTTCCGGGCGAATTTCGCTCTCGATGCGAATCAGCAACTCCTTGAGAAAACGCGAGTTGAAATGCAGTGCTTTCACGACAATATCGATGCGATCACGCAGGGCCTCAATCACCTGGTAGGTGCCTCCACCAGCGTCGTCGTTGGCGGTCAAATACCACGCCCCTTCGGGACACTCGTAAATCTGATCATAAATTTCGGCGTAGTTGTCAGCCATAACTGTCAGTAATGCGCTCTGGGTGCGTGTCGGAATACGGTTGTATTCGTCAATGATCTTGACGCGCATGCCAAGCCACTTACGCCATGATATTTTCACCTCGTCCATGCTGGCGGCGCCCATGAGAGAACTGGGAAGCGGGTTGCCAAGCAGATCTGCGATAGTCATTTGTGGCTGGCCATGCTGAATTGCCCGTTTCACGTCCTTGAGAGAGTATCCGGCCAGAACCCCCATCAATAAAGCGCTTGCCGTTTTGCCCCGCCCCGGTCCTCCGACGAGCAGACATCTGCGCCGCAATATGAGGTTGAGAAGCGGCAGAAGGATGAAACTGGAATAACTCTGGCCGGTTGGAAGCCGAAAAGCGCTTTTCTGGTCTCCTATCGTTATCGCCTGGCCCGGTCCGTCGTCATATTCTATGTCGTAGAATGGGCTTATGACGGCAGTGTTTATGATCCAGAAATAAGCCTGCCGAAGCTTCTCGGCAAGCGCCCCCGATGCGGATGAGCCATCAACAGATGTCGCGCCCTCGGTTAATGGTCCCTCATACAGATCGGCAACATCGAGAGTCTTCTTTGGCCGCACTACACCCTTTTTATCCCCGCGCGATGCAGTCTTGGGCGGCGTCGGATTAGTGGGTGATTCTGAAATTCTACCGAACAGGCGCTTGATGAGACCCATGTCAAAATTCCCCCGGCAAATTTATCCTGCGAAAGAGCTGTGGCCAATATACAATGAGCCTCTTGCAATATTCACGATATTTCACGTAGAAGCTGATTTCAAGCCTGCCAATACACATAGACGAGGCAAGTCTCACTCCTGCTGTCAAATAATTTTGCAAGAACATCCAATGTAAACTATTTTAAATTTTAAATCAGCTGTCTGTTTTTATTGCCCAGCTGATTCATGGCACATTTCCAAATCGCGGCCTGCCGCATCATTGCGGATGATGAAACAAAAGGGATGTCATGCTTTCGGATGGTGTATGATCAGAAATAAACTAAACGAAGGCATATCTTGAAACACTTAAACCATCAAGGTTGGCCAGCGCCCCCCCGCCGGCACATCCGATCTCACAACGCTGCTGCTGCCCCTTGCCCTGAGCAAAACCCAGGACGAGATACCTTGACTTCGATGTCTTCCTTGTCGGAAATATAATTAGATACGCCACCGTGCTCTTCCGAAAGCCGGTCAAGCAGCGTGGTATTAATGGTGTCACCGACGCCGAACACGAAGACACGAGCCTTCTGGGCATTCCATTCTTTCGCCGATTTGAGAATATCTTCCGGTTCAGTCACGCCTGCCGTGGGCGCTCCGTCCGTCAGGAAAACGATAAACGCGGATCTATCCTTCCCCCCTTCACGCTTAGATAACGCTTTGAAGGCTGCTTCCAGCGAATCGGATATATTTGTACCACGCCCGGGGCCGTTGTTGCCATTCAGACATTCGGCGATCTTCTCGCATTTCATCCTCACTGTCACATTCTGGTGACCGACGGGTGTTTTCGAAAAGATCGGGAAAATGAGTTCACGCGAGCATCGGCATTCGACTGGGACAAGCTTGAAAAGCTTTTCAAGAAAAAAATCTTCAAGCTTGTTGCTGAAGGAAGGTCGAATCACCGAAGAACTCATTGAAAAGGTGAGAACCTGGCAACATTCGGTTTTCATGTCTTTTGCGGAGAGCCGATTGAACCAGGCAATGAAACATCCATGGAAAACTTGGCCAGATACATCATCCGGGCATCATTGTCACAGGAACGGATGACCTATGTTGAGGATGAGGGCAAGGTTGTCTATCAGGCCAAGGATGGTTCCGGGAAAAAAGAGTTTTCCGCTCTTGCGTGGCTGGCGAACATCTGCTCTCACATCCCCAACCCCCGCGAGCACACGGTTCGCTACTACGGTGCCTACAGCAATGTCGCCCGGGGAAAACGCAAAAAACAGGAAGCAGACTCTCCCGCGCCAAAAATCAATGAGTCGCTGACGACAAAAAAGGAGTTCCGCCGAAACTGGGCGCGGCTCATCCAAAAAGTATATGAGGTAGACCCTCTCCTGTGTTCAAAATGCGGTGGCGCCATGTGCGTCATCAGTTTCATTGAGGAACAAGCAGTCATCGAGAAGATCCTGAAACACCTCGGGCTATGGCTTGTCAATTCCCGCGCACCACCTCGAAGATTAGCCGCACGGGTCTGCGAGGAAGGCATCGAACATCATTCATCACCCGACGAGTTCTTTCCGGACCCGGACCATTCATGGGATGATTATATCTAGTACAGAATGCACTCTCGACAGCTTGAATCGAGCGTGTGAGAAAATTGCTTTCCCCAAAAATAGCTGAAAATGCACTTACTGGTCATTCTGTGCCGAATTTGTGCTGAATTTTTGACAGGTCATGAATCCAAAGTGGAAAAATCGAACGTTTGGCACTGTCATTCCTTCCAATTCGAAAAAAAAGCGGTTCTTGACACTCAAAATGGGCGGGGGGTATCTTCATCTCGAAAAAGGAACTTCCTATCAAAACCACTTTCTTGGAGTTTCGACAGCAGGGTTCCGAGAATTGGAGTATGCCTGGACGCAGTGGTTCTATGCAGTCGTGCTTGTGGTCGAGATGTTGGGAAATGTTGTCGTCTCACCATTTGTCGAGGACAGTTTGGGCGCCAGCAACGACAAAGCCCGACTCCTGGCCCACCATCTCGGAAAACCTTTTTATCCAGGCCACCCGAAATGCTTTCCCGGCATCATCAATCAATCCGGTCGATGCGTTATTTTTCAGCAATCCGTTGAGAGTGACGATTCTCCCTTTCATCACTCTGGATAGAACCCGTGTGTATTCGGTTAAGGGTCTTTGTCCGCTTTCAGTGCGACTTTACAGTGTCCAGACCTGAAGCATGATCTCGAGTTGAAGCCACTTTGCTGAGGTGCTCTCAAAATGAAAATGTTGCAAAATTATGCGATTCTGAAGGAGAAATGTAGACTCGGTACCGGTTTGCATATACAAGTCTTGGATTTGATTATTTAGGTCGCAAACTCGCTTGGTTGGCTTATTCTGAGGCTTAACCGAATACGCATGAAGCTTGAGAAAGGGGTCTATGAAAACTGCCAATTTCTCAACTGCGATTTTTCTTCAGCGGACTTGTCGAATCAAACATTAATTAATTGCATTTTTGACGGTTGTAATCTATGCCAAACCAAAATTGGAAATCTGACTCTGAATAGCGTCCATTTCAAAAGTTGTAAAAAAAAAAAGTAGGTGCAATAATATTTGTAGTCTGAAGTTGTGATTAGAGGAGTGATGGTAAGAATTCCTGAGAAGTTGAAAGAGAATGAAGAATTGCGTATTCCTGAAGAAATGAAAAAGGAAATAGAAATACTCGTATCGAGAAAGGCTGAGGATTCAGAGAGAATTTTATGCTTCTCCGTTAAGAAATGCTACCTGTATTTGTATGAGGAAAACTCACCCCTTTGCAGAATGAAGTATTTGGGTGATAAGAACCTTTGGGGTTTTGCGATATACAAGTACAGAACGGAAGTATATTCGCCCAGTGAGTTCGGGTTTCCCTCAAGGACGCCTTGGACTCAGTGAAGGAAATCGCAGAAAACAGAAAACCTTGGTCGCCTTGGATTGATTTCGTATATAATCCCATAATCTAATCAAAGCGGAGGTTTTTCTTACAATGGCAAAGGGCAAGAAAACCGATAAACGGTCAAGGATCATCGGTGCCAAAAAACTTTTTGGCGACATCACCAGCGGAAAAGCCTTTAACGGCATGCTGTGGAACGTATACCATCATAAAGCTGATGGAAAACTATTGCTCGCCCCGCAAGGCGGCTGTACACCATCAGACATTGTCGAGTTGCCGCTTACCTCGGATCAAGTTGCCAAGATTATAAAAGTCTCCAATGGCAAAAATTTTGCCACGTCAAAGGAGCGGGCAGTGTATCTCGCTGCTTTATACGCAACGCAAGAGATCTTGAAAAAACAAAATAAAAACAAACCAGGCCGAAAGTTTGCTGCTTTATCCGCTACAAAAAAGACTGTGAGTAAACCCGCTAATGCAGTGCAGATAAAGCCGGTCACCGCAATAAAACCCGTCGAAACGATTGCTGCCAAGAGAAGTCCAAAGTCTGCCACGCTGCTCAACCCCACCAAGGCCGCCACTACACAACCTGCCGCCGAAATTGAACTTACGAAGACAACTGCGATACAGCCTGTCATAGAGCTTAAACCAGCGAAGGCAGTCACTGCTAAGCCAGGCCCGAAGCTGACGAAAGCAATCAAAACAACAAAATCAAGTAAAATAAAGGCGGCCGTAATACCCGCTTCCTCGCTGGAAATAGTCAGGCCGTATCCAGTCACCAACGCTATAATGAATGCTTTATCCGCTCCGCCAGATGTTAATAGGCCCGATACTCTTGAGATTGCTATTGCAATTACCCGTGGAATTCTTGACGCTTTGGAAAAGTTACAGGGTGAGAGATAGTCTGTTTGCCGTGGATGGTTGCGCAGAGTAACCGTCAAGATTTCCACCAATGCTGTCGCGTGAATTAAATCAAGGGTTATCAACAAAATAGACTTGCGCGAAATCATAATCTTGCAGCGAACACGTATAAAGGTACGATATGACATCAGGACGCCTATTTTAAAGACGAAGAACGAGCTTTCCCACAGGCAGGACTCAGGCAGATGTGCTTGTCTAAGCATTTTTCTCGCCCTCGTTCTTCTTCCTGTAATCGAGGCTCATCCCATTCTCGGTTTCCTGATTCTGTTCTTCCTGCTTTCCTTGTCGAAGAATTGATGAGATCATATTCCTCCAATGCGCATCCACGCGAATTGTGACTGTATCAAAATGCGCATGAATCATTTGGGATTGGTATGATTTCCTATTCAACTTCTTTTGCCGAACCGGAATTATCTGTGTCGCTTCGGCAAATATGATGGATTTCGGAAATTAGTTGTGGTTCAGTGAATTTGCTGGCAAAACCAGCCGACCCTGCCCTTCATATCGTTGTATCTTTCTCATGGGCACCGCTTGAAAGTTCTTCCTTGTGTTTATGCTGATTTAGCCCAACGTCTCAGAATCGCCATTCTGTAAACTGACACCCTCTTTTTCTTTGAAGATGCTGGTCTTATGGTTTTCGATATAGCCAATGCACGGGGTTTTCCCGTTATAAAGCGGTTTCCCAAAGTGCAAAAAATGCTGGTTCGGTGCATTCCACTTGAGTGTGGATCACGGAATCGGCTTTGCTCAGTTTTTATCCGGTTTTTGGGGGCGCCACGCTTTTCAGCATATTGTGAAAATTCCATGGAAGCCAGAGTTGCGGATTCTTTGCCACATGTTGTGAATTATTTTGAAGGACGGTCAGGTATTCAAACGGACTGATATTTGCCGCAATTGCTGTCTGAATAAGACTCATGAGCACGTCACCTACCATTGCTCCGTTTTCCGTTTTGAAAAAAAGGCTGTTTTTTCGATGGGTCACCATTGTTTTTAACAGCCTCTCCCCGGCGTTGTTGTCCAAAGGAGCTCCAGGGATTCTCAGAAACTGCGTTAGACCGACCCAGAATTTTAGAAAATATGCAAACGCCGCACCCAGAATGCTGTTGGGCTCTACTGCCTTTGTTGCAATCTTTTCTTCAGAATATGCTTTGATGTCATTCATTATCTTTTCGCTATGCTTTTTGTGATATTCCAAACGCTGAACAGGATCCATCTGGTTTTCTTTGGTATGTTTCTCGTTTTTATACACCAAACCGATTTGCTCAATAACGTATGTGGTTTCATCCGTGAAAGCCTCGTAGCAATCGAAAAAATTCCGACGGGCGTGAACCAAACAAAGGAGCAGCCGAACAAGATGGTCTTTGGGATTTTTGGGATCCTTGGGAGCATTCCTGGACAGAGCGTCACACATCTGCATCGGTTTCGACTCGTCGGTTCGCAGACTCAGCAGTTCCGCGATGTTTTCTCCTGCGTGGTTTCGTCCCGTGAAGAACAGTCGAATTGTCCTTCCGGCGTCCTGGGCAACGATACCCGTGGTGAAGATTCCGCATCTTTCCCCATCTGCTTTTCTTTGTTCATTTCCCTTGATCATGGAAAGAATTGTAGCTTTCGTGTCGTCGATGAAGAAAAGCGGTGAGTTGGCTGCTTGGTGCAAAAGCTCCTTATAGACCGGCATAACGTGCGTCCACAGCATTTCAACCATCTCGTATTGAGTCGAAGCTGGAATCGGCACTCCCAAGGCACTCTGCATTGATGCGAGCCGATAATGGGGAACGCCCATGCCGTAACGTAACACGGCTACCATGGCGTTCGCGGAAGCAGTAGCTTTTTCTCCGCCCACTTCCTCGGGCATTTGCGCTGTAAAAACCTCGCCACATCCAGAACAGCGAAGTCTTTCAGGACGATGAAGTTCGGCAGTAATTATCGGTTGTCCAACCAGCCGGATAATTTTGCGTGGTTCCATCTGCTGAAGCGTGCCATGCGCACACGAGGAACACACCTCGCCCACTTTGCGTTCCTCGTCGGGATAATTGACAACATTCGAAAATTTGTAATCCTCTACGCCATTGCGACCATGGTTCTTTTTGGGTTCATATTTTTTTTCTTCCTTGGTCTTATCGAGTTTTTCGGTGGAGTGCTTGAGCATTCTCTTGATTCGCTTCAAGGCTGCGGCTTTTTCCTTGGAAGTCCGCTTGATATCCACCATCTGCTTAATCAAAGTGAGAATGATTTCCTTGAATTTGTCCGATAAGGTGTTTTCCTGAACAGCCTTTATAAGCTCGGGAATTTCTTCCGAAGATAATTCAAGGATTTCGATTTTGCCTGTTTTGGCCATGGCACGAGAATAACGAATTCAAAGCCAATGTACAACATATTATTTTATTCAGGTGGAAATTTGTTTCCAGGGAGGTGGAATTCGACTGTTCAGTGGATTTCCGTTATACAGGAGAACTTGCAATTGGGGCGCAGTGAGAGCTTCACCGGTTTTTGGCCAGAACTTTATTTTCCCCTGGGAAAACCTTTTCTGACAGAGCCAAAATCCCTGTGAGTCATAAATGAGAAGTTTAAACGCAGTCCGCTTTCTGTTTATAAAGATAAACAGAGCACCATTCATTGGATCCTGCTTCAACCGTGACCGACACAAGCTGGCAATTCCATCAATTCCGTTTCTAAAATCGATCGGTTCAATGTGCTGGAAAATTCGAATATGTGGGGTGATCTGAATCATGACTTCAAAAACGCCGTGATAATGGAGTCGCACTTTTCTGAAAAAAGCCTCAGGATCACTCCATTTTGTGAAACAATTTCGGCCAAGGGAGAGATCGCCTGCTGGGGAAACATATCAGGCAAGGGAATTTCCACCAAACCATCGTTACCAAGTTGCATAGCGAGAGAGCGGCGCTTGAGATGATTGTAATCAACACTCAGCGTTCTGGAAATATGATTGAGAGAGGGGCCTGTCCCAACAAGACCGGCTGCTTCATGCCACAATTCTTCGGGAATTCGGTGAGATTGAGATGGGTCTTGTCGCCAAGCCTGGAATTTTTTCTGAACGACTTCAAGTGTGGAGATCGCACTACCAGGTCGGGAAGGGCTGGACAATCGCTTCATAAAAGCCTCCATGAATGAATGTTTCATGGAAGATAACCCAACCATCAGTCAATGATTAGCAAATCTGCCGAAAGCACACTTTCAACCGCAGAACTCGCGAGAGAACCTGCGTGGATAACAGCGAGTGAGATCACTGCGAACGAGTTTGTCCACTATGATTTGCCGCCGCAGGCGCTAAAGCTGAATATGTTTTCGGGTTTTCCGCCGGACGAGGGCATATGCAGGCGATATCGCCGCCTAAAAAGCCTATCGGACGTCACGGAATGTTTGAATGCAACCACTCTCGACGATCATCGGCTCTGGATACCGAAGATTCGCAGGGTCGGAAAGGCGAGTTCGGTCAAACCCGGGACTACCGATGTGCCTGATGACGATGAATTAATTGAGGATGTCGACGATGTTGGCGAGGACAGGGAGGACAGCAATGACAGTTCGATCAGACCCGTGACTACCGATGTTGACGATGACGATGAATTTATGGCGGATGTCGACGATGTGAACGGGAATAGTTCGGACAGTGACCTGATCCGGAGGGGGAAAAAAACTTCGCGCACCAGCACACGCGAATTGTTCAAGCGGGCGATCGACGAGGTGCTTGCGAATACCATCGAAAACGCTTCGTCAGAAGAGTTCGGTGAGCTTTCCAGAGCCCAGCAGAGCGCACTGAGCCAGAATGGAGTGTCGGAGTCCGGCGTTGGAAGAGGCGCCGGCGGTGCAGCTGCTGAACTTTCCTGGCTCCCGGGCCATATTTCCTGGAAACGTGTGTTGTCCGGAATGTGTGGACGCGATCTCGACCTGATATACAGGACAAACAGACCGCCCCGGCGATTCCCGCATCTGGTCGGACTGGTGCCTGCCCAGACGTGGTGCGGAATCCTTCCACATCTGCTGGCCGTCGTCGACACCAGCGGTTCGATGACGCAACAGTGGCTGGAGATCATCAATGGCGAATTGAAGCGGATGAACCTGGACTTCCAGATAACAGTCGTCGAGTGTGACTGGGAAATCCAGCGGACCACTGCATATCGGAAACCGCTGACTTCCGTTCTCGGTCGCGGCGGGACGTCCTTCCGCCCACCCTTCGAACCTTCATTTCTGCGAAGACACCAGGTGGACGCCGTCGTCTACTTCACCGACGGCTTCGGGGAGGCACCGGATTCAGAACCACGCCTGCCGGTCGTCTGGTGTCTTACGGAGCACGGTCAGGCTCCCGCGTCATGGGGAAGGGTGCTCCGGTTGGCTGACTGCCGGAAGAAGTAAAATCGTGGCGCCTTTTAATTCTGTGGCTTGTTCGATAAGTTGAGGAATTCTGATTGTGCTTTGCAGGATCGAGAAATGAGTATGCACGCGAAGGTGTACAAAAGACGTTGAATCCATGAGTTTCCTCCGGCAATTCAGTTTAAACATGGCAAAATTTGCGAAGCTTCACAATGACTGAACTAAGAATAGTCACTCGCTACGCCAAATTATGACGTAGCGATGCAGATAATTCCGGAAAATCACTCGTCGCTGAAAAGGCAGAGGGAGCGCCGGGTATTGCGTGTGCTCTGCGGCGATCGCACTCTTACATGATGCATCGATTGAAATCATTGAGGCGCAGGACGGGGTGCCCGAATGGCACCACCGGAAATAATACTTTTGCTTATACGTCACCATTTGTCGTAAACTCAGTGCATAATTGAAGTTAGCATTGGGAAAAGGAGAAGCTATGAATCAGTCTTTGAGGTCAAAAAGAAATATTTGATGAAATTCCTCGGCATAATTGAATGAGATCTGGAGGCTACGAATGACTATTGCAATGAAAGAAGCGACCCACACAACCATCTCAGGACTATTTTCTGAAATACATCCAATTAGAATTCCCCCATACCAAAGATCATTTTCCTGGGAAATCAAACAGGTTGATCAATTTCTATTAGACTTGGAGGAGCAACATCGAAGTGGCTATTATCTTGGACAAATTCTGTTTGAAGAGGCGTCTGATATACATTTTGTTGTTGATGGGCAACAAAGACTAACAACAATCTGTTTGTTCATGGCCGCAATAGCAATGGTCCTTCAAGAGGAGAAGCGCAGTTCCTCCGATGGTATTTCTCAGGAGATTGATTCGGTCAAGAAATTCTTGGGGCGAAATTTCCAAACGATTGCAGAGGACCAAATTCTCTTTAAAAAGATCACTCAAAGATTTATTTCGCCGCCAATTGATGAAGCTGAATCTATTTCCCAGAAGAGGTTAATTCAAGCAGTTAACCTTTTTGTATCAAAGCTAGGAGTAAAATCCAATGAAGAGATCGTCCTACTGCGGAAGAATCTTGAAAATTCGGTTGTTACAGCCATATTTCTTCAACCCAATCAGGCAACCCAAGTATTTGAATATCAAAACAATCGCGGCAAAGAGCTAACAAGGTTTGAAATTATCAAGGCGTTTTTAATTCACAACATCTACATGTATTCGAGAACTGATGAAGAATCAGTAGAGCACATTGCCGAGGTAAAGAATATTGCTTCAGCCATTTACCGAAATCTGGACTTTGTGGAAGGGTTCTTTTCCGAAAACGACCTTTTGGACATCACCTGTCGCTTATTTTACAAGACTGAGAGTAGAATTGAGGCGTTTAAGGAAAATATCTCCTCCGAGAATTCCAAAATTGAGTGGATAAAGGCCTGGTTTTCCAATTACCAAGAAATTACACAAAGTGCTCGAGGTATTGTTCGAGCAATAAATAAGCATCCTTTTGGACCCGAAATAATGAACTTGTTTCTATTGGGCGACGAAGTGAACTGGAAAATCGTCCTCATCGCGATTTTCAACAAAAGCGAAACAGACCATCCTCAATTCAAGGGCATTTTAAAAGCCGTAGAGATTTTGGGATTCAAAATAAAGGTGGGAGGATACCGGAGCGATCGATTGCCCGGATATGCCATTGAATATTTCAATTCTCCCAGGCAAGAAAACCCTATCCAAGTGCTTTCTCAGGCTATCGTAACCGCTTCCAAAGAGGGATTTCAATGGTATTGGAATCAAAATCAAGCTTTTGAAAACATTCTCTGGGATTATTTTGAAAGGGATCGATTTCACTACCACAGTGACATAATCAAATATGTCCTTTGGCTCTACGAAAACGATATGCGGACCAAGGCCAAGTCGGGCCTTCTTCTCAGCCTTGATGCTTACAAAGATTACACAATTGAACACATTGCTCCGCAGAAACCTGCAAAGGAGAAATATTCGAAAGAATTTGAGGAGACTTGTCTACATCTTGGAGGCAATTTGGCTCTCCTTACCAAAGAACAAAATAGTCGATTTAACAACAAGTCATTTGAGGAAAAGAAAGAGTTGTTCCAGGAAACAACCCTCGCTACGTATACGGAAATCCGAAGAAATTCAGTTTGGGGCGAAAAGGAGATCTTGAAAAGGCACACAGACCTCACGTCCTTTATTAGACTACATTTCAAGATCGAAAGCTAGTCCGAACAATCAGATGAGGTGGAATTGGGGGGCACACTAGTCTGCGGCGTTATGTTAATTGATAAGGAATATAACCAGGTCCACGAGGATTCACCTCGATGTGAACCACCTCCACTGTGCGAATCCTCGAACGTTGTGTGTAGATGTTCGTGGTGGCGGCTATCAGCTTAGTAAATTGCATAGCTTATATTCCAATGAATGAATCCAACTGAGGCTGACGGTCATGGCGAAAGATGGATTGACCTCTGAAATGACCGGATTGCCTTCACAATGCCCATCATCATGGTAAAATCAGCCGGGATCTAAGCGATATACGCATCTTTTTTGAGGAATGTGTAATTTTCATCACATCGCCGGAATCATTGCCGTATAAGATGCAATTTGCTGGTCATGTGATATCGATGCATTTCTTGTCAGAATGCTCTGGATGTGTCTTTGGTGGCGTTGGAGAACCCGAAATGATCAATACTGGATTCAAAAAAAGGTCGATGGTGAAACGTGAAAGTGGTCTGAAAGTTGGCGGATCTGCCGAATATTCAGTTTTCGTTTCCCGGCGAGTATTGCGGAGACGATGCTTTGCCCTCCGAGAAGGTCGGCAAGATCAGACTGTTTCAAATCGTGCTGTTCCATCAAAAACTGAATACAGGAAACACCTGTTGCCTTCGGCATTTCGATATGCGCATCTTCATACTCACGAATAAAGCCACCAAGGACATGTAGAAGATCGGAAAGCGGATGTCTTTCGTCGTTACCAACGGTGTCAATAAGCTCATTCAAGGCTTCTTCGGCACGCTCATACTCTTCATTGCAGGTAATCGGATGAAGCGGTATGTGCTTTTGAAGGCATGTCCACGCAGAAACAACTTGTTTCTTTTCGGTTGCTTTCATTTCTTCCATGTCCCCTTGTCATACTCAGAATGGGTCATCAAATGTCGTATGTAAACACGTCCGCCATTGAAGTGAACGGCCGCAACGAGTCGGTATTTATTGCCCCCAATATTGAACACATAAGGACCCGCCACGGCATCGACGGAATTGAAGGCGTTCCGAAGCTCAGATATATTCCTGAAAGCATTTCTGGAAATGATCCTATACCAGCTTGCAAGAGGCTCTGCGCTGTCCGGATATTTGACAGCAAATGCGGAAAACGCTTTTCGTGAAATTACATGCACAACTCTAATATATTGCATTTTGCTATATTTGTCGAGCACGCTACAAAAGCCAACTTTTTTCTTCCTGTTTTGTCAGAAGGCGGGCAAGGTGGGACGTTTGACTGGGGAGGATGGGAAGGATGATTGTGGATGTTTTTCTTGGGCAGGCGATATGTTGCTGACAACAGTCGGTAAATTGCCGGAAATAAAAATGGTGACGTTTTTCGATCCTCGAAAAAAAGAGAAGGATGGACTCTCAAAATCATTCGTATATCGCTGATCTCAGAGCTGATCGGGAAATACTGGACAACGGCGAAAGTGATTGCCCGCATGGAGGTGCGGACCGAGGATTCACCCCCCATGTGGACCACCTCCACTGTGCGAATTCTCGAACGTTATGTGTAAATGTTCGGGGATTTTGCTTTTGCGGAAATAATATCTTGAAT
>JADFYG010000002.1 GCA_015233155.1 Candidatus Rifleibacteriota bacterium
CAGTTCCGGGTAGCGGAAAGAGCCAAATCGAAATTAAAAACCCTGGGAATTGATCTGGACAAAAACTCTTATTCCTACGGTGAGATCAAGCAGTTTCACCCCAGCGATAATTTGCCCCTGATATTACGGGCTTTAGACGAGGGCGATGATTCTAAAATGTTGGCAAAGCCCAACTTGCGAGTTCTTGAAGGAGAAGAAGCAAAGGTTACCATCGGAGATCGGATTCCATTGGAAGTCGCAGCGACCGCGCAAACAGATTCCGGGTCAGTGCTAAAACTGAACGCTCAGTTGAGCTGGGTGGATGTAGGTATCAAAATGACGGTAAAAAACGTCGAAGTAAACCCCGACGGCAGTATTCGGATGGGATTAAAGGGCGAAGTGAGTTCGGTGATCTCTACCACCAAACAGGGCTACCCACAAATCCGCACACGGGAAGCGGAAAGCATGCTCCGGGTGGCTAACGGTGGATGCGTCATCATGGGCGGACTATTGAACCAGGAAGAGCGCGAGACCCAGAACAAGATCCCGTTGATTGGAAATATTCCGCTATTCGGCGGGCTGGCACGAAGCAGAGACAGGCAACACTCGGCCACGGAAATCATTATGGTTGTGACCGCCAGGGTTGCGAAGGATTAGAGCCACTCCCATATTAAATATGGAAGTACCTCGCGATGTCTGCGATATGATATAATGGCTCTCGGAGCGTATACCTCGCCTTTTGAATCATGAAAATTCAAGCAATGTCGTTTCAGATAAAGTTGATTGGTCTGGTGCTTGTGATCCTTCTGATCCCGATCCTGGCAGCAGACTACATTCTGTACAGCGCGAAAAAAATTACTGACAGGAAGGGTGTCATTACTGCCATTGCCGACCTCCCCGGGCAGGAAATGACACGTCTCGATGTCCTGGCCTTCATCGGCGATCGAAAGCGGGAACTGGACGATATCGAAAATGGCATGATATTGCTCCAGGCACGTACCCGTCTGTTCATGCTCGGATCTCTTCTTCTGGTTGCATTTGCACTTAGCAGTATCTGGACATTTCTCACAAAAATCGGTGGCCCGATCCGCGATACCATGAGTCGTCTGGCTCGTTTCCAGAATGAGGAGATTCCACTTGAAGTGGATATGTTCGACTGTTCGCAGGAATTCGACAAATTCTTGCATACCTCTCGCACAATCCTCGCGGAAACTCACTCTATCAGCGGTGAACTCAAATTCAAGATAGAACCGTTGACTAACATGACTGTGTTTTCCGACATAGCGATCAATCAGTTCTTCACTGATGTCCAGGAAATTTCCCGAAGTTCAAACTACATAGCCAATACTCTTGAATCCACGACAGCCAGCATTCAGGAGGTCTCAACTTCCGCTCAAACCATTGCTGATCGATCTCTAAAAGCCGCCTCCAACAGCGCCAACGCCTCGTCAATCGCTACCGATGGACGCAAGGCCGTGTCGGAGACGCTTGAAGCAATGGAATCGATAAAAGATGAAGTCCTCGGACTGGAGGGAGTCATCGAAGATCTGAATTCCGCTTCCAAACAGATCGGAGAAATCGTCAACACGATCACTAACATTGCATACCAGACGAATCTCCTCGCGTTGAACGCAGCCATTGAAGCCGCTCGTGCCGGAGAACACGGCCAGGGTTTCACGGTTGTGGCCGAAGAAGTAAGAAAACTTGCGGAAGAGTCCGGAGAAGCAGCCGAGGACATAGGAAAAAAAGTTAAAGGCATGCTCGAAAAGACCGGAATCGCCGTTCAGTGCATCAATAAAGGCACCGCACGAGTAAAAGAAGGGGTGAATGTCGCCAACATCGCCGGCGGTAATCTTACGACTATCGTTTCATCCGTTGACAACGTCAACAAGATGATACAGGACATCAGTAAAGCCAGCAGTGAACAATCATCAAATATTGATTCGCTGCGCCAAAGTATCGAGAGCATCAGCGGAGCCACCAAGATCACATCCGAAGGTACTCGTAGAGTTGCGGCGGCTGTAAACGAGCAACTGAATCATATTCGAGACTATTCGAACACCACCAAAGAAGTCATGACGCTGGTGCAATTGATGTCTGATATGCTCGAAAAATTCAATCTGCGCGACTGATTCAGAGTATCAAGTATCGGACTGAAGGACCATAGGCAATCCGCCAAAAAAACGCAGTTTATCTCCACGAACCTCTCTTTTATTTCCTCTGTTCTATTCAGTGTTTTTAACAAACACGTAAAGCCATATTCACAGAATGCCGATGAATCCTCTGGAGGATATCATGCCTACCAATTATCTACTTGCATTGAATCGTGACGAATTTGCCGGAGAGATCACAGCACTCGGTCTTGAGCCATTTCGGGCCAAACAGATCTGGGAATGGATCTTCTCAAAAGGAATCTTTAGTTTCGACGAGATGAAAAATCTCCCGATAATCGCACGTGAAAAGCTCGCCGCGCGCTTTCCACAGATCCTGCCTCCCATAGAGGATAAGCAGTGCGATCCCGACGGAACCATTAAAATCGCTATTACTCTGGGTGACGGTTCCAGAATAGAAGCAGTGGCTCTTCCTGATGACGAAACCGGATCGCTTACATTCTGTATATCTTCGCAGGTCGGCTGCCCGGTCAAATGCAGTTTCTGCCGAACCGGCACAATGGGATTCAAGCGCAATCTGACGACTGAGGAAATTGTGCTGCAGGTACTAGCTCTCTCCCGGGAAATGCAGTCAAAACCCACCAACATTGTTTTCATGGGCATGGGTGAGCCGTTCCTGAATCGCCATGCTCTTTTCGCGGCCATTGATATCTTGACCAGTCCGAAGGGAATGGGAATGGCAAGCCGTCGACTCACTATATCGACGTCGGGAATACGTGAAGGAATCCTCGAACTCGCGGAACGCCCCGGCGAAGTAAATCTTGCTGTTTCTCTCCATGCCGCCGATAACGACACACGTTCTCGCCTGATGCCGGTTAACAAGAAGTGTCCCGTCGAACGACTGCGTGAAGCCGTTCAGGATTACATCAGTAGAACAAATCGCCGGGTTACCTTCGAAATAATATTGTTGAAGGGCATAAATGACGGTCCGGAACACATCATCAATCTGATCGAGTTTTGTCAGGGACTCACATGCCATATAAATCTCGTTCGATTTAACCCATATCCCGGATGCCTCTATAAACCCGCGTCTGCAACGGCTGAAAAAGAGTTTCGAAAAGCCCTGAAGAAAGCTGAAATTGCCGTGACAGTGCGCAAATCGCGCGGTGGCGAGATTCTGGCAGCCTGTGGACAACTCGCAAATGAGCCTTCCAGCCAGGAGAACGCCCCTCCAACGGAGACCTGAGTATGGCAAAAAAAGAATCTTGTCTGCTGATAATGGTCAAGATGGTACTCATGTTAACCATCTTGCTGGCCGCAATTATAGCCGGTGGCCTTTATCTGAAAGACGTCGCGAATGAATATTTCAATCGCGGCGAATCCATAGAAGTTCCTGACTTCCGTGGAAAACATCTGGTCGATGTAATCAAGGAAAAACCGGCCGATCTCAACATCGAAAAAAGCGATGAAAAATTCGATCCGCGTTATCCGAAGGATCACGTCATCGCACAATATCCAGAGGCAGGTTCGCGCGTAAAACGGAACAAAAAGATCATGCTCACGATTTCCAAGGGGAATAAGCAGGTCACCGTTCCGGACATGATCGAAAAAAATCCACGAGAATCAGTTTTGGCACTCCTGAATGCCCAGCTTAAAGAAGGCAATCGGGCATACATCTTTTCAGCAAAGACCCCGCGAGAACGCATAATTACCCAATCACCGTTACCATTCGCAAGTCACGAAATCAACGGCGGGGTCGATATGCTGATCAGCCTCGGGCCGGGCTCAGTACATGCCCCGTTGCCAAATTTGATCGGAAAAAGCCTTTCCGACGCGAAAACTACGATTACCGCACTTGGTCTCAAAGAAGGGAAGATCGTCTACAAGAAGGATTCCGCGCATCCCAAGGACAAACTTCTCTCCAGTCGCCCTGCACCATATGAAATGGTTGGTGAAGGCACATCCATCGATATGCTTGTATCATCCGGCAATGATCCGGGATCAACCAATACTGACGATCTGAAGCGCTTCGAAATCAAGCTCGATGCTCCTCCGCCACAAAACGGTGAGGCTCCGGCTGTAAACGTTCCAGCGCCACCCCGCATTATTGTGGGCGACGAAGATAATTCGACGACCGGAAAAGAGAAAAAGCCTCCCAAAACGACAGCAACTTTACCGGCCCAAGCTCAACCCGACATCTCCGCAGCAAAGCCTGATGTCGACACGGATACTGATACCGATCAACCTGGTCAGACGCCTGAGGAAACACCTGCGGCTGATACCACAAAGCCAGCCGGACCCAAGCCCGGAAACGACACAACCGTCGCCACCAAGGGCGAAACAACGACCGTTTCCTTCACTATGCCCGATGGATTCATGCCCAAAGAAGTGAAATTCATCATGCTTTCGTCGCAAGGCCGTCAGGAAGTATATTCCGGTACACACAAACCCCTGGATCTCATTCGGGTGAAAGTGCCGAAACTGCCGGACGCCAAAATTCAGATCTATATCAACGATATCTCCATCGAAGAACGAAATTTGTAAAAAATCCGGAATTCAGCGCTATTCGGATCGCGCAGCTTCGTGACAACGCGAATCAGGGAAGGAAAAAATCTCATGGCCAACACAATTATCAATGGCAAATACGCCATAAAGACGCAACTCGCGGAAAGTCATCTTTACGATATATTTACGGCCGTCGAGACGGAAACCGACACCGACGTTGTAGTCAAGTTGATGAAAGAAGAAGCCTCCGCGGACATAAACCGTGTAAAACTTTTCAACGAGGAAGTGCGCGCCTTCGCGAAGCTTTCCCACCCCGGAATCGCTCAGATCATGGACATGGACACATCTGATAACCGGCCTTTCGTCGTCACCGAACCGGTAGCGGGCGTCAATCTGCTTACATGGGCACGACACGAACCTTTGCCGACGTTTGGAACTATAATCAGGATCGTCAGAGATATCGCAACCGTTTTACAATACGCTTTTGATGAGGGGGTAACGCGCCGGTCAGTCAAATTATCCAACATCATGCGTTGCGATGACGGTAGCATAAAGCTTCTTTCCTTCTCGCTTCCACGACTGTCGCTAGTCGGTCTCGGCTCATCATTCGATCTCGCGGCGGGCATTCAATCAGACCTGTTCTTCCTTGGAACCACACTGTTCGAACTGCTCACTGGCGAATCAGCTATCAGAAAACGCGGTGGTCTCAACGAAACCTGGGACGACATCCTGCGCAGCGCGCTGCGCACGCGTCACGCTCAACTACCTCCGGGAGCAATCGAAAAGATCATCGAAAACGTGGAACGCACCCTGACCCGCGATATGAAAAGACGTTTTATCGATCATACCGGCTTTCTTGTCGCAATGGCCGACCTTCTGCACATTGCGGAAGGCGCAGACCGGGCTCCGCGTGCCGCAACACGACGCGATATGGCTACCGCTTCCGAAGTTGTCGATGCAATCAACGGTCGCCGCCAGCTTGGAAATGCTGCAAACACTAATAGCAACACAAATGGTTCAAATGGCACACATGCTGCCACGGGCCTTTCTCACGCCTCCGCTCCGATAATTCCCATAGGGAAAGCTGCCTCAGCAGTAAAAGTGGCTTCTGGCGTAACGCATGGCGCCTCTAATCCCTCCCGCGTCTCAGCGAAAAACGGAACCGCAGGTGGAGCTGTAAATAGCGCAACTGGCCTGACTCGCGGTTTTGCCACCCCGGCCTTCGATGGCAACGCCGCTCTTGCCCCATCGATTGACAATGATTATGAAGAAGATAATAGCGAAGACGACGATGAAAGACAGTCATCTCGCTTCGGACGCCCATTTCTGAAACTTATCAAGGGAGGCAAAAATGCCGCTGAAAGCATAATATGGCGTGCCGCCGATGAAATCACCTGGTACAAGAACCCACTAGTGGTCATGGGCGGCGGTCTGCTGTTTATGATTCTGCTCATACTGTTCTGGTAAAATGGCGGCTTCACGTATTTCGTACGGGCCGATGAAATCATGACGAAAAACCATATTTCTCCTGACTTTTCGCCAGGGCGTGCTTCATGCACACCCATGGTCGCCCCGTCGATTCTTTCAGCGGATTTTTCGAATCTGGCAGGCAGCCTTGGAAAAATAGAACAAGCCGGCGCCGACTGGATACATCTGGACGTCATGGACGGCCATTTCGTGCCGAATCTCACATTCGGACCGCCAATCATCGCAGCCCTGCGCAGTCTTTCCAGACTGCCTTTCGACGTTCATCTCATGATAGAGCGCCCGGAAGAGTGGCTCGAACTATATCGCAAATCCGGAGCCGACCGAATCACTTTTCACATAGAAGCATGTAGACACTCCCAACGATATCTCTGCATCATCCGTGAACTGGGTGCCGCATCCGGAATATCGCTCAACCCACAGACCGATTTGGACGGCATCGAGTATCTTCTTCCAGTCTGCGATCAAGTATTGATAATGACTGTTAATCCCGGCTTCGGTGGACAAAGTCTGATCGAACCGGTCATCGGAAAAATTTCAAAACTGCGATCCATGATAGATAATCTGGGCCTTAAAACGCTGATTGAGGTCGATGGAGGCATAGATCGAAAGAATGCGCGAAGGATTTTCGATGCGGGAGCCGATGTATTGGTTATGGGGTCTGCCTTTTTCAAGGATGCTGATCCCCGATCTTTAGTCGAAGCGGTAAAAACGCCCTCCTGAATGTCCGTCGGTTCGCCGTCGACATACGACAGGTCAACCGTTATGAGGTAGCTGAATGCTGGATGGACCTCGCGCACTGCCCGCGCTTCTCCGTGATCTGGAGGAGCGATGCGAAGCGTGTCCGGATGATCTTTCCCTTCTGCTGAAACTAGGCCGGTTGCACGCCCGCAACGGTTCGTGGATAGAAGCTGCCAGAACATATCGTCGCCTGATTTCAGCCGATCCACAGAACATCTACGGCCTTATCGAGATGGGCGTCTCCCTCTCTCGTCTCGGACGTTTTGACGAAGCACGATTCCATCTCGAACGTGCCCAGGAAGTAGCCCCCAATTCGCCCACCGTATATATGGCATTCGCGGCATGGCACGAAGCCTCCGATGACCCGGAGGGACAAGTCGCCTTTTTACAGCGGGCTGCGGCGGCAGCCGATGCATGCATCACAAAGCCGACGGCCACTGCCGCCGATCAAACTGCCGACGCCGTCAGCCTCGCGAAAGGCAGACCCGAGATTCGTCTTAAGCTCGCCGATGTATTGCGCCGTCACGGCGACTTTGCAGGAGCAATCGCCCAATATCGGGAACTGCTTCGTGCATCCCCACATCTGGAAACCGCAAGATTCGCTCTGGCAACGCTGCTCATTAAGCGGGACGATCTGAACGAAGCCATTGAACATCTGCGCGCAATTGTCTCCATAAATCCCAGCGCACATGATGCCCATTTGAATCTGGCGCTTTGTCTTTATCGACAGAAAAAATACCAACTCGCCGTTCCATCATTTCTGTGGGCCTTAAAAGGACTCAAGAACCATCCCCAGGCACAGTTTCTGCTGGCGCGTTGTTATGAACGTCTGAATGAAGTCGATCGCGCGCTGGTGCTGCTGGAAAAACTGTTCGATGAACGACCGGATTCGATTGAGATCGGTTGCGTCCTCGGCGACCTGTTTGAGCGATCAGGGGAACCAGAATCCGCGCGTGATGTATTCGCGCGCCTCGCCGGCCGCCATCCCAACCGCCCGGATCTGGCAATCCGTAACGCAGAATTTCTGTTGCGGGGAAAACGATTCCAGGCTGCCGCGGACCTTCTCAACGCCCTTTTTGTGCGTCATCCCGGACACATAGAAGGACATCGACTACTGGCGGATGTATACACGAAATGGGGCAAGATAAAAGAGGCCCTGAGCGAATATAAGAAAACTCTGCTTGTCAACGAGTCCTATTATCCTGGCTGGATTGGTGCGGCATCTATTTATAGACAAATGGATGACCCACGCGAAGAATATCGATGCCTGCAAAAGGCTTCGGTTATGGAACCTGACGATATTGACACACTGTTCCGTCTTGGTGAACTCGAACGTCGTCTGAAATTACCGGCAAGTCTCGAACGATTCAGACGTGTGGTTCAACTATCCCCGGACTCTGATCGCGGGAATGAAGCCGCATATTTCATTCGTCACGCCTGACTCCACCCTGTTTAGCATCTGGCCGGCTTTTCGGCGATGATGATCAGCTCTCTGATTTCATGAGTACGATTATCGACGGTACGCATGATCATTTCACAGGAAATGAGTTTCAACATCCCGATCAACTCTGAAACTTCATCAGGGTCGGTAAAGCGATTATAACCTTCCCCCAAAAGTGGCCCCTCGGAGACTATCCAGGCATTATGCCCCACTTCTGTACCGGTTCCGTCCCCGTAACAGCCGCGTGAAAATGTTCGCGAGAACATTCTACCACCTGGTTTTAATACTCTATAAATATTTTGATAGATGGTCCTGGACTCTTCGAAAGAGTTGCAGCAAATGGCTTCGTTATCCACAACCGCATCAAACGAATCATCTTCGTACGGCAGATTTATAAGTTCGCCGACACATAGTTCACCTTGCCAACCGGAAGGAAAAGCATTATCCAGAGCTTTTTTTGCACGATCGATAGCTGCGGAAGAACCATCGATCCCGCATACCTGAAAGCCTTCACGGCCAAAAAAGAGCAGATTACATCCGGGCCCGCACCCTACTTCAAGAATACGTCGCTGTCCACGATTCTTCTCTGTCGCAAATGTGCGGGCAATGAAACGAACCAGTTCTTCTCCAGGATATGTTCCCCATGCCCGATTTGATTGAAATATTTTCTCCCAGACCGGATCCCATGACATGTTCGTTTCTCCGGAATACTCACACCACGGATTTTTCGCGATGGAAGTCGGCCTTACCTCTGAAGCGCCTCACATGCAACTCTTCTATAGGCAAAGAAGTCTTACCGGTCGTGATTAACTCCGCCATCTGGAACGCGACTTCCGGCGCAAGCATAAGGCCATGCCCCGAAAATCCTGTCGCCTGATAAAAGTTTTCGACCTCATCCGTTCCGCCAAGGATCGGCTGCGCGTCGGCCGTCATTTCATACAGACCGGCCCATTGACGAACGATTCGCATGCAGGATAACTTGGGAAACAAAGTCGTGAAACGCTTGCTCATCTCGTACATGAAGTGCAGCGACGAGCCGACATACGTTCCGACAGGCTCATTCGGATCGCCCATGCCCATCACGATACCCCCGTTCATCTCCTGGCGGGCATACAAACCGACGCTGAAGGAGATAACCATGGGATTCCATAGACGCTCGACCGGCTCGGTCACGAGTATTTCGTGCCGATAAGGATCGACGGGAATATCGACGTTGAGCATCGCGCCGATTGATCGGGCATAGGGTCCGGCGCAGTTGACCACTATCGGAGTCTGGTATGTTTCGCCATTCCCGGTCATGACAAAGAACATATTGCTCTTCTTCATCATACTCGTAACATCCGTCCACAAGTGAATCTCACAACCAAGCCGCCGCGCGGCGTTCGCATATCCCTCCGTCAGCAGGAACGGGTTAACATGCCCGTCTGTCTGGCACCAGCAAGCCATCTGCAATATATCGGCATTGATATACGGAACGATCTTCTTCGCTTCTTCCGGAGTCACGGCTTTGACATCGAGGCCGAGTCGGCGCTGCATTTCAATGTTCTTCTTGAACTGTGCAGTTTCCGCGTCGGTGCAGGAAATAATCAGATACCCGCCCTGAAAGAGTTCAGTCTTGTAGTCGAGCTCTTCCTCAATGCTTTCGAGTCGCTTCACTGAAGCCATCGCAAGACGAGTGTTGTGTTCAGTGCTCCACTGTTGCCTAAAGCCGCCGCCACATCGACCGGTCGACCCCGCGGACAGGGAATGGCGTTCCAGAAGACAAATATTTTTCATTCCCATCTTCGCAAGCGCATATGCCGTCGATGCACCAAGAATGCCGCCTCCAATTATGATCGCATCAAAATTAGTTTTGATCGTCATCTGGAAACCCCTTTCGCGGCTTTCCCGACAGTATTGTCCGTCTTTTTTGCTTTCGATGCCGACTTCTTTTCGGCCTTCTTGGCCTCTTCTTTTTCGTGCTTCTCGATCTCGGCCATTACCAGCTTGAACTGCACAGGCAGGTTCGGCGGTCTGAAGGTGGGTGGATAAATATCGGCCATCGGCTTCTTCAACTCACGCGAGAGAAGCTGTGATACCAGACGGCGACACGATCGACCCTGACAAGGCCCCATGCCCGCGCGCACCATACGTTTTATTTCATCGATGGTGGTCGCACCCTGTTTGATGGCGGCCACGATTTCTTCCTCGGTGATATCCTGACATCGACAAACTATCTTCATATTTATTTGCCCTTCCCCTTCGGCGACACCTTTATGCCCCGCACGTTCATCGCCTGGCTCTTTGGAAGCTCGATCGTCACGACATGCGTATGATCGAACTGCTTGCCCGTAATCACCTTCAACACTTTTACTTCGCATACAGCCTTGCCCGTTCGATCAAGCCCATTGACCACATCGCCAACCTTTGGAACCGGGATAAGCTCATATGGAAGTGAAAGTTTCGCATAGCGCGGCGAATAAGCCATGTCCAGAACGAAAATCGCCAGCCCCGGACACTTCGCGACGCACAAGCCACAGCCGCTACAAAGGTCAGGCATCAGATGCGGTTTGTCCGTAATGCCGTCTTTCATGATTATGGCATGCTTGGGACAAGCCCCTACGCAAGGGTCGCAGGGAATGTCCTGAAAGCATTCTATCAGCGCAACCGGCCCCTTTTCAAAACGCGCCGGTGTCGGAGTAATGGGCGCCAATTCTTCCTGGGAAGGAATTCCGTCGTTCTTCAGCATGTGGCAATCTCCTTGAGAAGCAGATCGCGACCCCAGCGAATCCGCTCGCCCGTCGAGCCCGACCGCAAGGTCTTCAGCTCGCGATTTGCGTCGGTAACTATTTCGGCCGCCGCCGCGCTCTCGCCGTGAATACTTTCATAAGCCCTCGCGCCGGCGATACGACCACCAAGTATAGCTGTAGTGGCCTCCTCGATGCCCGAAGCATCGCCTGCTACATAGACATGCGGGTTGGTCGTACGCATATTCACGTCATGCAGTGGAACCAGACCACCAAGCTCACCGACGCTTACCATTCGACATTGCCCCTGCTGAAACAAATCGATCAAAGGGGATAAACCAACGGCAAGACAGATACAGTCACAGTAAACATCGAACTCGGTGTTCGGAATCATCTGAAACTTTTCATCGACACGAGACAATGTCGCGCCTTCGACTTTGTCTTTTCCAAGGCCTCTTACAATAGTGTGTCCGGTGTAAATCGGAACTCCCATTCGACGAATTTTGCTTGCATGAACCAGATATCCACCGATAGTGGGAAGCGCTTCGACGAGGCCGACAACCTCGACATCCGCCTGCATCAGCTGATACGACACGATCAAACCTATGTTGCCGGAGCCAACCATGAGAATTTTATTCCCCGGTCGGATTCCATGTACGTTCATCAGCGTCTGAACGGCACCCGCCCCGTAAATACCGGGCAAATCATTATTTTCAAAATTCAGACAGTTTTCGACCGCGCCGGTTGCAACGATAGCACGATCATAAGTTACACGTTCGAATGCCGTCCGCGAAAGAATGCCGGCTTCACCCGCGCCATAAAATCCAACTACTCCGGTATCCGTGAGCACTGTCAGGTTTTTTTTGAGTTTGCCGATGTGACTGACAAGTTCTTCGGCTATTGAAAAGCCACGAATACCGGCATCTCTGGCGGCTGACCCAAAGAAACGATGCGTCTGTTTCACGAGTTGCCCGCCTAGTGCGGGATTGTCATCGACAAGAAGCACTTTTGCGCCCAGCTCCGCCGCGACAACAGCTGATGAAAGGCCGGCTGGACCACCACCGACAATAAGGATTTCTGTGTTTCTACTCATGGTTTGATCACCCCGTGACCTTTCTGAGTCTTCACTTCCATGCCGGCCCGCAGCGGAGTGATGCATGTCATGATATTAACTTCGCCATTCACTTCCATCATGCAGCTCGAACAACGGCCGATAGCGCAGAAGAAGCCGCGCGCACGATTCTTGTGCGGAGAATGACGCAGAGTTTTAATTCCAGCGGCATGCAGTGCAGCCGCAATCGGCTCGCCATCATGGCCTTCCATGGGCTTGCCATCGAGCGTGAAAGAAATCGTTTTGCCTTTTTTGAACGTTAGAATGGGGTGATCATCGATGCGCAGACTCATCTCTATTCCGCATTCCTCCTTGATTTTTAGGAAGTTCGTTCCATAACAGCCAGACATTTTCGAATGTCCGGTGGCCGGGATGATAGCACAAAAAATGCGAAAGCTGTAAAATGAGTGTGCTTTTCCTGACGAATTGCGCAAACCGATCCTATTGACAAGGATTTCCATGCTCCATAATCGCTGCCTTTTATTAGCAATAATATTACTTGCAGTCTGGTTCCTGCCATTGGCGGACGACCTCGAATTCTGGAGTGTCGATCACCGCTTTCAATGGCGTGGAAGTCGTCCGCCGCTGCCGGACACGATTTTGGTGGGTATCGATGCCGCATCAATAGCCTGGGCAAAACGTCCGACATCAATCTGGAATCCACTTTTCGCGGAATTCCTGCGGGCTATGAGCACGGCGTCCGCTTCGACGGTAATGCTGGATCTGGTCTTTAAAACCAGCTTGGATGGTGAAATCAGGAGCATGGTAGGCAATGTGCTGAAGGAAAACGGGGCATCTCTACCCGTGCCTCTGCTGAACAAGATAGGTTTTGACCGACCTCTGATCAAAGCACTTATAGAAACTCGAAATACAGGAATGAAGGTGATTCTGGGCTTCGTTGCCGATCCAAACCGTCCGGCCGACCTGAATATCGTTCCTGAGCTGCGCGTAAACATTCCACAGGAATATCTCGGTTTCCTGAATATTGACATGGCCCCGGATCAGGTGGTGCGTTCTGCCACGCTCTATGGGCGAAACATAGCTGACGGCGCCATATTTCCATCTGCCGACATAGCTGTTGCAGCGGCACGCCTGGGCACCTCTTTTAAAATAGCGAGCGATGGAACGCCTATGCTGGGCGATCGCCCAATCAGAAATCTGGCGAAAGGACGCGAAGGGAAAATCGATTACATCGGACCAAAGGAAAGTTTTCCATACGAATCATTCAAAGAAGTGCTGATCGACGCACGCGAACATCCAGAGCGCCTGAATCGTTTCAAAGGCAAGACGGTACTTGTCGGCTTCTGGATGATAGAGGACAATAAGCTCGTTCCTTTTTACGGTTTCATGCCAGGCATCGAAATCCACGCCAATATTCTGGAAAATCTGGTAAACGATCGATTTCTGCAGGTACCGCCCTCATGGCTTCAGCCGCTAGTCATGGTGATGCTGTTGGCAATCCAATTTTTTGCGTTCGGACGTGGTATTAAAACAGGTCTGATCACAACATTCATTCTTGGCGGCATATGGACAGCGGCAACACTCGTCAGCTTCAGTAACGCGTCTTTCCTGCTTCCGTTCTCCCGCCCCATCCTCCTGATATTTGGGATCGGTCTGGTTGAAGCAGGACGACTGTTTCTCGCCGTCGAAAACGAACGAAAACTCGTAAAGAGCGTATTTCAACGATATGTGAATGATGCGGTCCTCGAAATGATTCTGAAGACGCCACATGAAGAAATAATGAAAGGTGCACGCAGGCAGATATGTGTAATGTTTTCTGATATACGCGGTTTCACGACCTTTTCGGAAAGTCGCTCGCCGCATGAGATCGTGACATTTCTGAACCTGTATCTGACGGGTCTGACCGACATCGTGCTGCGTCACGACGGAGTTGTCGATAAGTTTCTGGGTGACGGAATGATGGCATTTTTCAATGCGCCGGTCGATCGCCCGGGATATGCCCATGAGGCAGTAGAAGCTGCTCTGGAAATGCGTGAATTTATAAAAAAAACGGCAATCCGTGTCGCGGCTGGCGCGTTTGATTTGAAGATTGGGATCGCGTTGCACATAGGTGATGCAGTAATCGGAAACCTCGGATCAAAGCGAAAGATGGAATTCACGGCGATCGGCGACACTGTAAATACAACTGCTCGACTGGAATCGTTGAACAAGGAGTATGGAACGGATATCATAGCAAGCGGCTCGATTGTTGAAATCACGAGCGATCGGTTTGTCTGGCGCGATCTCGGCGAATCAGCTATTAGGGGCAGAAAACAGGCCGTGCGCATCTTTGCCCTGGAATGTAAAAAACAAGACAAGTCCTCTGCCGAAAAAAAGGAGAACGAAATATGTCCGACGTGAGAATGGTCTGGTGTTCAAGATTTACTAGTCTTTTCGTAGTCATTAGTCTTGCGGTTTGCGCGAGTCTGATGCTGACGCCAGCGTGTTTTGCGGAAGCAGCCCTTGTGCTTTCGCTAACGAAGCCCGTCGAGGCTTCGGCAAATTCTTATAAATGGACCCCCGAAGTGGGTGAACTGCTTGCAACGGGCACAAAACTTTCGGTTGGTGATAGTGGAAATATTCAACTTGTTCACCTGATCAGAGGTCAGAAAGCAACATTAAAAGGCGGGCAGACGGCCACGATCGTTCAGAATGGCCTGGATGGCGTTCCGAAGAATCCAAGCGTGTGGGGCGAATCAACCGCGAACCTTTCGGCAAATCTCGATCTCGATGAACATAGTATGCAAACAGTCGGTGCGGTTGATCCGAACAGTGTCGGCCAAGTTAAGGGAATGGCTGAGGCCAATCTCCCATTTGATTCGCAACCAGAACCTGGAGCACCTCAGTGTGTGGGTGAGAATGGAGGTCCTGGTTTAACTGACAATTATGAAACACCAAGGGATGCTGATAAGAAAATTGAAAAAGCAATATCTGCTCCGATAAACGGCGCAGCCCCCCCACCACCAGATAACTCTTCCAAGCCAGGGGGAGATGCCCTAAGCGGCGTATCTTTAGAACTGAAAAAGCTTTCAGAACCGGCTAACCTATATCTTTCCATTCCGACAAAACTCCTTCCTGCCGAGTTTAATCCAAAAACTGACAATTTTTTTAACGCATACGCAAACAAACAACCTGTTAAACTAACCTTGTACAAGGTAATCGGCTCCTGGGCACTGTTCATAGCTGACTCACGAATAAACTCTATTCCAGCGTCAATCTCCCTGCAAATACCTGCCGACTCTTCGACGAAAGATCACATAATGCATTGGCGCCCCAACGTCGATTACTCCAATAATTCAATACTTCTGGCGTTGGACCTGGAAATAAGCGGTTGTATCGGCCAGGCTGCATTCATATGGATTGATCTGGTCAGTCGCAGACAGGTTAATGTTTCCTCCGGACAAAAACATCTGGAGCGAATATTAAAAAAGTTCCTGACTCCGGTAAGCAAATAAACAAAGACGAAATGAATTGTTCATCCAGGATTAGACGATACAATGCAGGGGCGCGGTGTTGCCGCGCCCCTAAGAATACAATTCAATGTGTGGTAGTGGGGTAATTTAACTGATGAGGCTTTTATTGTGTTTTTTTATCTGTGTTCATCCGTGTCAATCTGTGGTTAAATTTGGTCGTCAGTTAAGAGTATGCCACTACCTAAAATTCAGTGTTCTCTGATATAACATTAACGACATAATGCCATTCGCATCAAAGTTCGAATTCATTCTGCAGTTTGAGAAAATTCTCGGAGATATGAAGAAAAATAATCCCGGGATGTATCAGCGCAACCTGCAATTTTTGAGTTCTGAAAATATTGAAAAGATTCTTCCGGTGCTCCAGAAATTCTTTCCGGGCGACCGTGAACTCATCGAAACTCTTAATCGCAAAGATATCGATTTAATGCTGATGAGAATCATGCGCTCCGAGGTGATTCATCTGCAAGGCGAGGGAGAAAGACTAGTTGCACGCGGCCGATCCATCGTTCAACAATTCGGCTTCCTGCCGCCTACCGCATTTTTTTACGCATTCAACGGCGGTGAAATATACGATGCTATGGTCGAACGCATCTACATTGACCTGAAGCGTCGCGGCGAACCTCAGGGTCTGTCAGACATCTGGAAACGTTTGGCGACGCCGCTGGAAGCCAATTTCGACGTAAAATCCATTTTTAACAAAGAACTTCTATTCAAGATTCGTCAGCGTCTTAAAAACAATCTTGAAAAGGACACTCGCTTCATTATCGATGCAAAGAGTCCGAAAAAACTTTTTTTGCGCCTTGTCGAGTGGGGGTAACACATCATTACGAATAAAGATTCGATACCAGAACGCGCGTCGGCTTCGCCCATGACCGATTCTCCGGAAAAAAACATCGAATCGGACAAAGCAGCGTCGGTTAAAACATCCTCGGCGGGAAGAACCGACTCATCCGGGGAGATTAAAAGCGGTCCGACACTCTGGACAAAAATCCGGCGTCAGCTCGTAAATACGCTATTCTCGACAGGAGACAACATTTTACGCCACTTCCTCGCACTGACAACGCGTCTTGCTCGTCTGATCGCGCCCCTGTTCGGTCTCAAGCGGCCAAGCACCCATGAGCGACTTAATTGGGTGCTGTTCATAATAATATGGAGCCTCAGCCTGGGAATACTGCTCGCCGGACACCCGGACGGAATTTTGTACAAAATCGCCATTCTTTACCAGTTCGTGGCTCTTGTCATATCGATGCGCAAGTTACTGGCGTATCGCGGAGAACTTCGTTTCCTGCGCGAGTTTCACCATCTGTCTCAGGCGCTGGATGACCTGCGTCTGCTGGACACTGAGCACCCTTTTGTCCGTATTCTCGAAGCCGTTACTCGCATAGTTGGCTTCAACCGAGCCATGCTGCTTCGGCCAAACGCATCCGGCAATGAATTACACGTAGTCAGTGGTTTCGGACTCGATCCCGATGCACTCGATGGATTGTCTATTCCGCGTGAGAACGGTCTTTCACTGGTTTGGAAAGTCGTTAAAACAGGAGAACCTCTGGTCGTTAACGATCCTATTACACAACCTGAGATATTTCGCCAAATTCCTGCGCTCGACCGCGCACGCGCCGTCGCTTTGGCACCAATTGTCCGTGGAGGCATTCCGCTGGGAGTGCTTGTAGTCGACCGTCTGGAGGAAAACACTCCGATTACCGACGATGAAATGCTTCAACTCCAGGTTCTGGCCGACCAGATCGCTATTTCACTACAAAACCATGCATTTAACGCCGAACTCGCGTATAAGGCGGAGCTGCTGACTACACAAAGCGCGCGACTTCATCAGGAGCTCGATCTTGCAAAATTGGTACAAGAGGGATGGCTGCCGCGCACAGCCCCGGACTGGGACAAACTTTCCACCGCTGCATTCATTCGTTCCGCGCGTTTTATCGGTGGAGATTTTTACGGCTGGCTGGACGCATGTTCCGCCGGTCGCAGAAACGATCGTTGCGGAAAAACTTCGTGCAAGGGATGTCCCTACAGGCGTCAGGGTGTGCTCATCGGCGATGTTTGCGGTAAGGGAATTCCCGCCGCGCTCGTGATGTCGGTGGTAAACAGTCTTTTTCGGGAAAAAGTTTCCAGACTCGACGATCCCGCTGCACTCATGAATGAGGTGAATGATTCACTCAAAACCTACCTGGGTGCCGAATCCCGATTTTTCTCCAGTGCATTCCTCGGTTTTCATTCTCCTTCTGAAAATGTGTTTCGCTTTGCCAACGCAGGCCACGACTTCCCAATAATGCAACACAAGTCAAAGGGAACAATCGAACCCCTTCCTTCCACCGGCACTCTCCTGGGAATTTTCCGGGAAAGCCGGTTCACAACAAAGGAAATCAAGGTGGAAACCGGCGACCGCATCTTCTTTTATACAGACGGATTGCTTGACTTCTTCGAACAACAACGCGGCATGGAGGACGGTCTCGAATACCTGAAAACTTTTCTCACCGATAACACCGCACTCAATGCTACCAGTTTCATTGCTCGTATTCAGGAAATGATCGATGCCTCGACTGAAGAGGCCTGTGACGATGTCACCGCACTGATTATAGTGGTAGAATAAACTTGAATAAGAAACAAAACCACCCCCTGATATTGCTTGCACTGTTTTTCATCTTCGCCTTATCCCTTCCAGCAGCGGCCGCCCATGTAATAATGGATGGTACATTTACCCTTCGCGCCAGATCCGAACTTCTTGACGCACAACTTCGCGCACGTATGACATCTGACCCGGCCTTTGCAGCAAGCCGGCGTTTGTTGTCCAGACCCGCCGGCGAGCTTATTCCCGGTCAGACTCAGGTTTGGTTTCAGGCATACAATTTCACTACCGGCCAGTATGAAGCGCGCCCGTCGACCTTCCAGAGGGAAGGGAAATATTGTCGCGTCTACCTTGACGATGCTTCGAAAGCCCTTTTGGGAACAGAGTCCGCACAGATATTTGACCAGGTATATCAGACATTTGATACGCGTATTCAGCCGTTGATGTCCGACTGGTTCGGCACCGTCACGATTCCAGCTCGTTTCGGCCTGTCGGATGACAAGATCGACATACTGCTTCTCGATATTCGCGACAATCTCGGGGACGGCTACGTCGCGGGGTTCTTCGACCCCCGCGATCTTGAAGGCGACCTCGGCAACCGTCGGCCGGTGATGTATATGGATTTAAATCCAGGCCGACCCGGCAACCCGGCAGACCGCCAGAATGATTTTTATAGAACCCTCGCTCACGAGTACCAGCACATGATCAATTACAGCCGCCACCTGCCGGAGAATCGCCGCATAAAAGAAGATCGCTGGATTGAGGAAGGCTTGTCAGGGTTTGCTGAATACCTGTATTCCGGAGCACCACCGAGTCCTCATCTTGCCCGATTTCTGGAAAATCCGAACCTACCTCTGACCAGTAACGCAGAAAGTGAATGGTTCCAGTCCCAGACGCTTTTTCGCCACTACGGTGCCTCATTCCTGTTCATTTACTATATTCAGGAAAAATTCGGCGGGCCTGACGAAATTAATCGTAAAGCTTTCGTGCGTTCGGTTGTTGACAACCCCTCGACTGGAATCAATGGCCTCAATGCAATTTTTGCGACATGCGGAACCGATTTCCCCACTGTCATAAAATCATGGATTCTCGCCAATCATCTGAATGAACCTACTCTCGGAAACGGCATGTGGGGATATATCGACAAAGATAAACGTCTTGGCAGCGATGCTCGCGGCCTGCCGTTGCCAGGCACTCAACATTCCCATTCTCCTTCAGGGCTTCCATTTCTTGGCGGCGATGGGCAGGTATTTGCCAATGCCGGCGGTCAGTATGAAATGATCGGCGGCACCGGAAATCTCGACCTGCAATTCAAATCTCAAAGTCCTGCATTGACCCCATTTATAGCGCTCGTCGACTTTGATGGAACGTCTCACATGCAGAATTTGCTGCTCGATGATAAACTCAACGCCTCATTCAGTCTCGATCTAAACCAATACAGCCGAGTGATACTGGTTCCGACTGTCGCCACTACTCAGGTTGACGTGCGTGAAGCATTCTATTACTCATTCTCTGGAAGCGGAGCAAAAACCGTAGTTTATCCAATCCCCAATCCTGCATTCACAAACGAATTCATGATCGTATTCAAGTCTCTTTCCGGAGGATTTGCAGCTACTCCAAGCGTCACTGTCACGTTCAACAACCTGCAGAGCGCTCCGGCAATGACCCCTGTGGACGAAAGCCGTACGCTTTTCGTGGCGGATTACACTGTACCTGGCCCTGGACAAGGCCGTGCCTCGGTATTACATACGGGAGGAACTTCAACGTTTTCTTTCTATTCCACCTCTCTGCGGGCCGGAGCAAGTTCACGAATCGATCTGAATGAAGCCGAACTGACAATATCTTCGCGACGGGAAGGAGATTCCGCGGCGGTATTCGAGTCTCCGGCCACCGAGATGCCATCTGAATTGACGCCACTTTCAAAACCATATTACATCCAATTCGACGGGAAAACCGCCATTGAAGCTCGTCTGTTGATAGAATCGGCAATTTCAGATTCGGTGAAGCCATCACAAATCGGTATCTGGTGTGGAAAAAAACGCGACGATCAATGGGGGCGCGTCAGCCGCAATGAGCGCGGCTGGTTTCGCTCAATTGCTGATGAAGGCGTGTATGTACTTGCCGCGGATGTCGCCGGGCCAAAAATCCATGATCTGCGAATTGAAGAGCCGGAAGATCATCCAACGCTGCTTGCTCGTCTCGAAGACGGCGGTTCAGGAGTTGCGCAGGATTCGATAAGGGTAGAGGTTAACGGCCGGTCTGTACCGTTCTCCTTCGATCCCGTTTCAGGACGCCTTGAATCAGAGCTTGAACGTCTCCCCAAGGGTATGCATCAATTCAGCGTCGAACTTAAAGATCGTGCGGATAATATTGGAAAAGCAACACTCACACAGACGCTGGCAGGCCCCCTCATAATCGTACAGTCCGCGGTGTGGCCTAATCCGGCACGCGGCCCGATACATCTTGCCGTCATTCTTGACGGCAGCGGTTCGGACGATCCAACCCTCGAGATTGATGCACGCATATTCGATGTCTCCGGAGCCTGCATAATGACGATTCCGCTGTCATATACATCTAATCATACTTATTCAGCTCATTGGGATGGTCGTAACGAGTTTGGCGGCATTATCGCCAATGGTGTATACCCTTTCAAGGTGGTCGTTCGACGGGGAGGGGAGGAACTAAAGACTTTCGGAAAATTGGCGGTGTTGCATTGACTATGAACCAGACATCAGAACCAAATGCCGCAGATAAGGTTCTCAGCCTCATCGAACGATTGAGCAGACTTACGTGTGAACATTGCTCCCCTGAAGAACTTATCCGACGAATCATCAATGAAGTGCCGGCAATCGTAAAGATCGATCGTCTCAGTCTCATGCTGATACATCGGGAGGGGCTTTCCACCCCGGCATCAATCGGCCTTCCAACACAATATACGCTGATATCCAGTCTCGATCAGGCACCTGTTATTAAATGGGTTGTCGAGCACAAAGCTTCCCTGAACATCGACAATACTGATGAAGACCCACGTTGCAACGAACTCGGTTTAAAATCTGACCGATATTCTTCAGGGGCCTTCATTTCGATTCCGCTGATCGACCAAAACAAAGTAATAGGGGTGCTCAATCTCACTGACAGGCTTGATAAAGGCATTTTTTCGAGCGATGAAGTCCGCACGCTCGAAGTGTTTACAGGCTACCTCGCATTCGCACTGAGCAATTCTCTGCTAAAGAAGAAGCTGGAGGCCAGTCGTCGCAAGCTGAAGCATCGTATCGAAGAACTTCGCAAACACGACCGGCTAAAAGAAGAAATGACTATTGCACGCATGATTCAACAGCAGTTTCTGCCATTGGTCATGCCGGAGTTTCCTGGAATCGAAGTAGCGGCGATGCTCACTTCAGCTGAGGAGATAGGTGGCGATTTCTACAATTTCATCGAACGGGATGACGGGCGATTCGCTATATTCATCGGTGATGTGTCCGGAAAGGGCATCCCAGCGGCTCTTACCATGATTCTGGCAACGAGTCATATGGGCGAAATTGCACGATCGGCCAGTAATCCGGAGGTTTTCATGAAATGTGCGCATCGCCTTCTTTGCCATTATTCTCAGGGACATCAATATGTCACAACTGCGATGCTTACAATTGATCCTGGATGCCAATCTATGGAATACTGTCTGGCAGGGCACCTCCCAATAATGCATTATAGAGCCGCCACACGCGATATCGTTGAACTTACCGAGGGCGGAATGCCAATCGGTATGTATCAGGAGTATGACGACTATCCCTTTCAATGCGTAAAGCTGGAAGCCGGTGATCGCCTGCTGCTTTATACTGACGGCGTTATCGATGCACGCAATCGCTTGAACAAAGCCTTCGGCGCCGGCACTTTGAAAAAACTGCTGATCGAATCAGGAACAAAAAACGTAAACTGTATCGTCGATGAAATCAGAAAAGCCATCGCAAATCACACTGCCGGAGTAAATCTGTTTGATGACACGACGCTGATTGGCCTTGCCATCGGCTGATATTATGTGAAGATGGGGTAAGATGTTTCGCCCGTTCTGCCGATATGGACACGGAAGGATTATCTAAAAATGGAACCTTTCGGAAGGCAGTCATGGCAAACAAACGAAAAACGGCATTTTATCTCACTCAGGGGACTCTGACAGCCCTCCTGACATGCCTGTGGGCATTGTCCGGAATGTCGGCATTCGCGGATCCGGTCTCTCTTTCCGTTCGCAATGCGGCTGTTCAGCAGGCACGTCGCGCGGCCCAAACCGGCGGAGAAATCTGTCTGAGCACTTTACTCAGTCATGATGTCTCAGCGAACATGAAGGGACTGACAAAAAGCGATTCCAAGGGCATTCAGGGAAATATTCGTTACATAGTAGGCGGGCGTAATTTCACATCCGCCGACATCGATTCAGCGGAAGTGCCCTTCTACACACTCAATGGTCTTGGTCTCTCACCGCTTCTGCATGACGGCGGCGAATGGCCCAATTCTGGTGGCGACACAAACCAGGACAGCGGTCGCCCATCGGCTGGAGTCGATTGGGCCGGCGAATTTTACGACCTGGACGGCAATGGACATTACCCCAAAGCTGTATTGCGATACATCGGCAGCCACTGCTACATATTCGTTCCGCCGATGTTCTTTCCGACTCTGCCACGCGGCATTTCCGCAACCGAAGAAACCACTCCGGCTCCCAAAAGTGAATGGGGCATGTATTGGCCTGACACCGGCAGCAGTCAACGCATCTATTTTGCCCCCGCATCCGGCGCCCCAACACTGGATCCACGTTTCGTATTCGGCACGGACAAAAATCTTGCGCGTATGAAATTGAAAGAACTGGCCGACGAATTCGACGGCGTAATATATCCGAAAATGCGCGAGTTTTTCGGTTCAGAACCAGACGTAGACCAGGACCCCAAGATTTTTATCCTGCTCGATGATATCCGGGACGGAGCCGGCACCTTCCGTGGTTATTTCTGGTCCAATAACGAGTTTCCGCGCACCCAGTCGGCAAGCAGCAACGAGAAGGAACTGCTCTATATTGATCTTTATCCGACATTTTTACTGGCTCCGAAGCAAGGATATCGCACTATCGCTCATGAGTTTACACACATGATTTGCTTCAATGAAGGGGCTTACACTCAAAACGGTCAGCTCATCGAACAGGAACGCTGGCTTGAAGAGGGTTTTACACAATTTGCATCGTATCTATATGACCAAAGCCACACACCGAATGTCGATGAATTCATAAAAAGTCCTGACACCATTCTGGTGGATCCTCGTCTGGAAACATGGCTCGGCAGCTCCCCATTCGCTAATTACGGAGCTTCGTATCTGTTCGTGTTTTATCTCATGGACCATTACGGTGTCAACAACGGACCTACCTTTATGAAAAATTTGGTCCGAGACAGAGCGCACGGCATCACGGCGTTGAATAATGCTCTGCTGAGTTTTAACACCACCTTTGAACAGGTTTTCAGTGATTTTGCAATCGCCAATTTTCTGGATAAAACCAGAAAGCTGGACCAGAGCACGCTGAACGACGGGAAATGGGGATACTCGGTCGATAACGACAATAATACCGCGAACAACATAGGGGTGAATCAGTCGCTCCCGGTCAAATTTTCCGAACAGGTCATTCTATCACCCCAGGGAACTGCGCGTTCGTCGAATGTAAACCCATGGGCGGCCGATTATATCCAGATATCCGGCAATACCGGAAATCTGAATCTCGGATTCGACGGAGACGACGGTGCCACCTTCAAAGCAGCCGTGATTAAACGCGGTCCGCAGGTAGATCCTTCGGTCGAATACATTTATCTGAATGAAAAACAGGCGGGTAACCTGATCATTCAAAATTACGGCCTCGGTAACACCTATGAAAATCTGGTTCTGGTGCCCATGATAACTTCTTCAGGTAATTACACTAAGTCCAACTATGTTTACTCGGCGACGTTTTCTGATCTGAAAGTCGCCATATTCCCAAATCCGGTGTTTGAAAATGAATTACATGTCGTTGTACGCACGAACGACAAATTTGCGGCAACACCAAGACTGCAAATGACATACAACGGGGAACAGGGCTATCTCACCATGGCGCCTCTCAATGATTCGACTTACATCACGAACTACGATCTGAAAGTATCCGGAGAGGGCCAGATCGAAGCTTTCGGCACAAATTCCAACGGAACCATTCTTTCCAATATTCTGAAATTCTCGGCGGTATATTACCCCCCTAAGAGTTCAGGTCTTCTCAGCGCCTCATTTGCCAGTCTCAGCGTCCCGCGTGGAGCCCTGAGAACCGGCGGCCTTGTGACTCTTTCCGCCTGTTCCGGCGAAACTTCATGGCCTGGCATCGAACGCGTCAGTTCGACCATGTATGTAGGGCTTCCCGGCAGCCAGACCGATGAACCAGTACAGATCCGATTCCCGTTGACCGATGCGAGGAAAGCAGGACTCGGAAAACTTGGGTTATTCGAAACCTCCGCAAGCGGCCCGATCTTTTTGGGGCTCTGTGATCGCGCCGGTCTGGAAGCGATTGCATCGATTTCACACACGGCTGAGATTTTCGCCGCCGTAGATCTGACCGCGCCAGTCATACATGGAGAAGCCGAAGAAGCTGGTCCCGGACGTCTTGCAATACGTGTCGATGAGATTGGTGCCGGAATTGACCCTGATTCGATTCGCGTTCAGTATAAGGATATGCGTCTGCCGGCGAGCTATGATGCAGTAAATGGCCGAGTACTCGTAAAAACATCTTCATTACTGGACATGAGAGCCGATCTGGACGTCGAGCTCGCCGACAAGTTGGGCAACGGTGTAAAAGCGAAGGTAACCGCATCCGTCGTCGGAAGTTTCGGCTTTGCGCAAGCCATATGTTATCCAAGTCCTGCACGCATTGGAACCACATTGCGTTGTAGCTTCACCGGCGGAGCTGCCGGAGGCGTTTTTGTCGAAGCAGTCATTCGGGATACTGCGGGAGACGACGTCTGGGATGGAACATTGAGACATCAGGGCGGAGGCGTATATGAAGCGGCATGGGATCTACGCAACCAGAATCGCAAGCCTGTTGCCAACGGAGTGTATTACGTGGAATTCACCGCCAGTACATCTGAAGGCGAGCTGAAAGAACGTCGTAAACTCGCAGTAATGCGTTAGCGAATTAACAACAATATGCCGGCGCTTGTGGCGAGATTCGAGGAGAACAAAACGACATGCATAAAATAAAACTTGGAATTCTGGCACTGGTATTGTGCTGTTTTCCCATGATTCAGAATTGCGGGTCAAGCAACGGCGGCGGCGGACGCGGGGATGTCATCGTCACCGACCAGCTCATTAACGACGGTTGGGCAAATATACAGGTAGGTAGTTACCTGACAGCCGTCGGCAACTTTCAGCAGGCGATCGGTTCCCCAATGACAGATGCGCAGCGGATAAATGCCAACAGTGGTCTTGGCTGGGCACTTGCTAAAAATGGTAAAATACTCGAAGCGATTCCGTATTTCGAAATCGCTGCCCCCCAGGATAACGAAGCAAAGGTCGGTCTGGCCGGTTCGCTCGTTTTCCGGCATCAGACAACAACCGACTATACACGCGCTGCTGAACTGCTGGGCAATATGCCTCCGGAAAAATTCTACCCCGTTCATGGAGGATTGAGCCTGAACCCGGCTAAGGTGCATGCACTCACGGCTATCGCATATGCCTTTGCAGGCGATCCGGTAAACGCCAAGATCTATATTAATAAAGCGGCCGCCCTGGATTCCATGATGGTAGGGACGACTGTCGACCATATCGATGACGCGTTTCAACTTCTCGGTTGGAAAGACTGATTCAAATCACACAATATTTAACGGAAATTCACTCATTCTTTTGAAGGCAGGAAAGACTCCACCAACCTGCATCTGGAATATCAGCTGTATCACGTGATCTTTCGATTCCAATAACCCAAAGAATATCTGTCCCATGCGCCAGAACCACCAGCGATGCCCGATCGTCGACGGGAACTTTGCGATCAATCAGTAATCTGGAAAGCTTTTTACTGCCATTTCCATGCGCAGGTGCGATTCGATCTCCAGGCGCCGGATGTCGCAAACAAAGTTCTTGCGGGGAAATATTCGGTGAAAGGCTGATTTCATGCGTTACCGGAGCCAGACCGCGCCCGGCCATATACTTTTTTGTTGCCCCCGCCCGACGAACGACTTTTACAAAATCAGATACTGAACTCTTGGATACATCACATTCGACCTTTGCCGAGTCAATATGATTTAGTTGTGTCGAAAAATTCGGTTCAACTTTTCTCGCCGTGAATTCAAAACCGGCAAATTTTACCGGATTGTCAAAAGATGGAGTCACGGACGCTTCCTTTAAGGGTTCGGCACGTAATGTCGGTGACAAAACACGAATTCCATCCGCAACACGGACGATTGTATGTTTGGCAGCAATAACGCGGCGACCGCATTCTGATCGTCGGACAAGATCAACGAGACGATTGAGAAGACGACGATCGAAACGTTCTCCAGCCTCCGGTGCAATTTTAAACCACCAGAGACGAAGCAGCTCCCTCAAGAGGACGGTCGGAATACGTGATGAAACAGGAAGAAAATCGTCGGTTGCTTTATTCAGGCGGCGTCTGGCACGATGCACAATCTCGGACTGGGCCTCGGCCATATCATTGGCGATGGAGACTAAATGATCCGCAGCTCCCGGCCTCAACTCCTCCAGCATCGGAAGCAGATCATGCCGCACACGATTGCGCAAAAAACTTTTTTTGTCCTGGTTTGAAATATCTTCGCGCCATGATTGCCCGCATTCTCGAAGAAATGTTCGCAGTTCGTCAGGTCGAATCGCGAGAAGTGGACTCCATAGATTTACCGGAATGCCACGCACCACCAGCCGACGATGCGGACGAATTCCGCCAAGTCCCGGCAAAGACGTGCCGCGAATCAGCCGCAGAAGAATAGTCTCAGCCTGATCTAAAGTGTGATGCCCTGTCGCGATGGCATCCAGATTGGCTTCCCTGCTAACGCTGGAAAAAAAGGTGAGCCGTTCACGTCTTGCCCAGGCTTCAATACCGCCTTCTCTTCCAATGCGATCGGGCGCTGGCGGTACAAGACGACATGTATGAAACGGCAATCCGAGAGACCGGGCCAAAGCAGACACCCATGTGGCATCAGTTTTACTATCCGGCCGAATGGCATGATCGACATGCAGGACATGCAACTCAAGACGTTTTGCTAAATGGCGCCCATTTATGTCCTCGGAAACAGACGGCATGACCGATAGAGATAACTCATTCAACAAAAGCAGAAGAGCTACCGAGTCGGCGCCTCCGGAAACGGCTACCCCGATACGCAGACCAGGCAACCGCCCCATTGTCCTCTTAAGCAGGGAAGCACACAAACTCACGGCAATTCCAGAAATATGATCCAGTGATTTTTCCAATTTCTCAACATGCTGATAAAAAACCTTCGCGAGCATCTGGTCCCGCGAAGGGAGGTATTTTAGTCGATAATCGGGGAAAAAGCCAACCTATTTTACACGACGAAATGGGCGAAGAATTTTGCGGGCAATCCGCTTAGGCAGAACCAGGAGTACGACGAAAAAGACAATAATAATCGGCGTCGCCAAATAAAGAAATTTTACGGCGAGGTCAGGCACGCCCCCTTCGACCAGGCTCACGATATCGGACTGAGCGAAAATTGGAGAGGAGGTGGCGGCGAAGATTATGCCCATAATAAAAAGCGAAATAAACGTTGTCATTATCAATCCCCGATAACAAAAGATACAAATATATTGCCAGTAATCTATCGGCTTTCCCAAACAAAACAATTATACACGAGATTGACCGTCAGTAATACTCAAAGGCCAAGTTCGCGATAAGCAAGTATAGGACTTGAGACGTTGAAACACACATTATTTCCCGTTTGACTTTTCAGGTTCGAATCGTAGTTTATGAAGACTCGTTTTGGCATGATAATAGCACCAGACTCACCTTCCTGGCGATTCAGATTTTCGACGACGAGGTTGCCCAAAATGGAAATTTGTTCCCCTCCCTTGATGCTTTCTTTTGCGTAGATGGCCGCTTCGACCTTTGCCCGACTACATCCTTGCCCGAACGTCATGAGGCCATTCGGCGAAACAAGCGACAGGAAACTCGAAGCCGAGTCGTGAACGACATCTTCCGTAAGAATGATGTTTCCCTCAGTAACGATCATACCCTGACCCTTTATACGACCGCCGATATAGACATTGCCCTGAACGTAGATGATGCCCCATATCGACGCCGGTTTTGCATATGTACCCTTCACGAAAAGATCACCTTCATGCAATTCATGGCAGAATTCTTTTGCATTCTTTACTATGCGATCAAGCTGGAGAGGAGCCAGCTTGTTCGGATATCGCGACACAAAATCAAATTTCGTGTTTATCGTATAAGGATCTGAGCTCGGATATGGCGTTTCAGTAATGCCCAGAACGTATGGTTTAAGCTTCTGATAATATCGGATGATCTCGCCCTCGTAATACGTGTATTTGCTGAGATATGGGTCATGGAGCATGTTGTTACAGAACAAATACCCAATCTCTGGCCGCTGATGCGAAAATATCGAATTATCCTCAAAATAATTTATTATGTCATCTGCGGAAAAAAAAGGCAAAAACACATGCAAACGACCATTAGTACGAATTTTTCCCCATAAATACGGATGCAAATTCTGAATAGATGTATCAACATAGTCCTTCAATTTCACATCTGTTACCTGCATGACCAGCTTGCGAATTACTTTCAATACCTTCATCTTGATATCGCCTTCAAAACTGACCATACTCGGCGTACGTGGTTCCCAGAATAGATTTTCAGCTGTATTGCCAAGTGTGGCAAGAACAGCATCATTTATGGACTTCACAATCCCGGTTATCATGTCCCTTAACTCGCGAACAACACTCCAATTGCGCAATCTGAACTCGCCTTCCTTGATATATTCATCCTTTTTCCCGCTCACAAACAAAGTATAATTTTCGGCAGGAGGCGTTAAATCACTCACGCGAAGCTCACGAACAACCTCTAAACGCTTGCCGCTGGCTTTGAAGTATCCGGTCGAAATTATGCGCAACTGACCGTCCCAACCTCCAAGCGCCTTGTCGGAATACGTATCGCGATTCTCTTTGCGATAAATCTTTAGCTGGGGCGGCACCTCTTCGTATTCATCGATATAGGTTTTGAAGGGTGACATCTTGAGATTGTTCACCATAACCTTGATGTCGACATGCCCACCCTTCATCAGTTCACCGTCTTCGATCTCGAACTTGGTGGAAAAATTCTCTGCCCTGTCTATATCAAGCAAAGACAAGATACGGTCATTCACTTCGCCATCTTTCTGAATCAGTTTCTCAGAAAAGATTTCGCGCATTTTAACCATAGCCTTCTCGATCCCAGCCTCCGCAAGATACAGGGCGACAATCGTATCGCCCTGTTTAGCCGTCTGAAATCGTTCTGCTGACATATAACGAATGAACATCGTTCCGAAAAGATACAAAAGCCCTACGACAGAAAGCAAAAGCAGTAAGGCCGTTCCGCGCCGCCATTTATGCGACAGACATAAAACGGTGCATTCTCGAAGCCTGGTCTTCGAATCCCTGGGTTTGGATACCAGAGAATTCGTTTGCATTAACTCGATCAAGTATCGATTTCCTCTTCCTCGTCAGAACCCTGATTACGGGGTTTTTCACCTGATGCATGCCACTTAAGATATGCGTTAACGAATTTGTCCAGACTGCCGTCCATGACTTCATGAACATTGGATGTCGATTCACCCGTACGAAGATCTTTAACAAGAGTGTATGGGCAGAACACATAGGAGCGAATCTGGCTTCCGAAATTTATACCTTTCTGATCCCCCTGAATGTTCTTGAGCTTGTTTGCTGTCGCTTCTCGTTGTTGTGCAAACAAACGCGCCTTCAGCATTCTCAACGCAACTTCGCGATTTTGATGCTGACTGCGCTCGATCTGGCAGGTCACGACAATGCCGGAAGGATTATGAGTAATGCGAACGGCGCTGCTTGTTTTGTTTACATGCTGTCCACCCGCACCAGACGAGCGAAAAAAATCGAGCTTGATATCATCGTCCCTAATCTCGACATCGGCATCTTCGGGAAGAACCGGGACGATATCCACCGCAGCGAAACTCGTGTGCCGACGTGCATTCGAATCAAATGGGGAAATACGCACCAGCCGATGAACGCCCTTTTCTCCCTTTAGGTATCCGTAGGCATGACGGCCCTTGACCAGCAATGTGACGCTTTTGATTCCGTGGTCCTCGTCCTGTAGATCGATGACCTCGTATTTGAAGCCCGTACGATCAATCCAACGCGAATACATGCGATACAACATGGATGCCCAGTCGCACGATTCAGTACCACCGGCTCCAGGTTTGATCGAAAGATAACAGTCCGAATCGTCATACTCTTCGGACAAAAGCAACGTCAGCTGAATCTCGTCGAGACGCTTTTCCAGACCCTTGAGTTGAGAAAGCATCTGTTCGAGCATGGCGGTGTCGCCGTCCCCGTCGGCAAGCTCAATTAACTCGACCGCATCACGAACATCACGTTCCAGGGCTTCATATACTTCACAAGGTTTTCGAAGGTCGGCTATTTTTTGAGTGGTATTTTGTGCCTTATTGCGATCGCTCCAAAAATTGGGTTCTAGTGTTCGATTTTCGAGGTCTTCGATCTGCCGCTTGCGTTTGGGCAGGTCAAAGATGCCCCCCGATACCGGAGAGCTGGCTCTTGATCGTACGAATACGTTCTACGATTTCAAAATCCATGACTTTTTTTCTCCTGAGATGTTGGTTTATATACGAGTGTAAAAAAAATTAGCGGGTGACCTTGTAAACTCGCCGAATGGTTTCACCAGCACCTTCTACGTTACCCTGGGCAAGTATCTGTATGCTCATTTCCCCCTTGTCGGTATCCTGACTTTCAATTGAGAAATTCGCAATGCCATAAGTTCCTGAGTAGCTGCCTCCGGTGTCCTGCGGGTTCAGCAAGTCTTCGACAAAGGCTTTAGAAAGATTCCCCCACTCGGCGGGTGTAGCCTGATACAATGCCGTCATCGACTCCGGAGAACGCCGCTGCATTGTTTTAACCTTCAAAAAAAAGTGTTGTAATGCGGAACGCGCCATAAAATACGCACGCCGAATCTTTATCATCTGAGTGAATCTATGGCGCGAGTTAGACATAGTCCAGGAAAGTGAGGTTATCCATATCGCGAGGCACAAGATTACTCCCATGAGAATCGGCAGGGCAACACCCTGGCGCTTGCGATTAATAAAACGCAATAGAAAGAATGAACGCTTATTCATAATGAAAACAGTCGATATCATTGAAATCAAAATAATTTGATTTCAATGATTGATCTGGCTTTATTTCGCCACACATAATTTTCATAAATCAGCCTTGTATGCAACGAGGTCAAGGAACCGCTCCCCCTTGCGCCCCCAAACAGCGCGCAAAGTAAGTCGCTTCATGCCATCGTCCACAGTCGCCCGCTCTATGCGTCCGGTTTTCGGATCGGCTATGGCCGAGAACTCGACTGGCACAACTTCGACATTCAGAGAAAAAGAGACTTTTTGCACTCCCAGATCAACTGGTCTCAAATCAATCACCGAACGTCCCTCGAAAATTACTGCCTTTCCTTCTGTGGATCCGATCGGTATGGCACTGAAAGGGCGTGTGAGAACCAACTCCATCTTTTCTTCCAAAAGATTCATAACCTGATGAGAATCACCCAGTTCATTACTTCCACGAAGATACTCCACCAGGAACATGCCTATCGGCAGAAGAATTGTCGACAAAATACTGAGAGCTACCAGCATCTCGACAAGAGTTATGCCGGGTTTACGCGAACTTCCGATCACAGATTCAACCTTGTTGGCCGCAGCATTTCTTGAATTTGCGCCCGGAGCCACAGGGACAGGGATCATTTCGCCCGGCTTTTGATGCCACCCGTTTTGGGGCCTGTGCCACTTCGGTCTCGTCGCTGCGGTTGTAATATACTTCCTGGGACTTCTCTTTCACTTCCTCCTGTTCGTCAGACGTCGTATATGACAGGCGGAACAAGTAATGCAATATTTCTTCTTTTATACTGCTGATCATATCCTGGAACATCGTAAAACCTTCAAGCTTGTATTCGACAAGAGGGTCTTTCTGTCCCCAGGAACGCAGATGAATGCCTTCCTGAAGATTATCCATATTGTATAAGTGATCTTTCCATTTGCCATCCACGATCTGTAACAACAGGAATTTTTCCATGGACAGAAAATTTTCCGGACCAACTTCATTCCGCTTCGCCTCTAACTTCTGCTCGACGAGATTCATCAGTTCTTCCTGAAGCTCATCGCGCGACAGCTTAGAAAGTTGTTCAGGACCTGTTTCGATAGGAAATACTTTTTTAAGATCTTCGGTAAGGGAGTTGTAATCCCAGTCATCGGGTGCAATCTCATCGTTCAGGTGCCGTTCGATGATCTCGCCAATCAACTCCTCGGCCATTCCGATTACGTCTTCGTGAATCTCACTCTGCTCCAGAGCCTTGCGACGCTCTTTATAGACAACAGTACGTTGCTGGTTCATGACATCATCGTATTTGAGAACATGTTTCCGAATGTCGAAGTGATGCGATTCGACACGCCTCTGCGCATTTTCGATCGATTTGCTTATCCACGGATGCTCGATGGGTTCACCCTCTTCCCAGCCAAGCTTTTCCATCCAGCCAGCTATATTTGCGGAACCAAACAAACGCATCAAATCATCTTCAAGTGAGAGAAAGAATTGACTGGCGCCTGGATCACCCTGTCGCCCCGAACGACCACGTAACTGGTTGTCAATGCGGCGTGCCTCGTGACGCTCTGTACCTAGTATGAACAGACCTCCCGCAGTAATCACGCGCTGTTTTTCAGCGGCGCATTCGTCGCGAAATCTGGATAGAGCGGCTTCAAATTCAGGACCCTCGCGAGCACCGGCTTCACGTGCGGCAAGCATCTCCGGATTTCCGCCAAGCAAAATATCGGTACCTCGACCCGCCATATTTGTGGCGATTGTTATCGTCCCTTCCCGGCCGGCCTGAGATACAATCTCCGCTTCTTTCTCGTGATATTTCGCGTTCAAAACCTGCGGCTGAATACCACGTCGCCGAAGCATTTCGGCAAGAACTTCACTTTTTTCGATCGAGATCGTTCCGACCAGGAGAGGCTGCTTCTCCTCATGGATTTCAAGAATAGCCTCCACAATGGCTTCAAATTTTTCCTTTACAGTCTTGAAGATCATGTCGGAAAGATCTTTTCTGATACATACTTTATTGGGCGGAATGACGACCACTTCGCATTTGTATATTTCTTTAAATTCGCGTGCTTCAGTCTCAGCCGTACCGGTCATTCCTGAAAGTTTGCGATACAAACGAAAATAATTCTGGAAAGTGATCGAGGCCAGGGTCTGGTTCTCCTGTTGAATCGGCACCCCTTCCTTCGCTTCAATGGCCTGATGAAGTCCGTCGGAATACCTGCGCCCAAACATCAGACGCCCCGTGAACTCGTCTACGATAATTACTTCCTTGCCTTTTCCATCCTCACGGTCACGAACACAGTATTCCTTATCCAGATGAAAAAAATGTCTCGCCTTCAGGGCATTTTGCAGATGATGAACCAGATCGATATTTTTGTTATCGTACAAATTACTGAGGCCGAGTAATTTTTCGACTTTGGAAATACCGGCTTCTGTGATCGATATGCCATGCCGTTTTTCATCGACAAGGTATTCTTCTTCGGCTTTCAGATGTTCCCGGGCAAGTTTCGCAAAGGTGGCATAAAGACCTGTGGCTTTTTCGGCAGGACCAGAGATGATGAGCGGAGTTCGTGCTTCGTCGATTAAAATAGAATCGACCTCATCAACAATCGCAAAATTGTATTCTGGCCGCTGAACGCAATCTCCAAGCGAGATCGCCATATTATCCCTTAGATAATCAAATCCGAATTCGTTGTTGGTGCCGTAGGTAATGTCGGAAGCATAAGCCGCGCGCTTTTCTTCAGCATCCATTCCATGAACGTTCAAACCAACCGTCAACCCCAGAAAACGATAAATTTTACCCATCCATTCCGAGTCACGCCGAGCCAGATAATCGTTTACCGTTACAAGAACGACACCGCGGCCAGGCGGCACCAACAAACCATTTTTGTCGATAAGCGGCACGAAATCCCGTATTTTCTGCTCTTGCGCAAGTTCGATCCATGCCGGGTTCAATTCGAGAGCGTTCAAGTAGACTGGAAGCGTTGCAACAAGCGTTTTACCCTCGCCTGTTTTCATTTCCACGATTCGACCTTCGTGTAAAGCGAGACCGCCAAGCAACTGAACGTCAAAGTGGCGCATGTTGAGACGCCGAGTGCCGGCTTCCCGACAAACCGCAAAAGCATCGACCTTGATGTCATCGATTGTCTCGCCGTCCAGAAGACGGGTTCTGAAGTGGGTAGTCATCTCTGCCAAATCATTATCGGACATTTTGGCGTAATGATCGGCCTTCTCGTTGATCTCTTCGACGATCTTGGCGAGACGAGTGACTTCACGAGCGTTGAAGTCAGGAAAAAATGCGCGAAACGCTTTTACCAGCCAACCGAACATGGTGAAACCCTTTCGAGAGAAAAAGCGCGGCCCTCCGAAAGAGGACCGCGCCCAGTTCTTAGATTCACAGGGAAGCGAGGCGCTACTTTTCTTCGGCGGAAATGATCTTGATGACCTCTTCGACGGTCTTGGCGGCCATCAGTTCGTTGCGGAACTCCTGATATCGCAGCAATCTGGAAAGACGCGCCAAAGCCTTTAGATACAATCCGCCAGATTCTACCGGTGCAGCTATCAAAAAAATGAGCTGAACGGATTTGTTATCCAAGGCGTCGAATTCGATTCCCGCCGGAGCCCGGCCAATAGCCACAACCACTTCCCGAACCGTTGCAGTGCGAGAATGTGGAATAGCGATACCTTTCCCGATTCCAGTAGATCCGACCTTTTCGCGTTCGAGAACAGACTTTAGAAACGCATCAGCGTCGGTAACATAGCCGGCACGATCAAGAAGATCGATCAATTCTTTGATCGCATCAACCTTCTTGCTCGACTGCAATTCCAGCTTTATCAGCTGAGGTGAAATGAATTCCGTTAGTTCCAATGTCCCTCCTGTTTATCCATTGCCCCGGGACCACGATCTCAGAATTCGGGCTCGATCAGACCGAAATTCCCGTCTGTTCGCTTATAGATAACATTGATCTGATTAGTTTCCGCATTCGAAAACACATAGAAACCCTGCTTGAGCATTTCAAGCTGCTCAGCCGCTTCATCCGCGAACATAGGCTTCATCGCAAATGTTCCGCTTCTGACGATCTTTTGAGTGCGAAGTGCGGTATCAGCAACGGGAGGCTCGACAACCGTTTCATCAGGACTCAGTTCGTTGAAAGAGATTACCTTGTGCGATGCGTTGCGCTCACTGCGGGACGAAGAACGACGAGGCACATCCTTCAGCTTCTCTTTATACTTCTTGATCTGACGTTCAATTTTGTCTGCAACCATATCTATGGAAGCATAAAGATCTTCAGACGCCTGCTTGCCGCGAATAACAATACCATTCGCCCATACGGTGACTTCGCAAACTTTACTGCGAGCCGCGTCACGTGAATCATTAACAGAGAGAGTAACGTCTACCTCGATAATGTGATCGAAATACTTCTTTATGATGCTCAGTTTCTTTTCGGAATAGTCCTTGAGCGCCGGAGAGAGGTGTAAATTCTTTCCACTTACGACTAACTGCATGATAGAAGCCTCCCATGCTGCTTACTTAAGGATAACAACAACGTCCCGAATGACTCGGGAAATTGAATATTAGCATACGCTTGCCGGGGTGTCAACGGACATGTACACAATGAGCTTCATTCCACGAATCTTCGTATTGCCGCGGCATCAAATGAGGCAAGCCACGTCTGAAACATCAGAACATTCCAGAGAAAAGAAGCATGATTTTTATGATCATATAGATGCTCATTCCAAGCCGTTCTAACTATTTCAGGCTCCAGGAAGCCTTCGTCATATAGCCGGGATTCGCTCAGATATTCTTCCCCCCATTCCCGTAGCGGACCGCGAAGCCATGAATCGATCGGAACGGCAAAACCCGACTTAGGATGATCTACCATCGCACGTGGAACATATTTGTACAAAACCAGGCGAGGAATATACTTTCCAATACTGCCTCTAATTTTCATTGCAAGCGGTAATTGCCATGCAAAAGACACAAGCCCGGGATCCAGAAATGGCATCCGGGTTTCAAGACTTGCACCCATACCTGCGCGATCCACTTTTACGAGAATATCGCCGGGAAGATACTCCACAGTGTCGCGGAACATCATATAAAGCGCTGGCTCCATAGGCATAACCATGAATGATTTTTTGGAAGCAGCCACTTCACCGGAAATCCCTTTTTGCCCTTTAACAATGTCGCAATTCCCGGTAGTTATGAGACTTTCATAAAAATCGTCAAGCGAACAGGATTCTATGCCTTTTACAAGTTTTTCCAGCTTTTCGACAGACTGCCGAAAAAATCCGGCCAAAATACTTTCTACTAAAGAGCCATCGGAAACAAAGGGAATGACACTCTGCAGAAAGCTTGCTGCTGCATGCTTCCAACGGATGGGAACGCGTTGAAGACGTCGCCAGAATCTATGCGTAAAAATATGCCGATAATACCCCCCGAACAGCTCGTCACCGCCATCACCGGTGAGAACAACCGCCACGCGCTTGCGTGCCATGCGTGCGACAAGAAAAGTCGGAATCTGGGACGAGTCGGCGAAAGGTTCATCGTAAAGAGCAGGCAACAGAGGAATGACATCGCGAGCTTCAACCGGAGTGACGATAAGCTCATGATGGTCTGTCCCAAGGTGTCGTGCCACGTCGGCGGCATAATAAGCCTCGTTATAATCGGCTTCCGAAAAGCCAATCGTGAAAGTCGAGATGGGACGCGAGGATTCCGATTGCATTATTGAAGTTATGGTCGACGAATCGATACCGCCCGAAAGCATTGCACCAAGAGGAACATCAGCAACCATCTGATCCCTGATTACTTCCCGAAGCTTTTTTTCGAGTAGATTTGCAGCATCGCAATCGTTTCCATGAAATGGTTGACTGATGGCTTCCGACACAACGTTCGCAAGAGACCAGTAACGATGAATATATGGCATCACATTTCCATTCTCACCAGAAGATGACGCCTGATGGTTGTTATGGCGTATGACGACAAAAGTTCCCGGCTCCAATTTATACATTTTTTTAAAGATGCAGTGCGGAGCAGGCACGTGTCCAAATTTCATAAAGAGCGCAAGAGAGTTACGGTCAATCTCTGGAATAAACCCAGGATGTGGACGCAATGCTTTCAATTCAGAAGCGAAAACAAAAACACTGCCAAGCCAACCGTAATATAAAGGTTTTTCGCCGATCCGATCGATGGCGAGAATAAGTTGTCTTTCGCGACGGTCCCATAGAACGAATGCAAACATGCCAGTGACACACGCCAAAACTGTTTCCAAACCCCAACATTCGATTGCAACTACCATAACTTCTGTGTCAGAACTGGTTTGCCAGCCGCCGCAAGGCGCCAGACCTTCCGACTCAAGACGATTTCGAATGGAACGATAATTGTAAATCTCTCCATTGAAAACGAGAATGAATTGCCCGCCTGGAGATATCATAGGCTGATTTGCCGCGACAGAAAGATCGAGAACCGCCAGACGACGATGTCCCACAGCAATGCCTTCGGCTTCATCTATCCAGATGCCGGAACCATCCGGGCCTCGATGTACCAGACAATCCGTCATAGCCTCGATCAAGGGGTGAAACAGCTCCGGTCTGACGCGGCCTGATTTGTCAATAAAACCTGTAATGCCGCACACTGAACAGTCCTATGCACAATCGAAATGTAATATGAGTACTATAAATCGGTATCACTGTCATTCCGCTCGGAGGATGCGGGAAAAATTCGCTTGTATAAATCGGCAATACGACGAAAACGATGATTTACGGCAGATTTTGACAATTGCGGAGAACATCGCTCGCCGAGCGACTCATACGAGTCAAATGGAAAAAACACGCGTTGTTCTGCAAGTTCACGCAAAGCGGGAGACCAGAAACCCTGATCCGGGTAATCCAGTAGCTTCCGAATTTGTTCGCACTGTTTATTTGACGTGGCTACCTGCTTGTGGATATTCGCCGTTTCAAAGTTTACCTGACGATTCACCAGCGAGATGATGTTGCGCGAGGCAATGAGATCTTCAAGAGCGAGAGCCCGGTCGTACAGTTCGAGAAAATGCAGACACCTGGCAATTTCAGTACGTTCTTTCAGATAAAGAACGCGACGCTCCCCATGCCAAATACTTTTGAACGGTAGTTTCAGTATCCTGATCGCTCGTGCGAAAAATCTGGCCATTCGCAAGTCACGAAAAGTAAATTCCAGATGATAACCTTTTTTCGGCTTTTGAAGATAGCCGACACGCACGAACGCACCCCTAAAAAAGGCTATGGCGCAATGGTGTTGCATGAGATTCTTCCAGACACGCTTTCGGAGCGCCTTAACATCGAGACCATCGATGCGAAGTGGCCTGTCGGCCTCAAGCGTCAACTCTGCGCCGTCCGGGAGAAGTGGGGCCAAACGCTCTTCCAGTTTGCGGCGCAATGGTTTGCGCAGCATGAGATATAATTCTCCACCTCGTCGCACGAGTAAAGGCGCAAAAAATGCGTCTCTACAGCAGTTACGCGCCGGAGGAGATTTAAGAACTTCGCGCCGCAGTTTCAGGTGAAAACTTTTCAAAAAACTATTCCTCGCTATCCAAATCCTCTGCAACCTTGCGTGACAATTTTTCATGCGCTTTTGTATAACCGACGTGCGAAACTTGTCGATCATTATGCATTTCATTACGAGATTCTGTCCCGGTTCGGAGCGAAGAGGAATCGACAATCAAAGAAAAAAGCGCGTGAGCGAGAGTTATGGAATCATGTCTTACCAAGTTGGTTTCAGAAAGAAAATCTCCGGATATCACCTTGATTCCTCGCTGCTCAATACGTGTCACCGTAGGAGGCACCCAGAACTGCCCCTGCTCCTCGTAGCGTTTAACCAGAGGACGAGCAGCACGACGACAGTTCACTATAACTGCGTCAATACGGTTTAGAGAAGTTTTAGCCAGCAATGTATCTACATGATCGGCAGCGGTAAACCTGTCCGTTTCGCCCGGCTGAGTCATTACATTGCAAATGTATACTACGGGTGCCTTTGCACGATTGATTCGATCGGCGACGTCAGAAACCAGCAGGTTAGGAATGACGCTCGTATAAAGACTTCCGGGCCCAAGAACAATCATGTCCGCCTGGTCAATGGCGTTCAGGGTTTCCGGATTGGGAAGCGCTGCTTCAGGAATCAACCTTATTTCAGCAATACGTTTTCCGGTGCCTGTGATTGCCGTTTCTCCGATCGTTTCCGTGCCATCGACGAAAATTGCGGCCAACTGCACGTTTTCGCATGTCACAGGAATGACATGGCCGCGAATAGCCAAAATGCTGCTCGCCTCGCGCACTGCGCTTCCGAAATCCCCAAGGAGTTCAGTCATGGCAGCAATGAACAGATTACCAAATGAGTGACCTGAAAATTCGCCAGCTTCGACGAACCGAAACTGAAAAAGACGCGCAAGCAGACTTTCCGACTGCGATAAAGCCACGAGACAGTTGCGAATATCTCCCGGAGGCAAGATTTGCAAGTCTTTTCGCAAACGACCAGAGGAACCGCCATCGTCAGTTACTGTGACTACCGCGGTAAGATCGACAGGAAGATCTTTTAAACCCTTCAATAGAGAGCTTAGACCGCTTCCGCCCCCCAAAGCCACCAGTGATGGACGTCTTTCTCCAACGATATTCGGGCGTCTGAAAACGACTTCCCGAATACGCTCCATTGCCTCCTGATCGCGCAGCGACAATGTCAAAAATGCCGCCTTGAGACCGTGATAAACCCAGAATCCGCCAAGTAAAAATGCACTGAATCCGGCAATGGCAAGCCCTGCTGGTGGAAAACTCTGAACCGTTGTCAGATGTGCGGGACTGTATATGAGCATCAACAAACCAGCGCAGACGGTTGCAAGTGTGAGAAAACAGGAGCCCACTGCAACAAAAACTACCCATCGACGTGACCGAAGCGCCAAAGCCAGCCGACGCCGCAGCGGAAAGTCAAGTTTCACCTTTAACGAATCATCTTGGACTGGAGCTGCTTGGCAAAGTTTTCAGCGCTCATTATGCCCATCCGTCTCAAATAGAAGTTCATTGCACCGGTTTCGATCACAACGGCCAGATTACGCCCTTCGCGCACGGGAATCGTCGTGCACGGGATCTCAACTTTAAGGATTTTTATCGTACGCTGCTGAATGCCAAGTCGGTCATATTCCTTGCGATCATCCCATTTTTCAAGTTGAATGACCAGCTCAACCGGCCTTTCATCCGCCGTCGCGGCAATACCGAACAGTGAGCGAATATCGATTATCCCAAGACCGCGAATCTCCATGTGGTGCCGTATCATCTCATCGGGATACCCGATGATCTTCGTGTCACTTATCTTCATGAGCTGGACGGCATCATCTGCAACAAGCCTGTGCCCGCGCTTTATAAGCTCCAGAGCGCATTCGCTCTTCCCGATGCCCGATGGACCGATAATCAGGATACCAACCCCGTAAACCTCGACAAACACACCATGCATGCTTTTGCGTGGCGCGAAACGATTGTGCAGATAACGGGACAGCTGATAGATGAACTCGCCGGTTTTTTCGGCCGTGCGTAAAATCGGAACGCCCTTTTGATTGCAGAGCTCAATAAGCTCATCCAATACAAGAAGATCGTCAGTAACAATAATGCATGGAATATTGAAGAAGAGTAGTTGTCGCAAACGCACCTTGCGTGTATCGGAATTCTGTTCTCCAAGATATGCAAGCTCTGTGCGACCGAGCACGATGATGCGCTCATAACCAAAATGCTCGAAAAAACCGGCCAATTCAAGGCCTGGTCGATGCACTTCCGATGAAATGATCTTGCGATCGAGGCCGGTCTGGCCGGCGATGATGCTGAGGTTCTGATCCTTTATGACCTCACGGACAAGCACCAGTGCCATGATTAATACTTCTCTCCGCTGTGATTGCAATCTGCCGGGCAAGGTATGCCCGACATGTTGGCGAAGTATATCATACTTGTATGGTCAATGCTTGTTTCTACAACTATAGCGCTCTCTATGATCCTCCTGAGTATGCCGATACTCCTAAGATACTCCAAAAAGAATCGACCAATAAACAACATGAGGCAAAATATTGCGCGCGGTTGGGCGTTTTCCGTCCCAATGTGGGCGGTCATTGCGCTTTTCATTTCTTTCCTGATGCCCCTGCGTGCACAACAGATTATTTCGACCTCCTCTCCCACTTTTTTTCAGGATCTTCCCAAGAACCATTGGGCATTCAATGATATCAACTTTCTCATCGGGCATGGATATATGACAGGTTACCCCGACAACTCATTCCAGGGACGCAGAGTCATCACCCGCTACGACATCGCCCTCATACTGGCCCGCATTCTCCATAAAACAGAAGAGAAAGGGAAAGATATCGACGAAGCCACAGAAACTGAGCGCGCAGCCCTTTCTCGACTGACCAGGGAATTCAAGGATGAACTGGGTCTTCTCGGCGTGCGCGTCGATAGCCTCGAACGTCGCATGTCAGACTCGCAAAACCGTTTGAACACCCTGGAAAATGCGAAACCAAACGTTAAAGTGAGCGGTATATACAGAACTTATGGCCAGTTCACCATTGATCCAATTAGCGTAAATCGTGACATCTATGGCGATAAACAGCTGAGCCTTTCGAAACCGGGCATGAGTCTCTTCAAACAACAATTCACTCTTCAGTTTACAGGCAAACCACTTGGTGACCAGATCGAGGCATTTTATGAGTTGCAAGGCGTAATTCAAGGAAAGACATACCAAAAACTGATATATAACGACACTGGAAAAATCGCTCCAAACCCCTTCGATAGAATAGATGACTATATCACTAAGATTCAGAGTGATCGATGGGTTGAAAGCTACAGGGCTCACTTCATCTCAAACGCGAAATCTCTGAAAACGCGCATATTTGCAAATGAATCAATAAACGGCATCAATGATCCACTGAACATGATTACGGAAGACAGTGATGTGGTTTACCCATATATGGGCGCCGAAATATCGGGCGCGTCCAAAGGAGTGAGCTATCAAAGCTGTATTTACAAGGGTGATACTTTAAAAATCGGACATATTGACGTTGACTCGGATGAGATGATCGGTGGTCGAATGGTCTGGAAACTTCCCTCTAAGTTCACTTCAGATGCCATTTCTATCGGCACCAGCTATGCCGAAAAAATATACGATTACAAAACACGCGGCAACTCGAATACGGTACGTGGAGTTGATGTCAACTACACTACGGAAAGAGTTGGCAAAACACAGGCTACAATTGAATTTTTGTCATCAACTGATTATCACGCCGACACCTCTGACAAGAATACTATGAAAAACATGGGCGCTCCCGGAGCCAAATTTGATGCGAGTATACAGAATGGCGGATTCACTGGAACCTTCAAATACTACGATTTTGGCAAGGATTTCCGGGCCAAGATGGCACCAATATGGGCTTTCGATATCGGCGAAGAGGATGAGGATGGCGGAGATGGATATCCGAATGACCCACGATATTCTAAAAACTATGGACATAACGGATTCTATGGCGAAAAATTGAGCCGATTCGGCGCGAACTACGACTTCGGCAACAAATTGCTCTCTATAGCCAAAAATCTCTCCATGGAAGCAACCTACCTGAGCAAAACCTGGGAAGTGGATCCATTCGCCCCGCAAATCACGGATGGATATTCCGGACACAAGTTTACCTACCATCTTGTTTCCGACTTCACCGACAACACCAAGCTGACTTATGATTTCGAACAGAAATTGGATGCCCTGGCCAAAGAGTCCGGAGCTATAAAAAACATTTTCGAGCTCGATATGAAACTTTCTGACAGTGTCAGCTCCAAGGGCAAGATTTCATTACTCAACGACCGTGATGGAGACGGCAAACTTTTCGACGGTAAGATTCTGGAACGCAACGATCGCACCGGCTACTTTGAAATAACTGCGAACATAAATCCCCGTGTATTCACAAAAGGCAGCGTCGAGCATCAGGTTCGCTGGCTCAGCACGCCAGATTCTGATACCCGTATCGACTATAAAAGTGAGACGACTTACAATCTTACCCCGACTACGAATCTGATCGGAGGGATACAGCACGTCGATTACGAAATGCCTGACAATCCTGATAAATCCAGTCTTGCAAATGCCATATTGGCCGAACTGAAAAAGAACTTCACGAAGCGATTTCGCGGAAGAGCTTTTTATACGCGCGGCATAGTCGATTACAAAAACGGAAAAACCAATTCACGCGATTATGAGAACATATACGGTGAAATGATCTACGACATAAGCAAAGACGCCAATTTGAAGCTGCGGTTCGGTTATGACTATCCTGACGATCGATGGGGCGTAACCGACAGCGACAACGGTCGCGACAACAAAACTGTGAAAACGCAAAAGACACTCTATCTGGAAGCCAAAGCCACCTTCTAAACCTTGAATCGAGCTGAAAAATAATTGCTAGTCATTCAATTCGAGTGCATCGGCAGCGGTTGAAAACGGCTTTCGTGCCACGAAATCATCTTCGCTATCATAAATATTCAGATAACTTTTGTCGTAACGCCTGCGGGCGATTTCCAGAGCCTCACGCGCATCTTTTATTCGCCCGACTTCTTTCAGCGCACGTATTTCATACAATATCACATGTGGAGCCAGATGAGCTTCAGGAAAATGCTCCCGAAACCGCGCTGTCCAACGTAATGTGTCAGTCGCATTTTTTTGTTTGTCAAGCGTGATGCTTATGAGATTAGCAAGAACATCGTCTGCCCACACATTATCATATCCGTAAATATCGAGAAAATTTCTGTAGGCGAGTGCGGCTTCATCAAACTGCTGCATCCGCCGATCCCGTATCCATGCAATTCTGAAATCAACCGTGTCGCGATATCGATACTGAGGAAATTTACGCGCAAGATGCAGAAATGTTTCCAGCGCTATTTCCGGATGCTGCATGCTCTGCAACTGAATCTGCCCGCGCAGATAGAGCAACACTTCCGGTCGCGCCTTAACAAACCAGATCATAACTACTCCCAGAACCGCTGCAACAAACAAGAAAACTATACGATTTATACGACGTGTTGCGAGTCGCTCAGTATCAAGAGCAGCCATACGTTCTCGATATGTATTCGGATCACCGGTCTCAGAAAACACACTTCGCAAATGTCTGAATATGGCAACGAACATCGCGGCAATAACATAGATCGAACAGGCCGCCGGTAGATTCGAAAAAATAATTGTGGTTCCCTTGGCATTTAGATCAAGTATTTGCGACCAGATGGATCGACCGAATACTGCCGGCACTGGTGATAACAACACCCAAAAGACCATATATACAGCTGCGAGCTGAACAAGCGGAAACGCCCAAAGCAAAATCCCGGACAAAGCAGCTCCAAATCTATCGAGCAAACGTCCGGCCAAAGCCATTCCGAGATTTCCTGCTGCTACAACGGTTACAAGAATTGTCAAAGTGAAAATACATGGCCTTTCGAGCTGCATAATATAGGTGGATCCTGTGGCCATCAATGTAATCAGAACGCAAATGAGCATTCCGATAAACCGAAGCATCGGACTTGTCTGATAAAGGTTTTCCGCTCGCGTAACTGGTTCCATATGCACTGATTCAATAATACCGTGTTTTCCGTCAATATGCTCATCAATTTGTCTCTTCACGGTCGGCTTGAGTATGCCGATATTCTCGATACGGCCTGAAATATTAAGGATTGACCGAAAAAACATGAGGCAAGCAACAGTGCGTGGTTTGGTTTTTTCCGCCCCGGTGTGGGCGGCCATTATCTTAATTGTTGCTCTCGCGATGCCGCTTCACGCTCAACAGGATACATCCGCCGGTCCTGCCATTTCCTTTCAGGACCTTCCAAAAGATCACTGGGCATTCAAGGACGTTAATTTCCTGATCAGCCAGGGTTACATGGAAGGCTATCCCGATGGAACATTCAAAGGCCGAAAGGTAGTGACCCGTTACGATGTCGCTCTTGTGCTCGGACGCATACTGCGCAAACTCGAGGAGAAGGGAAAAGGCGTCAATGAGGCCACGGAAACAGAACGAGCCGCCCTTGCGCGTCTGACCAAGGAATTCAAAGATGAACTGGGTCTGCTTGGAGTACGTGTCGACAGCCTGGAACGTCGGATGTCAGACTCGGAAACACGAGTGAAAACTCTGGAAGATGCGAAACCCAACGTAAAGGTTGGCGGCTACTACCAGACTTATAGTCAATTCATCGTTGATCCCGCCACGGTCAATCGAAATGTTTACGGCGATAAGGATCAGAAATTTACCAAACCTGGCATAGAACTTTTCAAGCAACTCTTCGCTCTTCAGTTTACCGGCAAGCCCCTGGGTGATCAGATTGAAGTTTTCTATGAATTGCAGGGAGTCATTCAAGGTAAGACATTCAACAAACTCATTTACAACAACGCCGGAAATATTACCCCCAATCCATTCGACAATATTGATGACTACGTCACTAAAATTCAGAGCGATCGCTGGGCACAGACCAATAAAATACACTTTATTTCAAATGCAAAATCGCTGAAAACACGCGTTTTTGCGAATGAATCAATAAATGGTATCAACGATCCGCTGAACATGATCTCCGAAGACTCTGATGTCGTGTACCCGTACATGGGCGCGGAAATATCGGGCAATTCGAACGGTGTGACTTATCAAGGCTCTATTTACAAAGATGACGAACAATTTAGTGCGCTCCGATCAACAGACGAGATGGTGGGCGGACGCCTGGTCTGGAAACTTCCCTCGAAATTCAGTCCGGATGCTCTGTCAATCGGCACAAGTTATGCCGAAAAAATATACGATTACAAGATTCGTGGCAATGAGAATACAGTGCGCGGCGTTGACGTCAACTACACCACCGAGCGCGTCGGCAAAGTGCAGGCTACAGCGGAATTCCTGTCTTCAACCGATTATCACGCCGATACTTCCGACAATAATACTAAGAAAAGCCTGGGTGCACCCGGAACCAAGTTTGACGCAAGCGTACAGAACGGCGGATTCACCGGCACCGTGAAATATTATGATTTTGGCAAAGATTTCAGAGCCATGATGGCACCAATCTGGGCGTTTGACATCGGTGACGAAGACACAGATCAAGGCAAACGATATCCCAGCGACCCACGTTTTTCGAACAACTATGGTCATAAAGGTTTCTACGGCGAAAAATTGAGCCGCTTCGGTGCAAACTACGACTTCGGCAACAAACTGCTCTCGATTGCCAAGAATCTTTCCATGGAAGTCACATACCTGAGCAAAACCTGGGAAGTGGACCCATTCGCCCCACAACCCACCGACGGCAATTCCGGCCGCAAATTCACCTATCATCTGGTATCAGATTTCACGGACAACACAAAACTGACCTATGACTTCGAGCAAAAGTGGGATGCTTTCGCAAGTGAATCCGGAGCCATAAAAAACATATTTGAACTCGATATGAAACTCACGGACAGCGTCAGCTCCAAAGGCAAAATTTCTCTGCTCAATGATCGCGATGGCGATGGACAGACATTCAACGGAAAGGTGTTAGAACGCAACGACCGCACCGGTTACTTCGAAGTCACATCTAATGTAAATCCAAGGGTGTTTACAAAGGGAAGTGTCGAACATCAGGTGCGCTGGCAAGATACCGCTTCATCCGACACCCGTATCGATTACATCAGCGAAACGACATATAACCTGACGCCAACAACAAGCCTGACCGGCGGAATCCAGCACGTCGATTACGAGTTGCCGAGTGACCCGGGAAAGTCCAGTCTCGCGAACGCCTTGCTGGGCGAATTGAAAAAGAACTTTACGAAACGCTTCCGTGGCCGGGCACTGTATACCCGTGGCATCGTCGATTACAAGGATGGCAAGACCAACTCCCGCGACTACGAAAATATGTATGGCGAAATGATATATGACATCAGTAAAGATGCCAGTCTGAAGCTACGATTCGGTTATGACTATCCGGACGATCGCTGGGGCGTGACCGACAGCGACAACGGTCGTGACAATAAGACGGTGAAAACTCAGAAAACCTTCTATTTCGAAGCCAAAGCGAACTTCTAAACTATACAAAGAGGTATTGAAATTTGTTCAATTAATATCAGGAATTCTGGCGTAGGGGCGACTCCTACGCCAAAAGTGAATGTACTTTTATATAAGTAGGGACACATGCATCACCGGGTCCAAACCCGGGATGAACACAAGGATGGCAAAACATGAGAAAAAAACTGTTGCTGCTGGTCATGATGCTGGCCGGTGCACTCATTTCAACCGGCTGTCTCCAGGAAGCCATGGTTATGCCCGTTGGTACGGTAAGCGGGAAAGTGGTGGTTCCGGCAGGCAAGGACCCGCTCGGTATCCAAATTACAGTTGCCGGCAATGCTGCCGACATAAACACATATACAAGCGCAACAGGCTCATTCACTCTCGAATTCCCTAAAAGCGGCCGGTATTTGCTGATCGCTCATAGTCGCAACTTCGATCCGGATTTCGCCTGGGTCGATATAACCGTGGAAAAGACAGTAACAGCACCCGATATTGTGCTGTCCGAAAAGGTTGTAGGCGAAGGCAAATGGTTTGGTACGATCGTGGACTTCCCTGACGCCACGGGATTCAAAATCAAGAGTATCGACCCGAAATGGGCTACCGATACGGTCAAAATGTATGACGACGGTACGCACGGCGACAAATTCGCAAACGACGGCATATACACGCTGAGTCTCAACAATCTTCCCACCGGATCGCAACAATATTCCCTCATCTGGACGGGCAAAAACGGCGACAAGGAAGAGATGGACCCACATAGAGAGAGCATTCTTGCTGGAAAATCGGTGATTAACATCCGCGAAGCAACAGAGAAACTTGCTACTGGTCGCGTAACATCAACGCTCACGGGGGTTAACTATGCGGAAATCGTTCTTGCAACCAAAGCTGGAACACGAAAAATCTTCCTGAACTCCGACGGGACATACGACATGCCTATGGAGGGCAATGGACGTGAATATCTCGTATTCCGAAGTCCGAATTTCGACATCCGTCCGATACCGGTAAACCTGAGCACTATGCCGCTTTATACCGTCCCGGACGTGGCGATGGTAGCCAAGGCGCCAAACACGGCCAAATTCATACTTATTAAGTCGGACTTCCCGGACGTGACAAATCCGACACTGGTCGCAGACTTCACCAACTGGCAACCTCAGGCCATGTATGACGATGGAACACATGGCGATGATGTTGCGGGAGATGGCGCTTACACGCTTACGATGACAAACGTTTCCCCGGGTTATCACAAATATGCGTTCAATCTTAGCACGACGAGTCAGGTGCGCGATCCATACGAGGAATCCGGCGACTCTCAATACTCAATTCTATTGGTGAAATGACGATGAAACCGCTCGGCAATATTCTGCAAACCTGTCTTAGATCTGCTTCCATACTTGTCCTTATTGGAACTTTTCTTGTCCCACCTCCGGCGATTGCGCGTGATCTTTCCGAACCCGTGAACTTCTTTCACGAAAGCGGCGCACTTATCGACATAGAGGATCCTGTTCTCGACGACAAGGGTCCCGGATGGTATACGTATCCGCTGGATTCGCGTCTTCAACGTGGAATGTTTGATCTGACACGATTTTCCGCTTACGAAGAAGGTCAGGTAGTTACGTTCGTGATTCAAATGCGCACGAACATTCTCACCCGATGGCCGGATTCGGGAAAAGGCGAAGAGCAGGGATTCGTAGCAAACCTATTCGACATTTATCTCGATACCGACGGTCGCCCGGGAAGTGGCCACACAAAAGCTTTGCCAGGACGTGATGTTGATTTCGCCGACGGGATGGGCTGGGAAAAGGTCATTCTGGTCTCACCATTGGCCCAGTACGAAGTCATGGACAGACTTCGCGAGAAAACCGACGATCCACAATTTATGGAAATCGTAAAAGATATCGTGATTCCTGATTATGTCCAGGTTCAGCGTGATTGCATCATAGTGAAAATCAACAAGGAATTCATCGGTAACCCAACACCAGACTGGGGTTATCAATGTTTCAGCATGGGATTCAGGCGCATTGTTTCACCGAACCAGCTGTTCAATATGGATGTGCGTGCGTTCAGTTCAAATACAGATTTCGGCGGCGGCTGGGACACTTACGGTGACCCGATTCCGATCGATCTGATCATGCCTGAAGGCAAAGACCAGTATGAGATTTTGCGTGAGTATCGATCTCAACCATTCAGAAACAATATAGCCTATGCGAAAGTGCCTTTCGTATACGGAAAAAAAGCAAGAAATACCATGACACATGCAGACTCTATCAACGCTATGCCAATTTCTGCAATCCCTGACGGATCTGCTTTATCGGGAAACACTCCCGTTGTGAAACCGTATTTACCGGTGCCGATATCCGCCCCGATTATTCTGACCTATCCCGACCAGACGCCTGCATTGACAAGCTCGCAAAAAAAGGCATCAAGTGGCCAACCGATTGTGAAGCCATCCGGTGACAATGCTGTGAAACAATCTGAAAATGATTCTCAAGGCGGGTTTCAACCACTTTACATCTCAAAACCCGTAAAAAAAACAAGTCCGGCAATTGTGAATGATGGATTCAAACCACTTCCAAGACCTTCCGGATTCCAGCCACTTGGTAGGCAATGAAGGAAAGAGGCCGTGAAACCGATGCCAGAACCCGAAATATCGTCAATGATTCTGCTAATTGTGCCGACAATGGGAACATCAGGAGGAAGACCTCGATGAAAATGACGCACAAACGCCTTGCCGGCGTGCTGTTCATGGCTCTGCTGCTGATTGTGACTGGAATTACACCAGTAACTGCACAGTCAGCACGTTCCCGCGGAATGGGCGGCGCGTTCCTTGGCGTGTCTGATGACGAGTCCGCAACGACATACAATCCGGCGGGCTTGTCACAAATTCAGGGACGTGAAGCTGCAGTCCAGGCGAAGGTGAATGAGCGCGACCTCTTCAACTGGAATTCAGTGACTTTCACAGGCCACATCTATGAAGACAATCCAAAAGAAAATTTTTCGGTAACTGATTATCTCGAACATAATGTCCTCGAAGAACCACTCCCGCGGCGACCAAAATATAGTTATGGGGTGGACTATACTCAGGACACAAGATACCCCGATTTCGGAAAACTGGCTGGCGGCGATTTTATCGGTGTAAAAAAACAAGTCGATGACATACATCTGTCATTCGGAACACGTTTCCCGATTGCTCGTCGAATGCTCGCCCGAGAGCAGCTATATGCTGGTCTGAAGTTTCAATTCACCAACGTCGATCGCTGGATAAAAACACTGAATACACATGCATCACGTGACACCCAGGCAATGGGATTCGGTTTGATGTATCATTACAACGATCGTATCACTGGTGGCCTGACTGTTGATAATCTCCTCGAACGCGTTACTGGTGCTGACTCAGTACATGACGGCGCCACCCTGAATATGGGTGCGTCAATGAAACTAACCAAGGGAACGACTGTTTCGGCAGATATGGTGAATGTCACGAACTCATCTAATTCAACCCAGCAACAGTACCGGGTAGGCCTTGAAAAAAAATTCATAGAAAATGACTTCACGGTACGAATGGGTGCCTGGAATGGCACATTGACACTTGGTTTCGGTCTGACTTTATTACCCAACCTGCGCTTCGACTACGCATACTATACCGGCGATATCGTTAAGGAGCACTACGTGGGCTCCCACTACACGTTCGATTGACAAATATCTCCTGCGATAGATCCATGATCTGAAGCGGTTAAAACACGGTTTCTCGCACCCCTCTCGCAGTTAATATGCGAGAGGGGTGTTTTTTTGAATCAAGGCCGGATTTGTGGTATCACTTATTCACAAGCATGAATGCCATCACTGGGGAATTGAACATGAGCGGTCGCTTTTCGACTCGCAGGACTTTCGCGATTATCTTTTTCATAACCATGGATTTTTTACTGAGACTCTTCGCCCCATACTCAGCGCAGGCGGGAGTTGCCAGTTCAGCGGTCGATTTCGAGAGACAGGTTGTTTCAGTGTGGGGCATTGGCGGGCAACCCTGGGAAGAATCATCCTCCTACGAAGAAGAACGAGCCCGTGCCTGGATGGATGCACTTCACCATGCTTATGAAGAAACTCTCGGAATACCGCTTTCCGAAGGACTGGATGTTCGTAACGCACTTCACCAGTATCCGACATTGCGACCACATATGAGTCGTATTCTGCTGGCAGCTCCTCGCACGTTTTTTGAAGAAGATGAATCCAAATTGATTCGATGCCGGGTTGAACTCCCATTCACGGGGCCTGCCGGACTTCGTTCTGCGCTATTTCTAGCCGCTCTACATCCGCATGGAAGCGAACCACGCGTTTTCGTTGGCACAGATTCAGCTATTGCAACAGAGTCCAGGCTGATCGATCCAGCCGATACGCTGGGAGTAACCGTTTCGCACACAATAACAGGATCCGCCTCACCAGTATTACGTGTGGTAATTGACCTGCGCGAGACTTTTTTTGAACCTTCGCTGTTTCCGCGATTCTTTGATGACGAAGGACGGTTAATATACCAGGAGGGGCGTATTTCATCGAGCGAACGATTCAGCCGCCCTGTCGTTCGCTTTTCTCAGGACATCGCTGATGCTGTAAAGGGACTCAAGGACGACCAGCTCCTTTACGCGTCCGGACGCACTCCATTGTTATCAAGACGCGACGTAGTGATACGCACTCCCGACGATGATTTTATCAGACGCTTCTGTCGCAGACTCGACACCGAACCTTTCTGGAAAGGCGAGATCCTGATCATTCACGGAAATCGCGTCATACCTCCAGGAGCTATAGTGAAATCTTCCGCTCGGGATGGCAGCAAAAAATCTGACGGCGCATCTACATCCGGAGAGCCCACCAAGCCTGCTGCGACTGGGCGCACACGCCGCAAATAAAATGAATTATGCAATGAAAGGTTTCCCTTTTCATATAATCCGGAAATTCCGCGCAGGAAACATTAACGACTACCCAAAAGAAAACCATCTTCAATATAGTCTTTGTATTTATAACTATTAACAAAATTGACGTTACCACTTATGAATCCAGGAGATTACTTATGGCATTAGTAAAAAATAGTAGCATTTCCCGGTCCCTCGGCACTTTGACACCGGCGGCTATTTTCACATCTCTTCTATTATGTGCCGCATTTATCTTTGTTTCATCTGCCTCTGGCGCGGCAAAAGTAGCCCCCGGAACCATGCCGGATGAAGGACTCCTGCTACGGCAGATCGAACGTTGTGAAAAGTATCTATACTCCCAAACCGGCGATGGAGCATTGACTGAACGGCTTACCCGTATCGAACGCGATTTACTTGGTCGTGTTTCATCATCTTCTCCGGCACGAAAAGTAGAAAATCTTTCTAATTTTCTGTTTCGGGGCGATTCAAGATCTCCCTCCCTGGACCTCAAGATTAACTATCTGGAATGGAATGTTTTTCACGAAACAAGGGTTGGTCCCTTGGTCGAACGTCTCAATGCCTTGGATAAAAAACTTTCAGGTAAACCATCGAGCGAACCGCTGGCCTTCAGAATCGAACAACTTGTAGCTATGATTGCCGATAATGGCATCGTATTACTCCACCAGGTGACGATTCCACGCGGTCATGAGATTCGCGTACGCATTGGGAAGCCCTTGAGCAGCCGAGATGCAAAAATCGGAAGCGAAATTCCTCTGACGGTCATAGATGACGTGTTCATCGACCACAATATTCTGGTGATCGGAAAAGGAGAGTTGGCAGTCGGTGAACTGGATCAGGTGCGTCCCGCCGGCCGTTTCGGTCGCACCGGACGCTTGAAGATGACGATACGCGAAGTGAATTCCATAGATGGAACCATCATACCGGTCGCTTTTACAGATTTGGCTATGAACGAAATCGATAAGAAAAAATTGGGAATGGCTGCAGGCGCTTCAGCAGTGGGATATCTTGCCCTGGGGCCGGTTGGCCTTGTCGGCGGAATTTTTGTGAAAGGCAAAGAAGCCGAGCTTCCGAAAGACAGTGAGCTGATTTTGACAGCCACTGAGGATACCAGGGTAAATGGCGTCGTCATAAATCGTCACTGACACCGATCCTTCTTTCGATAGCATAAATGTAACAGCACCTTCGTCTCTTGTTTCCGATGCGTTTTTACTGCTTAAGAACTGTGCACAACAATTACGAGGTAAATCATGCCACAGGCTGGGAACACCCACTTTTTTGCACTAAGCAATACTTAGGAAGATTATTACATGTGTCCGATTCTGTTCGAGTGGGGACCAATTCGTATCGGGTCATATGGCCTACTCCTGGCACTGGCATTTGTCGGAGCAATAGTTGTCACGAACCGTGAGTTTCGCCGCAACGGGGCTGATCTGAACCTCGCCTGGGATATTTATCTCCTCGCGATTATCGGTGGAATGGGCGGTTCACGCACACTGTATCTGCTGGAAAACTGGCAACACTTCGTAAAGGACCCGTGGGGTGTTTTTTTCAACGGCACCGGTTTTTCCGTCATCGGAGGCTTCCTGCTCGCATTCGCATTGTGCGCATGGCGACTGCGCATAGCAAAAGCCTCGTTCATAGCCATGGGCGATCTTGTTTCACCTGGGATGGTGACAGGTTATGCAATCGGGCGCTTGGGGTGTATAACTGCGGGTGACGGCTGTTATGGGGTTCCAACATTAATGCCTTGGGGAATGACCTTTCCTCATGGACTTGTACCTACGTTGAGCGCAAAGAGTCTGATTCTCACACAACTTTTCAGAGAGCGGTTTCCTCAATTGCCAGTCCCGGTTGATATTCCGGTGCATCCAACGCCACTATACGAGTCGCTTTCCGCGTGGGTAATGCTGATAATTCTCCTGAGACCTGGCTGGGAAATTGGCCCTGGGCGCCGTTTCTCGGTCTTCCTTGCCTGGTTCGGCATCTCGCGTTTTTTCGTCGAGTTTATTCGTCTTAATCCACGCGATCGCTTCGGCTTGTCGTCCGATCAGTGGCTTTCCATGGGAATCGCCTTTGCCGCGCTTATTCTTTGGTTCATTAGCCACAAATCTCAGCCTCGGGATAACTCCATAAAAACTTCACCCGAGTGTGTCTGCGAATCACATCCCGCCACTTCCACTAAAATGATTGTCGAGAGCGTAAATAGTTCACAAATACCTTTTGCCCACCCAATGGAGAACGCCTCTTCAATTGCAGAAAAATGTGGTTCGGACAACAAAGAAATCAGTAGTGAAAACGGCCCAACGGTAATTCAGGATATTTCTCCGACATCTAACCCCGAATCACTCAAGAAGTCATCAACCCAAAGCGCCACCAAATAACGAATCAAGTGGCACTCCAGAATAATCCAAAGCAAAAAAACTCTTTCCGTCGGGCGTCGGGCAAAACTCCGCGTGGAATTAGCCCCAATATGGATAATCCACCAAGCGCACATCCTTCGAACCAAGTCAAATACGAAAAACACAGCTCATTTTTGATCATCAAAGTGATAATACTACTCAATAAATAGCAATACTACCAATAAGCTGTAAGATATCGCTCGCGCCACAATGGCAATCAAGAACATTAAACAATTATGAGCCCGAATTATTTCTTGACCTTACCCTGTGCAGCGACCGCATCCATTGCCTTCGCAACTTCGTCGGCATCGCCGATGTAATAGTGCTTGATAGGCTTGAGCTGTGCGTCAAGCTCGTATACCAAGGGAATACCGGTCGGAATATTAAGTTCCGGAATGTCCTGATCTGAAATATTGTCCAGATATTTTACTAGTGCCCGAAACGAATTGCCATGGGCAACCATCAATACTCGCTTGCCCGTTTTGATCATCGGAGCTATCGTCTCATGCCAAGCGGGCAGAAAACGCGCAACAGTATCCTTGAGACTTTCGCAGGTCGGTAACTCTTCGGGCTTCAGATCCGCATAGCGGCGGTCAAAACCAGGAAAGCGTTCGTCGGTTTTATCCAAAGCGGTAGGCGGAACATCATACGACCGGCGCCAGATCAACACCTGTTTTTCGCCATACTTCGCAGCAGTCTCAGACTTGTTCAATCCCTGCAAAGCCCCATAATGACGCTCATTCAGTCGCCAGTTACGGTAAACGGGAATCCACATAAGATCCATTTCATCAAGCACATACCAAAGAGTACGAATGGCACGCTTCAAGACGGACGTGTAAACCACATCAAACGTGAATCCATTTTCCTTCAGAACCTTGCCCGCTCGTTTTGCTTCGGCCTGCCCCTTTTCCGACAGATCGACGTCAGTCCAGCCGGTGAAACGGTTTTCCTTATTCCAGGTGCTCTCACCATGGCGCACGAGAACTAGTTTATACATTGTCGTTCTCCTTCTTTATTTAGGTTCTGTAAATCCATTGATGCTCAAGTCTCATATGGAACGCCCTCCGTTGTCAAGAGGTCATTGACGCCTTCTGCAGCGAATAGATATGGCGGATCCGCATTCCAGGGAATTCGGCGGCTTAGTCCCGCTCACTGTAATCTTGTGGATCTCGTGTATTTCAAACGCAAAGCCGGTATTTATAGTTAATTCCACGTGAGCCTGCAATTCCGATCGATGAATCAGCTCCGGATAATTAGTCGTCAAAGAGACTGGCAATAACGCGATTTGCTATGATGATACCGGACCGTGCCAGTCGGAAAACATCGCCCGAGTGTTCGATGAACCCCAACGAGGTCTGCTCTTGGAGCGCTGCAAGTAGCGTCGAGGAGGGTAAACCAAAACGTCTCTCATAAGAACGAAGATTCAGGCCATCGGAAATCAGACGTAAATGCAACATAAGATACTCCCGCGCCTGAATCGAGGGGCTGAGAGGCTCTATCTCGCGCGGAACATCACCTAGCCAGTCGATAAGCGTTGCCGGATTGGTGCATCGCCTGCCATCCAGTGTTTCCACGGCGGCTGGACCAAAACCGAGATAGTCGTTCCCATCCCAGTAACCCATATTATGGCGACAGCGGCCACCTTGACGCGCAAAGTTCGAGATTTCGTAATGTTCAAAGTCTCTGCTACGCAGAACGGCTGCAAGTTCAAAAAGTTCTTCAGGACCAACATCTGCTGGATCCGGAAATTTGCCCGAAGCGACCGCTTCGCCAAGAGGAGTCTCGGGCTCAGCAGTTAAAAAATATGCGGAAATATGTTCAAGCTGAAACCGTTCGAGTAATTTGGCAAGATCTTCGGACACTGATGGACATCCGGGGATACCCAGAATAAGATCGATTCCGACGCGTTTTGTGAGGGAAAAAGCAAGGTCAAGAGCTTTTTCTAACCGTGCTTGAGTTCCGAGTCGTCCAAGTCGTATGAGCTGGTCATCATCGAGTCGCTGAGCCCCAATGCTGAGTCGCAGCTTAGGCAGATCACGCAATATCGGTAAAAATTCGGGAGTCAGCGTTTCAGGATTGGTCTCAATGGTCCATTCAGCTATTGACGCGCCTCTGAGACATTTCGTGAGAAAATGGACAAGGCTGGCAAATGGTCTCGGACCAATAGCTGTTGGATTTCCACCACCGATGAACACTGTGGTAATACGACGTGCAAGATCAGACGAAAGACGCCTTGTCAGTTCTCGGGATATCCCATCAATATACTTGGAAATGGTTTCCGGAGAAGGAATAGCGGATGCAAAGGCACAATAATCACATTTCTTAAGACAAAACGGGACATGAACGTACAAACCCAGAGGAGCAACCGACATTTACCAACTCCAGTAACCGAGTGATTGAATGCATTCCACCGTAGTCATGATACAATGTCGGAAATGAAAAATTCGACACTAAATCAACTTTACGTCTTTTTCAATCCAGGTAATGTAATATGCATTTTTTGCAGATTGAATCGATTCTGTCGTTAAGCTCCAAATGATGAATTTGCCATCTTCTTTTCAGCCAAAATGCCAAATTTACAGCAGAATAAATATTTGCACCTGGATTCTTATATGCACCTGTCTGATGCTGAAAATGCAAGTTTACGGGGAGTCAATCAATCAAACCATGGCAACCCAACCATCGGTTATTTCAGGAGGAAAAATCATGTTGATGGAACAAATCCCAGTTGGCGGAATGAGAAACTTCGCCTACATTTTCGGAACAAGAGAGGGCGGCGAGGGCGTCATTGTTGATCCAGGGTTCGATGGAGATAAGATCGTCGAGACAGCAAAACGCCTCAAACTCAATATCACCCGTATAATTTTAACACATCACCATTTCGATCACGTCAGCGCAGCATCGGCCGTAAAAACACGCACTGGAGCAAAGATCCTTGCTCACCCGGAAACGGAAAGATTGCTGGAAGGAGCCGCTGCTCTCGATGGCAAGCTTGTCGATGGCGACTCCTTCTCACTGGAACCGACGGAAGGAGTGGTAAAGATTATCCACACCCCAGGCCATGCTCCCGGATCGATCTGTCTTGTCGTCGACGACAAATGGTTGATCACGGGAGACACCCTCTTCATAGGCAACTGCGGAAGAACTGACCTTCCGGGTGGCGATGCGAAAACCTTGTTCAACAGTTTGCAAAAACTTAAAAAACTACCCGACGAATTGATTCTGCTGACGGGCCACGATTATGGCCCGGCTCAACGCCGCACTTTGGGCGAGGAAAAGCGCCTCAATCCTGTACTTAGCGCACCATCATTCGAAATTTTCGACTCACTTCTTTGAAATGAGAACCTTATCAAGACATATTCTGAAGATTTTTTTTCAATAACCCTGGAGGTATCACAATGTGGAAGCAGCGATTCTCCCCCAAATCACCGATTGCCCTGTCACAATGCATTATATTGCTGTTGATCTTTTTTATTGGAGAGTTGGTAACAATGAATGCATGCTTAGCCAAAGAAGAAAACCAGGAATTCAATAGTTTAAGACTTCCTTTCGGTGATCCAAAAACTCGTCTGGATATGGCAAAAGTTACACTTAATGCCATCTATTCGGCTCGAGAAGGCCACGATATAGATTCCGATATTTTTTTTCGCGAACTCGGAAAAACAGATATTATCCTGATCGGGGAAAGTCACACAAGTGATCAGCATCATCAGGTTCAAAAACGAATTATCGAAGGTTTGACTGAACGTGGCTTCAAGGTTGTTCTTGGCCTGGAAATGTTTAACCCGTCCCAAAACCAGGCCCTGGCAGATTTTATACAAGGGTCCATAAAAGAAGATGATTTCATGGACAAAATCGGATGGTTCAAATCCTGGAGCCACAATTGGCGTTATTATCAGCCGATTTTTGCGTATTCCAGAGATCATCGGATTCCCATGACTGGAATAAACATTCCTCATGAATTAGTTACCAAAGTTCGCAAATCCGGACTGGAAAGTTTATCTGAAGACGAGCGCAGGCAAATTCCCACCCCGGACACGACGAACGCGGAACATCGATATTTTGTAAACGCTATGATGCAAGGGATCGGAGCCCAAGCCCCGGAAATATTCACCGGCATGTATATGTCCCAATGCCTATGGGATGCAGCCATGGGCGAAGGAGCAATGATGGCTGCGCAGAAATATCCGGGAGCAAAGATAGTGGTTCTGGCCGGTACAGGTCACGTGGCTTACAATCTCGGAATAGCTAGGATAATCGGCAATCGAAGTTCTTTTAGAACCACGACAATTATCCCTGTTGATATACCCGGCCAGGAAAATGAGACCAGCAAAAGCGCGGACGATAAAACAAAGAACTCGAAACGCCAGTTCTCGGTACACCTCGGCCCAGCATCTGAAAAATCTGATATACCCAATTCAATTATCTCGCGAGGAGTTGCTGATTTTTTTATTGGCGTGACGGAAGAGAAATTTGAAAAATATCCAACTCTTGGCTTGAGTCTAAAAGATAGTTCGAAAGGCATGGAAATATCGATCATATTTCCGGAAACATTAGCAGAAAAAAAGGGATTCAAGATGGGCGACCTGATCCTGCAGGTCAACGGAAATTCTTTCGCAAATACTGTCGAACTGAAAAAATGGATGACCTTTCTCGACTGGGAAGACCAGATCGATTTTTTGATATTGCGTGACAACAAAAATATCCACGTCAAATTTCGCCTGTCTCCGGAGCCGAGTGAAACTGATTGATCAGAAATGCATGAAAACTGAATTTTCCACTGCAGCACCAGGAGAAAAGAGTGCAATATCTCGCATTCTTCTCGCGGCAAATGCTCCGCGTGAAAAAATAAGAGTTCCTGGTGGTTCATGGGATCTGGTTATCGGTGTTGATGGAGGCGGCGATCTTCTGTGTAAATGGGGGATAAAAGCCAACCTGTTGATCGGAGATCTCGACTCTTTGAGCGAAAATGGCCGAGTATTTCACGAAGCAAGCGGCGCGCAAATCAAGGTTTATCCGGCAGATAAAAATCAGACTGATCTTGAATTAGCGCTTAACGAATTACCCGCGAGCTTCCACACTGAAATCCATCTGTCAGGTTTTTTGGGTGGTCGTACCGATATGTCTTTGTTGAACTGTCTATTACCCGGCAGGTTCATCGATCGCGGTTGGTACACTTTTGACACACCGGACGGCTGCGGCGGGATATTTGGTGCCGGTGAAATGATAGTCAGTCGCCTTTCTCCCGGAATATCATGCGCATTGCTCGCCCTTAGTGAACTGGTCGAAGGTATTGAATCGAGTGGCGTTCGATGGCCATTGCATTACGAAACGCTGCATCTTGGCGAAAGCCGAGGTGTCAGTAATATTATCGAGGAGTCGCAATGGCGGGTACGCGTTCAGAATGGGGTTCTCCTGTGGCTGGTAACCGGTCCGAATCGTGCAGACGTCGAAATAGAACGGCGTTTCTAATTGTCCGTAGCCGTTTATCAGAGGAAATTTTTTCAGGATCCGGGAGAAGTGCTGTTGGAATACGCTCTGATACGATATCGGAAAGCATCAGATCAAGGCGCTCGGCAGGCAGTTTGCCTGCGGTCAAAAGAGCAATATCGGCGGAAAAGCCTGGCCTGGACTCAACAGATGCCATTATAGAGCTTTTTCCAGTAGAAGGAATCCGGCGAATATCTATAGCTCCAATCTGTCCATGGGCTGCGATCACTTTGTGAAGCCATGGCATAAGCTGTAATGGTGCATAAATGCGTCGATATGCGAGAATAATTGAAACTGGAGGTGTGCCAAAAAGTTGCAACGGACGTATATCTCCGTCCGGGGGGTTTGTTGACTGTGATGTAGAAAAAATGGGGAGCCAGAGAACCGATGAACGCGAGGATTTCCAGGTAACCGACGAAGAAGCCGGCTGTAATTCACATAACTCTGAATTTGCAGGGTCTTGAAAACCGCTGATAATGATACCTCCGTCTATGATAACAGGCGGAGTCTGATCAAGCCTGACCACTATTGCATTCGAAAAGACACTGGCGTTTCCACGATCGAGTGGAGTTCCATCATGGGTTGAATCAAAGGCCTGTGCAATCAAAAGATTATTGCCGGCAGCAAGAGGAACATCGACAAATGCGAAGGAGCCGTTTGAATCTGCAACAGCGCTTGCAATAGCAGTCCCGCCACGTGTCAATTCGAGACGCATCGGGCCACTGTAATACGGAGGATCGACAACACCTTTTCCTGTAATGCGCACGGTTGTTTTGTTGACTGGAGACGTCGGCGTATCAAGTACAGGAGAAGCCGGCGGCGTAAAATCAACTGTAACAGGAAATTGCACCCCTGACTCCGAAACATTTCCCAATGCGTCAATGCGGCGGGCACTGAAGTTATGTATGCCTTCCGTGAGACTAAAAACCTGCGCTAACCAGGAATCAGCACCTGCTGCAATATCGACAGTCGCGGCCACAGTGGGTCCGTCGAGGACTTCGACCCTCTGTTTTGTATTATCTTTTTGAATACTCCCCGAAAGTTTGATCGAATCGACTCGCACTGGTGACACTGGCGCACAGGAAATAATCGTCGGAGCCCCATCTGCCGAGGCATCCACTGAAAAAGCAACTTGGTCAGAACCTTCATTGCGGGTGGCAGCCGGCTCCGTGTTGTCTCGCCCGATGACGCGCACAGTATATACGCCGCCACTGGTTGCCGGGGGAACCGTAATCTTATATTGATTGTTTGAAAATGGAGCTGATTCAGGAGATAGCGGGGAAGGCGCCGACCAAACCCCAGGAGAAATGCTGAACTTCGGAGCCTCGCCAAGTGATTCCGAACTTGTAAAACCGAGAATTACATCATTGAAGCTTGCAACAGATGAAACCACTGATCCTGAAACGATCGAAAGCGTTATTTGGGGAGGAGTCTTGTCGATCATGAGCATTCCGGCGGCCGGGATGTCTCCTGATGGCTGCCCATTGGGAACAGCCGTTTCCAGAACATTCACCGAGAATGTCTTTTGACCTTCAGCCAGACTTCCGGCACTCAAAGAAATCATCGCTGCCGGCTGCGATGTATTTATGGTGCCGACGGTAGCAGGTCCCACTTTGAAGACGGCAGCAAATGGAGGCGTGTCTCCCTGCCATGCGGCGGAGATGTTAATGTTTCCACCGGCATTAATGCTTTGAGTCAGGTCGGCCGGTGACGTGATAACACAAGTCGGATTGTGGATCGCTGCGCTAGCGGGAGACATCAGTAGCAATCCATAAAACAATGCTATTGCCATCAAAATATGTATTCGTGATTTTAAAATAACTCTATTTAAGGTCATACATCGCATTTTTTGAAAGATCTGAACTCGGGATATTAATATCACCATAGGCTGTACCTCGCTTCAAAATAACACAAAATCCCGGAAAAATCGTGCTTATCGATGTATTGGGGCGATTCAGCGGATCGTCCGGGGAATTAGCGCCCACATTTTGTAATTGATATAACACCTGTCATTATCAATTATACTCACGAACATTTTCTTTCGGGGGGATTGCGGACAGTGCAAAAAATCCGTAAAATATTTTTATCTCAATTATGATATGGGCGTAATTTTTTATTTGCAATAATCCATGCAGGAGGGTTTCATGAAGCGAGCAGTGAGCATTTTCGGCCTGTTCTTCCTGAGTTTGTCTTTTATTTCTTCACCGGTTTTTGCTGCTAATACTGCTGCGCCACAACAAAAAGAGTGGACCTTCGCGGTTTATCTGAATGCGGATAACAACCTGGATCCGTTCGGAGTCGAGGATCAGAATGAAATGGCCAAGGTCGGTTCGAATGATTGGCTGAATGTTGTTACGCTGATAGATCGTGAAAAGGGGCCAGCCAGCTACAACTATATAACTAAAGGCAAGATACAGAAATTGAAGGATCTCGGCGAACTGGACATGGGTGACTGGCATCAGCTCGTTACCTTTGCCAAGTGGGTCAAAGCGAGTTATCCCGCGAATCACTACGCACTCGTTATCTGGAATCATGGTTCCGGCTGGAAGAAAAAGGATCACGCCGTCACTCGTGGAATTTCTTATGACGATTCCTCCAATAACCATATAACCACTGCCCAACTCGGTCAGGCACTTGGAGAGATCAAAACTGCCCTGGGGAAAAATATAGACATCCTCGGTTTTGATGCTTGTTTGATGCAAATGGCTGAAGTAGCATTCGTGTGCCGTGAAAAAGTTGATTATATTGTTGGCTCTGAGGAAACAGAGCCCGGCAAGGGTACTCCGTATGATGATGCTTTGAAGACCCTGACAAAAACGACTCCGGTCGAAGATTTCGCCAAGGCATGGGTAAAGGCTTATATTGCGTCCTATAATCATGGCAGCCAGGGATACGAAGCCTGTACACAGTCATTACTTAAGGTGTCAGAATTAGACGGTGTTATAGATGCAATGAACGGGTTCGCGAAAGCCGCCATCGCCGGCAAGTTCGCCAATGAGTTCACCACAGCCCTTTCACAAGTTCAAAAATTCGCCGAACCAGAAAATGTAGACCTGATTCATCTTATGAATCTTCTTAAAGTCTCCGTAAATGATATGGCGCTCAAGACTGCTATCGACAAGGTCCTGGCTGCGTGCGACAAGGCTATTCTCGCGAATGGGAACATTGACGATACCATGAAAAATGCCATGGGTCTGGCCGTCTACTTCCCCCCCGACTCTTATGCATTCGACTCAACCTACACCAGTCTTGAATTCTGCCAGGCAGGAATGTGGGACGAGATGATTCAGGATTTCTTCAAGAAAAAGACATCGGCAACATTGGTTTCATCGATTGAAAAGGGTGATATGTCAGTGCTGCGTGACTTTGTCAGTTCCGACTCTACCTCCAACCAGGATCTGATCAAATTTGTGATCGGCGACATCAACTTCCGACTTCATAGCGAAGCCGGCTTGCCCGCCAATGTCACAGCGGAAGCTTCCAATCTCATAGGTGAACTGAGCCGTAAGTAATCATTATACCCGGGAAGACAACCCATGGGTTGCGATGGTACAATTTGTATGTTATAATTTATGCATTACTTTTGAGTGAGGAGGTCGGCAGAGCAAAGGAAGTCTTGTCCAGAAGCGCATTTGCCGCATCAGGTAGCGATCTGATTATATGGCCCAGGTGATTTATTTTAATAGTTAATCAAGTATCTTATAAGTAAAATAAGGAGATAAGAATGAAACGAGTACTGAGTATTCTGGCTTTGGTGATGATCGTAGGTTTGCTTGCTTCTCCGGTCAGCGCGGCCGAGAAGGACTGGACATGGATGGTCTTCTTGAATGCCGACAATAACCTGGACTCCTTCGGCGTCACTGATCAGGATGAAATGGCGAAGGTTGGTTCCAATGATTGGTTGAATATCGTCACTTTGATTGATCGTGAAAAAGGCCCGGCTACTTTCAATTACATTGAAAAAGGTAATGTCAAGAAGCTGAAAGATATGGGCGAACTTGATATGGGCGATTACAATCAGCTGGTTTCCTTCGTTAAGGACACCGTTGCCGCCTATCCTGCGAAACATTATGCTCTCATCATCTGGAACCACGGCGCCGGCTGGAAGAACAAGGCCAAGAGCGCAGTACAAAAGGGTATCTCCTATGATGATTCGTCCAACAACCATATCACGGTAGAACAGCTTGGAATAGCTGCCGGCCAGATCAAGACCATTCTTGGCAAGAATCTCGACATTCTTTGCATGGATGCTTGTTTGATGCAGATGGCAGAAGTGCTGTATGCTGTTAAGAGCAATATCGACTATGTAGTAGGTTCCGAAGAAACCGAACCAGGCGACGGGTATCCGTATGATCAGATCCTTGGTGCTTTAACTGCCGGCATGCAGCCCGCCGACTTGGCCAAGATCGTTGCGACCAAGTATGTAGCTTCCTACAACAACGGAACTCAGGGCAGTTCTCCCTCGACACAAAGCGCAGTTGATTGCTCCAAGTTCGATGCTCTTAAAGATGCCATAGACGGCTTTGCGAAAGCCTCTATCGCCGGTTCATACGGCAAGCAGTTCACGACGGCTCTCACAGCAGTCCAGAAGTTCTATTATCGCACGAACATCGACCTGCTCCACCTCGTTACCCTCTTGAAGGCTTCGATTAAGGACCAGACGTTCCAGACGGCCGCCACCAAGCTCGATGCGGCTATCAAGGACCTCGTCATTGCCAGCGGCAACACGCAGGCAACCATGAAGAATGCCTATGGTCTCGCGATTTATTTCCCCACCACCGCACCCTCTTTCGACAAAGCTTACAGCAATCTGGCTTTCGCGAAGGATACCATGTGGGATGAAATGCTTCAGGACTATTACAAGAAAACTACCGCCCCTGCCATCATCGCTGATCTTGAAAATGGTGATATCGCCAGCCTGATCGAGTATGTGAACAATTCCAGCGACAATAACCGCGAAGTCAGCAGCGATCTGATCGCCAAGCTCAACTTCCGCGCTTATTCTGAAGATGGTATTGACGCTGCTACCCAGGCGGCCATTGGCAACCTGGTAAAGGAACTCAAAACCAAGTAACCCCTAACAAAAGCTCGGCTTTCCTCTAGGGAGGTCGACATGCTAGCAACCCCCCGGTCTGGAAATCAGGCCGGGGGGTTGCTCGTTTAAACTATTTCGCTCTGTTTATCGGGCGGGGAGTACACCGGGCAAACCGAAACGCGAAGCAGTGTACCCGGCAGTTGCGCCCTACCACAACTTTTTGAGCGTTCGCCCTCGGTTGATTGACAAACAAGTTGAATCATATGCCTATGTTGGAGTAAAATTGCGCTATGATTTACTGTTATCGTATCTATTATGGGATATTTGTAAAATGAAGAGCGTGAGAGGAATCATCTTGCGATGATAGGTCTGCGAAAAATTATTTTTTTTCTTAATGACACGTTGTGCTTAACGTTTGCACTGCTTGGTGCAACCTGGTTGCGTTTCGAACAACTGGAACCCCGCCATATACAGCTTTTTTTTCAGATGTTGCCGGCATCTATTCCGACTGCGCTTTGCATATTTTATTTTATGGGGTTGTACAATCGCTCACTGCGTTTTACCTCGATCCCGGACATGGTGGCTATTTTCACAGCGGTAACCTGCGTTTCCATGACAAAAGTGGGATTCATGTATTTCAACCAGGAAATCCCTTTTTCCCGCTCAATTCTCATCCTGGACTGGATTCTTTCCTTGTTTTTGATCGGCGCTTCACGATTGACACCACGTCTTTTATTGATTGTAGCTGATAAAGAGCCCTTCCGAACGTATGTTTATGGCAAGTCAAAAAACCGCGCAAAGCGTGTCTTGATTTTCGGGGCTGGTCGCGCCGGTGAAAGTGTTGCCCGCGAGATTCGTCGCAATGAACATCTACCATATGAAATAGTGGGTTATATCGATGATTCACCATCCAAATTCTGGCAAATGATCCACGGGGTAAGGGTTCTTGGCAATAGAAATGCCATCAACAGAATTGTAAAGGAACATGACGTAGACGAAATCATTGTCGCAATTCCATCATCTTCCGGCGATACGATTCGCGAGATTGTCAGATTGTTCCGTGATTCAAAAGTGCGTTTTCTTACATTGCCCGGTATGCAGGATCTTCTCGAGGGCAAACTTCTAAGCCAGCAACTCCGGGAAATATCAGTAGAGGATCTGTTGCGACGGTCCCCGGCAGAAATAAATCTTTCTGAAATCGCAGCGTATATAACAGACAAAATTGTTCTGATAACTGGTGCCGGCGGAAGCATTGGGTCCGAAATATGTCGTCAGGTTTTGCCATTTCAGCCGAAAGCCCTGTTGCTTCTGGGGCAGGGGGAAAACAGCATCTACGGTGTTCATCAGGATTTGCAGGAACACCCAAAACTTGGGGGCACGCGCCTTGTACCCATTATTGGCGATATAAAAGACGAAGGAAAAATTGAAGCCATATTTACGGAATACAAACCACAGATCGTTTTTCATGCAGCGGCTCACAAGCATGTTCCGCTGATGGAAACGAATCCTGAAGAAGCCGTAAAAAATAATATTCGGGGAACGTTCAATCTCGTAAAAATTTCTCACGAGTGTGGCATAGAACGTTTCGTAATGATCTCCACCGACAAGGCGGTTAACCCGACATCGGTTATGGGAGCAACCAAACGAGTCGCCGAGATGGTTCTAAAAGCATATGCGAAAAAAAGCGCTACCCGTTTTTGCGCCGTTCGTTTTGGAAACGTACTGGGAAGCCGTGGCAGTGTCATTCCATTGTTCAAAAAACAGATAGAACGCGGGGGTCCAATTACAGTAACACATCCCAACATGATTCGTTATTTTATGACTATTCCGGAAGCGAGTCGTCTTGTTATTCAAGCAGGCGCATTTGGAAAAGGTGGTGAAGTTTTTTTGCTGGATATGGGTGATCCCGTAAAAATTGCCGATCTTGCTTCAGATCTGATTCGTCTTGCCGGTCTGGAAGAAGGTAAGGATATAAAAATTGAGTTTTCTGGCGTTCGTTCAGGCGAAAAACTTTTTGAAGAGTTATTAACAGCCGAAGAGGGAGTTACTGCAACCCGCAACAAGAAAATTTTTATCGCAAAACCTGAGGAAATCGATGAAGAAAAGCTTGTCGTAAATATAGTTGCACTTCTTAATGCTGCGCAAAGCGGACAAAAAGGACAAATAATAGAAGGGTTGAAAACAATCGTTCCGTCCTTCGCTCCGGATCGTGATCACATTTATAATGAAACGAAGTTCAAAAATAATCCGCGGCTGGAATTAAAGAAAGCAAAGGGACACCTGAAAGTCGTTTGAGTGTTCATTATTTTTTTCTGCGACGATGCCGGGCAATAGCAACACGCACCAACCCATCCACAGCCTCGCGATACCCTAGGCCCATTTCAGGCAGAGAACGGGCAAATCCAGCATCATCAGACAAATCCGGATTCGGATTTACTTCTAATACCCAAGTCAAATTTTCATTATCAATGCGAAAATCTATCCTGGCATACCCCGATAAATCGAGAGCTGAAAAAATAGAGAGTGCTGTGTCTCGTACAATCCGATCAACTGCATGTTGCAGATTTGCCGGAGATTTGACCGGCGTAGATTTATAATAATTCGAATTTTCGACCCATTTGGCTTCGTAAGTCACTATTGGTGGTAATTCTGAAGGCAACGTTGAAAAATCGATCTCGTTAATACCTGTTTTTAAACCATTTTCGGTCTCAAGCACCGCAACGTTTACCTCGCGGCCAGTTATAAAACGCTCAATCAGCACGGGTATTCCAAAGCGCGCAGCAAGTAATTCAAAACGGCTCCGGGCCGTTTCGGCATTTCGAACCACGCTTCCTGCATCGATACCAAGTGATGCGTCTTCGGCCGCAGGTTTTAAAATCGCAGGCCAGATATTCCACTCGTCAAGATCTGAAACACACCCCAAGGTAAGACACTCGGGAGTTCGCACGCCGAGCGAAGCAAAAAGGGCCTTTGTCGTCACCTTATCTACCAGCATCGCAAGCGCGCCGGGAGGATTTCCCGTGAAAGGGATGTCCAGCCAGGATAACAAATATGGCACAGCCGCTTCGAGCCTGCTGTCTCCGCCTATGGTTTCACAAAGATTGAACACCGCATCAGGTGCAGCATCCCTCAACCCTGCTATGACATCTTCCGGACGGTTACCTGCTTGCAACATTACTACATCATGTCCGGACTCGAGAAGGGCATTGGCAACGGACCATGCTACGCCCTCAACAGCCCGGTCTGATATAGCTTCACTTTCCCAGCGCTCACCTGAGGCGGATGCTGTTTCCGATTCAAGTGGCAATACGACGGGGGATGCTGGAGAATTTGAAAGAACGACGACACGCATCTTCAGGATACGCCCACACGTGAACCTGAAATCGCAAGCCCGGTACGACGAAAGGCCTGCTGCAAAATTCGACCGATCAGATCGTGATAAGTTATATCCATGCCACGGCACAGCAATACCAAATCGCTCTTTATTGGCGAAAGCCCCGGAAGAGGATTTGCCTCAATAAAGCACGGTTCTCCGTCAGCTGCAAAACGAAAATCGATACGTGCAAAATCACGACAACCAAGAGCTATGAATGCCTCGGTAGCCACTTGTTCTACAGCTTTTCGGGTATTTTCCGAAAAGCGTGGCGGTGAATGATAATCTATCTGATTTTTGTAATCACGTTTCGCTTCGAGAGAATAGACAAATTCACCTAGCGGAGTATGGCGTGGAGCTATTTCCATGATTCCAAGGATCTCAGGATGTTCGTTGCCAAGCACTCCGACTGTGCACTCAACGCCAGGTAAAAACTCTTCGACCAATACCGGTCCTTCATACATCCTGATCATTTCTGCAATGTCGCTCGGTGCAGTTATCGGGTCGGTCAGACGCGATCGATTACGAATTCCCTTGCTGGATCCCTCCGCATTCGGTTTTGCCAATAACGGAAACGGCATTCCGGATAAATCGATCCTGTCCGGATGAATGAACAATCTACCAGCCGCCGTTCTTACTCTTCCCTTCAACACGCGTTTTGCCAAGTCTTTATCGAGAGTAATACCAAGGGTTATGGCATCAGAGCCTGAATAGGACACACCCAGCATTTCGCATACCGCCGGAACCTGCGATTCACGGCATCTTCCGGTCAGCCCCTCGGCAATGTTGAAAACAAAATCATACTTCCCGCGCTCCAGGACAGCGGGAAAAGTGCGATCGGCTTCAATCGGATCGACCGTATGACCATGCGCCGCAATCGCTTCAGCAATTGCATCGATGGTTTCCGGAGCATCGAATTCTTCATACAGGTCGTCCGGGCGGTGATCGGCAAGCCGATATCGGTCTGAGCGGTTACAGGCCAGTGCCAGTCGCACGAAGACGTCTCCTGATCATACGGCGGGATTCGTAAGGCGTAATGGCAGACATCTGCCCCGACAAAATAGCGGACACACCACCACTTGTGCGGTGATTTTGTGTTTCGATGCGCTCCCCCGATTCACGATACCCGACGATAACACCTTCATAGTTACGTAGAACACTCATCTGCTCGGACTGACTGATCAAATAATTCGGCATGACCGGAATCTTGCCCGTGCCTTCAGGACCGTCAACCACAAATGTCGGAATCGAGAAGCCCGTAGTATGACCGCGCAGACTTTCCATGATTTCAATGCCTTTGCTGACGCGGGTTCGGAAATGCTCCACACCTTCGACCTGATCACATTGAAACAGATAATATGGACGCACCTTTGCGCGAACCAGTTTGCGGCAGAGACTTTTGATAATCTCCGGATCGTCATTGATGCCGCGCAACAACACCGACTGATTGTTTACACAGACGCCATGCCGAATAAGTCTGTCGACCGCTGCTGCCGCTTCTTCTGTTATTTCATTAGGATGATTGAACTGCGTGTTTACCCAGATCGGACCGTATCGATCAAGCACCTCGCACAATTCTTTATCGATGCGCATAGGAACAGTCACAGGCGTGCGCGTTCCAATGCGTATGATTTCAACATGCGGAATCGCGCGTAATCGCTTGAGGATATGTTCAAGCCGCCAGGTCGGCAGCGTGAACGGATCGCCCCCCGACAGAATGACATCGCGAATAGAAGGAGTCCGGCGTATGTAGTTTATCATCTTGGATATCGAGGTCTCGCCAACATTGGCATCAGAAGCATGCCAAATGCGCTTGCGCGTGCAATGCCGGCAAAACATCGCACAAGCATTGGTAACTACGAGTAGTGCGCGATCTTCATAACGATGTGTCAGACCCGGAACCGGCATGTCATCTTCTTCCGATAAGGGATCTGCTTTGCCATAATCGGCCATCTGCAACTCGCGTGTTTCCGGAAGTGCCTGTCGAAGGATAGGATCATTCGGATCATCGGGGTTTGCCAGAGAAAGATAATATGGCGTTATTGCCGTGCGAAATCTCTCTTCAACCAATGTCATCTCGGCAATGCGCCGGGAATCCAGGTGGAGATAGTTTTGTAGTGAAGCGGCGGAGACGATGCGTTTGCGCATCTGCCACTGCCAGTTGTCCCATTCGTCGTGCTTTGCGATGCTCTTAAGTGGGAGCTCGCACTGGCTCCCAAGCGTTTCCTGCTGTTCTTCCATTACTTTCTGTCCGAATCCGGCTCTACTTGCCGTTGTTCCGGGAATTCCTTGCCGGTTTCCCCGGATCCTTGTCGTCAGGCTTTCGCCCACTGCCAACCAAATTCTTTCGCATCGTTTTCCGGAGCATTATAGGAACAATCACATCAACCGCTCCCGGAAATCCGGCAAACCAGGGTTTTAAGCGATCCTCTCGCGAGAGACACCCTGGCGATGCCGCTCTCAAACGACTCTGCCGCCTTGTGTGACGGCCTGCCCGCGTGATTCAGGGGCAATAAAAAAGCCACCCGAGGACGGGGGGCGTTTGAAAGCGTTGGTAAGCAGATTTTTAGAGGCGCCGCATCTCAGACGGTCGCGCCGCTTCATTAGTGAGGCGATGTCTTCACCTGACATTTATTTTGTCACTCCTTATGCAATTAAGGTTCAAATCTCTATTTCGTCTTCCTTATAGCATTTCATCGTCCAACCCACAAGACCTAAATACAAAAAAGTCCTACTTTTTTTTATTTTTTCCCCAAATGGGCATCTCGGGTGATGAATAACCAAAGCACCTGATCGTATCGAATAATGAGGGAGAAAAGCCATGATGTGCTGTTCCGCTTGTCCGTTTCATCCCGTCAGCGGTGGCGGGGAAACCTTCTGCAAGAGTCCGAGATGTTCCTCGGGGCCCGGTGATAATTGCACCTCTGCTTCGACTTTCAACTCAGATAAAGATGTAAGATGCAAAATTTCACCACTTCAGACATGTTTTCAGGATGAATATGTTTTCATGCACCTGAAACGCGAAGACCGGCTTGCCATTGAACTTGCGGTTTTCACCCTCGATACTTTCGTCGCCACTCGCAATCGAAAACGAGTTCGTGAGCTGTTGAGCACTGCACCTGATAGCTCACGTAACATACTCTGGAATCGCCTTTCCAGACAGGAGCCACGCAATCTGTGGCTTCTGAATCCACTTTTCGAGGCCGCCGGACTCCCCGCACGCAATTCATTTCCAACTATCGACCCTGATAGCATGGAAGATAACACGACCTATCTGCAGGCGGTCGCTTACCCCAGAGAAAAATGGGCCGTAAACACTTTAGTAAGTCAGCCCGACTCAAATGCATTCTTCTCAGTTACATCAATGATGCAGAAATCCAATGACACAAGAGAAATTCAACCATATCGACAGGACTCCAATCGTATGATGAATCTGGAAACATTCTCCCACAACTTTCACGTTGCCGAGGGAAGTCCTGACAAGATTCCCTCTCCGGTTTTTCGAAAAAAAAACATCGATAAAGGGGCGCTCTCCGCTGACGCTCCTGAAGATGCCGCCGGCTTTGCCTGTCGAATCCTTAATCGCGCTATTTCCATACGCAACTCGGAAACAGTATGTGAACTGTTCGAAATCGTTCCGACATGGGTTCGTTCACAACTATGGCGATATTTTTTGACCTTCCATGATGCCGATCTGGACCTTCTCAACCCTATTTTCGAACGCTGCGAACTGCCCCCGATTGAACGTGGTGATCGTCCAATCGCCATATCCGCGTATCGAGAAGCTTTATGGAATGAGATATAAGCAGATAGAATGAAGAGCAACCTGCAAAATTATTTGTCATGCCGGGGCGAGGCATGCCTCGCCATTTGTAGAGGCGGGTTTCAAACCCGCCTCTATGTGATAATCATGAATATTGCAAGAACCTGTGAAGTCATGAAATATGCGAGGTGTTTCAATGAATAGTCTTGTTGAACAAACATCTGACAGACGATTTCGGCTGGGAAGGCTTATTTCCGGCGGCCAAACCGGCGTTGACAGAATGGCTCTGGACACAGCAATGAAGCTCGGCATTTGTGTCGCGGGCTGGTGTCCTGCCGGCCGCCTTTCTGAAACCGGGCCAATACCTGCACTTTATCCACTTATTGAAACGACCACGCCACGCTACGCCGCCCGCACGCGCATGAACGTCCGCGACTCCGATGCCACGCTCATCTTTACCTGGGGCACGGCAGCAGGTGGCACCGCTCTCTCAGCCACTTTTGCAAAAGCCATGAAGCGTCCACATCTGATGCTCGATATGCAAAAATGTCACATCGAAACTGCTGTCGATGAACTTTTGACCTGGCTGAAGCGTGAACAGCCAACTACCCTCAATGTTGCTGGCCCACGCGCGACTGAAGCGCCAGAACTGATGGAACATGTCAGAAACGTGCTGACAATAGCAGTCGCCCCCGTAGAATTATTTGACGCTCCTCCATGGCCCCCTCCATCCCGTAAACCCGTGCGTCCCAGAACGCTGCCACTGCCTGATTTATAAAGTAAGATGATGTTCATGCCAAGATATGATGCACCAACGATAGGGGCGACCCGGCGGTCGCCCGGGGAGTGAGCGCAAACATTTTTTTGATCGTATTATTTCCAAATGCCTGGTATAGGGGTCTTACATGAAGGGCATGCCCCATCAACGATACGCATGGAAGTGAGTGAATAGCCGATACGGCCAACCAATTCCATCTTGCAGTTTGGACACCATGTTGTCTCTCCCGGGTGACCAGGAACATTTCCCAGGTAAACGAAGGAAAGACCGGCTTCCATGGCTGATTCACGAGCTCTGGTCAAAATTTCAACGGGAGTGGGTGGTAAATTGCGCAATTGAAATGTCGGGTGAAACCTGGACAAAAAAAGCGAAACATTTTTTCCGACATGTGTGACGATCCAGTCAAACATGCTCCTTAGAATCACGAGATCATCATTCATTCCCGGAACCATGAGCGTCACAATATCGACAAACGTAGATGTTTTTGCCGCCAGTTCCAGCGCCGCCAGAACTGGCGCCAGACGTCCTCCGCAGACGGTGCGATAGAAACGTTCGGAGAATCCCTTAAGATCAACCTTGAAAACATCAAGGTGCGGAAGCAATTCGGCAAGCGGTTCTGGATTAATATAACCACATGACACCATGACATTATACAAACCTCGAGAATGCGATAACCGCGCAGTGTCAAGCATGTATTCATAAAATATGGTCGGTTCGGTATACGTGTAAGCTATACTGCGGCAACCATCCGCAATAGCGGCATCTACAAGTTTTTCAGGCGGCATGTTCAACGCATCGACATCTTCCGGGTTTGCCTGAGAAATCTGCCAGTTCTGACAATATCGACAACTCAACAGGCATCCGGCGGTGGCAAAAGAGAATGCCGTGCTTCCCGGTAAGAGATGAAATACAGGCTTCTTCTCAATAGGATCGATCGCGAGTGAACACGGACGACCGTAGACAAGTGTCGCGAGACGATTTTCAAGACTGACGCGCACACGACATCGCCCGCGTTGGTAAGCGCGCAGTTCGCAGAAGGTCGGACACAACGTGCATCGAATACGACCAGACGGGGTTTTTTCCCAGTATTTAGCTTCGCGAGGAACAAAGCCCGCTTTTTCAAGACGCTCCAGCTTTTCGCGAGCAACACGCTCGTCAAACGAGGCTTCTTCTGTGAGAGGTATTTTGGTGTTCATGGAACCAGGCATGCCATGACTGTATGTGCGTGCTGTCTCTTCCAGCAGCATACCGCCTATTCCCACAGTGCCGGCAATCGTGCAAATATCAGCGAGAAATTGGCGACGTGAAATCATGAATTCGGTTTCGTGTCGCTTGACGAAATGTCTGATTTATCTGATTTAATTGTCGTCCCACCGTTTGCTTCAAAATCGATATTATCGATATCGGAGACTTTGGCATGCTTCACTTCTGGTGTAATATATGCTGTGTCCGTCATTTCAACATCAATCGTTTTTGAAATGATCTCAAAAGATCGTCTACCGCGAACTGTGGCGCAAAGGGTTTCCAGATCCTCAAATATTGGACTCATCGGACAAAGCACCCGGCAATAAAAACGCTTGAAAACGATTGAACCGATTATAGCAAATATAGCAAGTAGAAAACCGAAGAAACCCTGGTTGCGCATAAATAAAGCGGAAAATACTTCCAGACGCTCACCGGGAAAAGAAGATATGGTTGCGGTAGCAATAAGTCCGCACCAAAAAAGTGTATGACCTATTCCTCGTGGAAGTGTGACGGAATCACGACCTTCCAAAGATAAAGGGAAAAAAGAATCGTTTGAGATAGAGAAAGGTTGTAATGAGGGATTTTTGTCTCCGCTGATATGGGTGAGGGACAGTCCTTCACAAATAATGGTTTCCTGTATCAAACCCATGGGACAAAGGCTCGCGCAATAACCACGTGGTCGTTTAATGATTACTAAAAACGCAATAACGGCAAATATAAGCCATAGTTCGGGCAAATGTATTATCGCATTTGGAGATCTAAGAAAGATCTGCAGATGAGCGAATGATAGAAACTGTCCGGCGACAAAGCCGATGAGAAGAGCGGATATGCCTGTCACAATTTTACGTGGCATGCAAGTATTGTTGAATTGTAAGATCAAGGCAAGCGCAACAGCGATCCAGGGAATTCCAGATCCATGGAAATAATGCGAAACATCCTGTACCGATTCTCCGGTCGCACGATCAAGTGATGCCCTGATCCCGTCACGAATCGCTCTGATCGTAACTGTTGCCTGCGCTATTCCGTCAAAATCTTCGCCTATGACAAGTTTCGATTTGCGCGATTTTCCCTTGAACTGATCGAGAAACCAGGATTCCTCAATGCCGGAGACAAACGTCGGCGTTTCGGTGTGATGAAGTACAACTACTCCCGTGACGGTTTCCGATGCATCAATACCAACAAGCAGTTCGACGGGACCAGCATAGCCAACAATCGAAGGAGCAATCTCGGAGGTGATAAACGCCTTCCAGACAACGGCACCTGATGAATCTGTCCCCTCGAACGCAGCACCCATAGACTGAATTTGGGCACTCGTTTTATAAGATGCAGATGAGGAAGCCGCGTCGGCCGATGTGATCGGACGCAATGAAATATCATTTGGAGCGATTGTTCGGGCCCGTTCCAGCAGATCTTTCAAACCGCTGCTGTCGATGGACTGGCGATGATATGTTCCGGCAACATCGCCACCAGCCATCTGCCGCATGGCGCTGACTCTTACCAGCAACATTAATAGGATGGTTATCCCAAGATAAAACCATCTCTTCCTCATAAGGGAATTATATCACTCTCCATAAATACGCACATACTTGGGCGGCAATCAAGGCAAACGGAAAATGACAACAAAAAGTCCTCGTTTGCCCTGGGAGGCAACTCGATTGGATACATAAAAAAAGACCCGGGCTGTGAAGCGCGGGTCTGAAACATAAGGAGGCAAACAATTGCATGATCCTTTTCGTCCAAAGATGATGTTTTGATGAGCTTTTTCGTGCGCATGACAACAAACATCAATAAACAAACTCATACAAATTTGGAGCGAGCCCAATGAATACAGGTTTTCGCGGAGATGATTTTTTTTCAATGATACGTATCAAAGCTAACCGAAAAAGAAAAAGAATTCACCGCCGAGGCGCAGAGACCCTCTATCAGATGCATTTTCTCTGCGCCTCCGCGTCTCTGCGGTGAAAGAAACGTCGATTTTTCAATAAGTTAGCTTTCATGCGAATTGTTGTTTTTTTTACATTGCATCGTAAACCAGAAGTTTGGTGCCGTTACTTCCGGTTTACGATATTATGCCTGCTATGAATAAAATGGACATTCATAATCGCGAATGCCTCAGGTTGCTTGATTCCGGCGAAGGTTCCGGTCCCTGGAATATGGCTGTCGACGAGGTTCTGTTTCTGTCTCTGCGTGAGCGCCTCGCTGTCAACTCACCCTCAATCGACACGTCACTTCCAAAAGCCACGATTTTCAACAATAATACGGAAACTTTGCATTCCAATAGGCACTCTTGTGACAACTCGACTGTTTGCTCATGCTCTGACAATACATCCAGGCAAGGTACCGGTGGCTGGCTTCGTTTTTATCGATGGGCGCCTCCGACACTATCTTTTGGCTATTTTCAACGTCCGGAACGATCGATTGCACTTGAAATGCTTAATGAAGCCGGGATTTGTCTCGTTCGCAGGTCAAGTGGCGGAAAAATGGTCTTTCACGCCGATGAGCTCACATTTTCCATGGGGCTCCCTATAAAGATCATTTCTGATAAGAAAGCTCCTTTTATCGATTTGTTTCGAAAAATGATGCAACCACTGGTCTATGGACTTTCTGACCTCGGGCTCGAAGCCGCTTTTGCCACACTGGAATCCGGCTCAGAATCTGTAAGACGTCATGGAACAGACCGACTGCACTGTTATGCAGCCCCGGCTGGGCATTCTGTCATGCTCGCCGGGAAAAAACTAATCGGGGCTGCTGGAAACCTGCGCGAAGGGGTGCTTTCAATTCATGGCTCCATACCAATATGGCCTTCACAGCCACCTATTGATGTTTTTTTCAACCCGGAAGAGGCAAAATGTGACGTGGAGACGGCATTCCTTGGAAAATTCATCTCAGTATCCAGAATTCCAGAACTGATTCATGCCGTTGCCACACGCTTTGCCGAAGCCTTTAATCTAACGCTCACGATTCGGGGATGCCTCACCCCCGCAGAAAAAATGGCGGCGGAGTTATTGGCATGTGAACGATATTCCGATGTTTTTTGGCCAAAAAAATCAGATCGAGAGCAACACGAAATAAAGGTGAGGGCAATTCTTCGTGAAGATGTGGATTGTGTTGCAAACAATGTATGATATAGTTTATCTTGCAATTACGTGTCTCTTCTTAATCTAAGACGCGACATACGCAACAGGCGGCTTAAACATGTCGTTGGAAGTTATCTTGCTCCCACGGGGCGGAACATTGATTCGCACCTCTGAAGGGACTCTCCAGGTCGGAGCCACTCCAGAGACTATAAAAGATACGCTTCACCTTATCGGGGAAGTCCCCGACACTTTCGTATTGCCAAATCGCCTGTTTTCCAGCGAACGCGGCGTTTCGCTCGCCGACATAGAATTTCCCGCTTACTACAACTTTTTTCTGAAAAATCGTCCCATCAAGGTCATAGGACAAAACCATCAAATAGAGACTATTTTGAACGTATTAAACGAAGCCGTAATGGGGCCATCGTCTGTCCAGGTGCTTCGCGAATACCCGTATGGAGTGAGTCGTGATCTGATCCCGGATCTGAAAGCAGAGATGGAATTCCTGCGCGCAAAGGACCATAGCGGTAAGCGAAAAATGGAGTTGTCTGACATTGCGATAGGTATTCCGTGGGGCCCGAATAATCGCGTTCCATTCGGCCGACTCGCGCTGGAACGAACCAACAAAGGCATGTTACGGGTCGTGGAAGGTGCCACTGTACTGGCCGAAGTGCCGCTGGACGTTTCGTTTGGAGACACACGTGATTTCCCGGAGCGCAAGAAGCCGTTTGAACCACCCCTGTTCGGTATTACGGTTATAGGTTCCGGCCACGGATTCGATCCGAACGAAATGACCTCCGGCTTCATAATCTGGGTAAACAGGCGCGGGATTTTGGTCGATCCGCCAGTAGATTCTACTTTGTGGCTAAAGGCAATGGATATAAATCCACGCCTGATTGAAAACTGCATCTTGACGCATTGCCATGCTGATCACGATGCCGGAATCCTGCAAAAATTGCTCGAAGAGAAAAAAATACACCTTTACACTACTGAAACAATCATGGACAGCTTCGTACGTAAATATCAGTCGCTGACTGGGCTGTCACACAAATCATTTATGGGTCTCTTTTTCTTTCATGCCGTGACACTCCAGGTATCAATCCGTATCCACGGAGCCGAATTTCGCTTTTTCTATACCCTGCACTCGATTCCGACGATTGGTTTTGAAGTTTATTTTCAGGGAAAGAGTTTCGTTTACTCCTCCGATTCACTATATGATCCTAATACCGTAAAGCACCTTCACGAAATCGGCTTGATCAATCGATATCGGCTGATAGAGCTCGTGAATTTTCCATGGCATCATACGATTATATTTCATGAGGCGGGTATCCCGCCGATCCATACTCCGATAAAAAGTCTGGCCGAGCTTCCGGATGCGATAAAAGAACGTCTTTACCTGATTCATGTTTCCGAACGCGGGATTTTGCCGGAACATGGTCTGAAAAAAGCGATGGCTGGCCCGGACGAGACGATCGTGATTCCAGTCAATCCGCCCACCAGCAACGAGGCGCTTGAATACCTCGATGTACTGAACCACATCGACCTTTTCAGCGAACTGCCAATCGAAAAGGCACGAGAATTTCTGACTCTTGTAAAACAGGAAACATTCAAATCAGGGACAGTATTCATACACAAAGACACTGTCGGTGATCGCTTCTATATGATCGTAAACGGCCGCGCTATCGTGCGGCGCGACGGACAGGTCATTAAAACATATACGAATAATGACTACATAGGCGAAACATCCATGATATTGAATGCTCCCCGCAATGCAGACGTTGAAGCCGAGTCAGATCTCAAAGTGCTGGTAATGGACAAATATGATTTTTTATATTTCATCCGCGGCACCGAGATTGCTCGTCGGATGAAGGTCATTGCAGAGAACCGCGAGTTCGACACCTGGTCATTGTTCGATGAATCGCCAACGCTGAAGGGCTTGACACCCATGCAAAGAACGCAGCTGCAGGGTATCATGTCGCGACTTGAATTTTGCGCCGGGAAAGTTATCGCCAAAGAAGGCAGCGAACGTGAGTTTTTCTTCCTCCAGGATTCGGGATCAATAATTATGTCACGCGGAGAAAAGCGCTTTTTGAAATCATGTCGTGGAAGCCTGTTCGCGAAAGTCTATGCTAACCCGATGCGTGGCCGTAACCGGTTCACTTTAAGTACTGTAACTTCAACAGTTGTTTACGCAATCGACACACTTGATTTCTACCGATTTCTGGAGCGCAATCCCGGAATCTTCCTCCTCCTCCGGGATTCAAAAATTCGTCAACAGGTAGTCATTAGTCAGGAAAGTAGCTGACGTTCTCAGGACCAAAAGAAAAATATGATCGAAAAATTTCAAGCTTCAATGCTCGGGTTTGCCATCGGTGACGCGCTTGCAGCGCCGATTGAAGACGTGATTCGCGAACAAAATATCGACGGTGAGATATCAGTAACGGATTATTTACAGGCAATGCCTTCGCATCCGATAGGCCATTTATCCCCCGGGCAATATTCTGATGAGACCCAGACAATGCTGCTGGTCGCTGAGAGCGTAGTCGCACGCAAGGGCTTCCATATAGACGATCTTGTTCAACGTTTCATCGACTGGTACCAGACACAAAAATACCGTTCTTCCTGGCGATTTCCCGGCAATACCATGATAAAGGCATGTCGAAAACTGGCTGCCGGTACCCACTGGAGCCAATCGGGTTTTCCTTCAGCCGGTATTGGTGGATCCATACGCACTCTTCCGCTTGCGCTGGCTTTTCATCGCCAACCCGGCGTGTTGAAGGGCAGCATTGAACAGTCATGTAAGATCACTCACACCGATCCGCGTGTATCTGGAGCTGCCATCGTTCTGGCGACAACCATCCGCATCGGCCTGGAAGGCGCCGACGCCGCACCGGATGCCATCATAAATCCCGCTATAGAACGCGCGCAGGTCTTCGCCCCTGATCTTCCGCGACGCCTGAAGGTGGTACGAGACACACTGCGTCTTGATACATCCATAGCTATAGAACAAATCGGAAACACGGGTTTTGCGCTCGACGCCGTTTGCTGTGCGTTATACCTTTTTCTGAAATTTCCGCGCAGTTTCGACAAACTCGTTTCAACCGCCGCTGTTCAGGGTGGAGACTCCGACGCCATTGCAGCTATGGCGGGAGCGATGTTCGGTGCCTTCAACGGGCTGGCGGCGATCCCTGATCGATGGCTTGCGAAGCTTGAAAACGTCGATCATATTAAACAACTCGGCTGCGACTTGTACCGGCTGGCTGTTCCGCAACGATGAGTCTTTAAACATTCACGTGAGCGACATTTCTCTGACCCATCTTGATTCCGACGGCCGCGCTGCGATGGTCGATGTTGGAAACAAAGACATTACGTCGCGAACAGCCACAGCTTTCGGAATTGCCCGCGTTGGCCATGAAACGCTTTCACGACTTGTCGATAACAACATCCCGAAGGGCGATGCGTTTGCCGCAGCTCGTATTGCCGGCATCATGGGCGCAAAAAAAACTTCAGAATTGATCCCATTGACTCACCCGCTCGGCCTCGACCTTGTAAAAGTTTTCGTTGCCCCGTGGGGTGAAGAGCAAATCGCTGTATTCGCCGAAGCCCGCACTCGCGGACGCACCGGAGTTGAAATGGAGGCAATGACTGCGGTAAGCGTTGCATTGCTGACACTGTATGACATGTTGAAAGCGGTGACAAAGGGAATTGTCATGGAAAATGTAAGGCTTTTGCGAAAGACCGGCGGCAAAAGTGGCGAGTGGCTCGGCAAAGGGGTTCAGGTGGCACATGTAGAGAAACTTGCAATAAGTCCGGGTAAGGGAACTCCCAAAAATCCGTTGGATATGGCTAAACTGCGCATCAAACACGGGCTTGAAGGCGATGCGCATGCAGCGGACTGGCACAGACAGGTATCACTGCTCGGCGTCGAAAGCATTGCAAAGATGAAAGCAAAAGGCCTCGATGTAAATTTCGGCTCATTTGCCGAAAATATCGCTACGTCAGGAGTAGACCTGTACAAGTTACCAATAGGCTCACTGATGATCGGCGGTGATGGTGTGATTCTTGAAGTCACGCAAATAGGCAAGGAGTGTCATACCCGTTGCGCGGTATATTATCAAGCGGGTGATTGCGTAATGCCGCGTGAAGGTATTTTTGCGCGCGTCCTGGCGGGTGGGCAACTGATGTCTGGCGACAGCCTGCTTATCATCGAAAAATTTTCCGCACCGGAATCTCTCTGACGTTGATGGCAACGATTATACGCATCCTCGGAAGATCCGGATGTGGGAAAACGACATTCATAGATAAACTGATCCCCGAACTGTCACCTCTGCGTGTAGCCGTCATCAAGCATACACATCATGAATTGAACTCTCCGACAAAAGAAAAGGATACCGGGAAACATCTGGCGGCCGGGGCAATAGTCAGCGTCGGGCTGGGAATGAATTCAGCCGAAGCATTCTGGCAAAAGAATCCGCCTGACTTCCCGGAGATGATCAGGCTGATTGAGAACAGAGTAGACCTGATCATTGTTGAAGGCGGACGCAACATCGATCTTCCCACCATTCTCATAGGTGAAGAGCCTCCGGATTCTATTTTGAAACAACTCATCGCGTGTCTTTCGCGTTTTCCACCTATATCCGAGATTCAAAAGATTATGCCCATTCTTCATGCTTTAGTGAAAAACAACAATGAACCATAAGCCGAGCAGAGAATTAAATGCCCCTGTAAGTATATGGCTAATGGTTGCCGATAGAAGAATGGGTGTTGAAAAGTGATTTTTGAGTTTATTGAATGAAATGGGTTTTGGCACTTGATCCAGGGTCGGACAAATGCGGATATGCGGTCGTCCGATATGACGGAACAGCTGGAGAAAAAGGGGTTGTATTGTTGCACGATCTCCCAAATATCGTTCGACGACTCTGTACAGATCCCTTTCCCGAAGCTATCGTAATTGGGAAAGGGACGGCAAGAACCGGCACGGCCGCACTCATAGAAAGCGTGGCAATGGGGTTGCCAGTCCACTTTGTGCAGGAAAAAAACACCACCCGGGAAGCGCGTGAACGATATTTTCGAGACAACCCCCCCCAGGGTCTGTGGCGGCTTGTACCCATCGGATTACAGTTTCCGTCGCGACCAATAGATGATTACGCCGCATGGATCATTGGAGAGCGTTATTTGAGATCGAATCTTTGAACAAGTTAGTACAAGGGGATTTCATTAATGACATAAAAAATATATTTTTTGTTCTTGACTTTGAATAGTTGTTTACATATACTCTCGCCTTAACGTGTGGTTTTGGGTAATTAACCATTTGTTCAGGTGTCATGAAGGGAGGTGAAACACTCTGTAAGGTAGCCTGAACCAATATGGACCCGGAGAACACGGGGTGGTCGATCTGAAAGTGCAAATCGGAAAAGCGAAACCGGTAGGAAATCAAGGAAACGTGGACACTTCGATGAAATACCGAAATCGCTTCCAGGAAGAGCTCCCGAAGAAAGACCCCCAAAGTTTTAAAAATTCAATCAAAAAATACCAACAGGGGGAAAAAATGAAGCGTATTTCTATGTTTTTGGTTATGGCGTTTGTGCTGACCACTGTTATGGCCAGCGCTACCAATCCGTTCTCTGATGTTCCGTTTTCGCACTGGGCGTATGACGCAGTCAACAAGCTCGCCGCCAAGGATCTCATCAAGGGTTATCCTGATGGAACCTTCAAAGGCACGAAGCATGTCACTCGCTACGATCTGGCTATCGTCACCGCCAAGATGCTCGCAAGCGTTGAGCAGATGATGGAAAAGGGCTTTGGCAACAATCTCGTTACCAAGTCCGATCTCCAGACTCTCGAAAAGTTGACCGTTGAATTCGCGGATGAGCTCGCTCTCCTCGGCGTCAAGGTCACCGCTCTCGAAGACGACATGCAGGTCGTAAAAGAAGACGTCTCCACCCTGAAGAAGGACGTCGAAGGCATCAAGGATTATATGGCCAAGGGCGGCATGGAAAAGGTCAAGCTCAGCGGCGATATGCTCGTTCGCCACAGCTCCCTCATCCACAACCGTGACTGGAATAACGTCGGTGGCAACATCGGCAATGCCAATAATGCTCAGACTCAGACTCAGCTTCGCTTCCAGTTCAAGGCCAACATCGACGAGAACATCACTGCCGTCGCTCGCTGGCACATGCTCAACAAGGCTGACAGTGGTTTGAACACTGCCAACAACGTTACAGCTTGGGGCGCACCCAATGCTATGAACGATGTTTCCAGCAATATCGACCTCGCATATTTGCACATCAAGGATATGTTCCGTTTCGGTGGAGACTTCACCTTCGGTCGCAACTTCTATGCTACCGGCCACAGCCTCCTCTTCTCCAACTATGCCGACGCTATCATGTATAAGAAGCGCAGCGGCGATATCGATATCGGTGCTATCACCGTTTACGGTCGCCATCAGGGCAACTACAATGACCAGGTTCAGGGCGTCGACTTCCGGAATATCTGGGGTCTCACCTTCGGTGGCAAGTATCACGATCACGATCTCTATTTGAACCTCTTCGATCAGGAAGAACCCAATCTGTATAATGGCAGATTCGCCACCGGTTTGGTCGGTGGACTGATGAGCGCTCAAACTACTGGTGCCGCAGGCGTTGCTCCAGTCACCTTCCCGGGACTTGGTCTCAGCAATACGGCTGCTAGCCTTCAGAAGCACGACAGCCTCATTGATGTTGAGTTCGGTGGAAAGGGTCCCCTCGGAAAGAATGGTCATTGGGACTATGATTTGGGCTTCGCTTACAGCGGATATCACATGGACCGTGTCCAGAATGCTACCAACAATGTCCAGAATATAACCATGGATGGTTGGATGGGCACGATGGCTGTTAAATGGGATTCCAAGAAGGAATGGGCTGCGAAACTTGGCTATACGTTCGCAGACGATAAGAGCGTCGGCGTTCTCAGCTTGAACAATGATCATCGCTATGACGATGGCGTCGAGACTCCTTATGAAGATATCAGCCGTGGTAACACCTACTTCCGCAATGGTCTTACCAACATGTATGATCTGAAGGTTCAGGTCGAATATCGCCCTCGCAACACCAAGCATTATTTCCGCCTCGCTGGCGACTTCCTCGGCGAAATGAAGGACCAGGTTTCCAACGATATGACTCGCGCTCTCAATGGAGTCAACGCTGGCACACCTGATCTCGCCGCCGGCCAGACCAGCAAGAACAACACCGTATATGATCAATGGAACAATTTCGGAACCACCGATCCCACAGCGAATGTTCTGACCTTCGAATATCGCTATCAGCTCGCCGAAAATACACGCATCCGCGTCGGATACACCGCATTTGACATGACCGGAACTGCAGTTCGCGGCGGCTATGCCAATGGTGTTGCCAATACTCTGTCCTCCATCTCCGCAGGTCGTGGCACCAACGGCGATTACAAGTACAATACATTCTGGGCTGAACTCTACAGCCGCTTCTAAGGTGACCTAACGGGGGGAGTTCCCGCGGGAGCATTCCCGGAGGAACTCCCCCTTTTCTCTATCAGTCCGATAATCAGGAGGATTTTAAAATATGAAGCGTGTTCTATATGGTGTTTTGGCTGCTGGCTTAGCTCTCGGCTTCGCCGGTTGCACAGGCGGAAATGGTGGCGTATGGCCCACAAATCCAGGAGGCCCCGCTGCCGGCACACAAGTTCAGGTTCTCGGCGAGAGTGGGATGACTTCCGCTCTTCAGAGTCAGGTTGTCTCAAGCCAGATGTCAAATGCAATTGGGCAGGGAATCGGTGCTGTTGCTTGTCCAATGATTCCGAACTTTACCCTTGGTGGAATTACCGCCCCCACGATGGCTTCGGTCCGTTTTGGCTCCAAGTCCAAAGACAAGGCATCGGCACAATCAGCGGGCGTTTCCAGTATCAAAGACGTTGCCAAAACCGGCGATTTCTACAAGTTCGAATATTCTTATAAGACCACGGGAACGGAATATAGTTCTTCAGGTTCCAGCAGTTCTTCGCCTGCTTGCTCCGTTCGTTCATCGACCAATTCGAACAGCACCGCCGTTGATATGGTCTGGTCTTATGTGTGGTATGTAAAATATCAGGATGCTTCGGGCAACGTTCTTCCCGTTACAAGCGATTCCACCACATGGTATAGCGTTACCGGAACAGTCGACTCCGTTCAATTCTATGGAGCCTGGACCTTCACCGAAACTTCCAAAGACGGCAAGTTTAACTTCCAGAACACAGGCGCTTTTGGTTCTTCCACAGCCCCTTGGATGTTCCAGCAACTGTCCTCTTCCACTTTGCCCACAAAGGTGATGGGAAGTTCCACTTATGCAAGCAGCGGAACCTTCGACGGAAATGCTGTTAGCGGTCTTGCCTTTAAATTCGAAATTGGCGGCTCCGACGGATTCATGTCCTATCCGAAGACCAGTCCCTACATTCCGACAGGCTATTACAAGATTTCGACCGCGAGTGGCTACATATTGTTCACGTTCGATGGTCAGATGCACAAAGTAACGTCAAATGGTTATCCCTATGATTCCTATTACGTGATGACAAGCACCTTTTAAGTAAACCTAGTTTAAACAGAATTTCTGTTCGCAGCGAGCCTTGAAAAAGGCTCGCTGTGTTTTGTTGTTATCAGCGTTTTGCTTTCAGCACCACTGTTTTACAAAGCAGGTTACTTTTTCCGGCGAAAAATGATTATAACAAAATGCGCCCCCCGGCTATCAAACGATCGCCTGATGGCGTTGTAACGAATATGACCGCGGATTGCCCTGGCGTGACCGCTCTGGCAGCTTCCGCAAGGTCAATATGCCAACGGTCGCCGACTTCCGTGATAACACCTGGTAACGCTTTAGCACGATGACGGATCATTACGGAAATCTGTGTTCCTACTTCCGGAGGAGTCGATAGCAGTAGATTGACGCGATCAATAGTCAAAGAAGTCGAATAAAGATCCGCATCTTCGCCAACTATGACGGCCCGGCGAGCCGCATCGATACCGGTTACGTAGAGACGCTTCCCATGGCCGCCACCAAGGCCTTTGCGTTGGCCGATCGTGTATTCCAGAAATCCCTGGTGATCAGGCAGATGGTGTCCCGTCTGATCAAGAACGGGTCCCGGAATACATGCTGGATGATCTTTCGGCAGAGCATCCGCGACGAAGCGCGCATAATCGCCATCCGGAATAAAACAAATCTCCTGTGACTCCGGCTTCTCGGCACTCGCAAGTCCCATTCGACGCGCTATTTGTCGAACCTCTGTCTTCGTCAAATCACCTAAGGGCAGACGCAGATAGGGTAATATCAAGGACGGCAGTTCCCATAAAAAATATGCCTGATCTTTGGCACGATCGACTCCGCGAAACAGGCCATAATCTTGGTTGGAAGATGTCTGGCAAGACTCGTTCAGTGCAAGTACACGTGCATAATGCCCTGTCGCGATGGCATTGCAGCCAAGCCGCTTCGCTCGTTCCCACAGGTCTGGTATCTTGACCGTGGCATTACATCGCACACATGGGTTCGGAGTGCGACCTGCCGCGTATTCCGCAACAAAATCGTCGACGACCTCCGTCTTGAAGCGCTCGGATACATCAAATACGAAGTGTTGAATTCCGAGTTGGGAAGCCGCCGCCCGAGCAGTTGCAATGCCTTCGAGACCACAACAGCTTTTCGGTCCGCCGGGACGATCAGAGTAACAGAAGGTTTTGAGCGTTACCGCCGTCACCCGATGACCAGCTTCCAGAAGCAATGCTGCCGTGACACAAGAGTCGACACCACCGGACAAAGCCACAAGCGTGTGCGGAGGAACACAACTCATTCGAACAAATTCATTTCGTTCTTGATTCAGTTCAGAATCGATTTGCGTCTGAAGAAGAAGATCGAGAGAGAGAAAAACGCTAGTGCCCATCCCAGGCTACCGAGCAGGGCAGATCTCACCGGATCCGCAGCGATTGAAAGACTCCCATCCATGAGGCCAGACAATGTTTCGAGTTCGAACAATTTTGACGGGTGACGCGTAAAACACCAATCGGCAATCCTGAGATATATCGGATCGAACTGACCAAGTGTCGGAGCCATCAGTACAAATGTCTCCAGTCCCATGAGTATTATCAGTCCGGTGAAGGTCATCAGAATCGCGGATTCCGCGAAGAGTGCAAACAGGGTAAAGAAGCTGACCATGGTCATGTTGGCGACGAATGAGATGCTGAGCAACTCCAGGGCAGTCATCGTGCTGACAAGGTGAGTGGAGCCATCGGTGACGTCACGAATGATATCCGGACTGTCGCCAATGAAACGAGCGACGATCAGAGATATTTGCAGAAATATCCCCCCCACTGTTATTGCGGCAAGCAGAAAAAAGAGAACGGCGACTGCCTTGGCGACCAGAACTTGAACCCGCGTAACAGGTGTCAAAAGCAGCGTTTTGAGATGACCACGTGCAGACTCACTGGAAATGCTGTCACCGATGACAAGCGCGAGAAAAAATGGAGAGATCCAGGCGAACAGCTTTAGATGGGCTGTAAAAAGTCCGCGTACTGCTTCGTTTAGAATCGAGTATTGCAGGCCACCTATTCCTATCGTTTTGAATTTCATGAAAAGCAGCATGGCGAGAAAACCTGCAAGAATCGGAACAACATTCAGCGCCAGTAGAAACAGGATGGCTTTTTTTCTGGCCATCACCTTCTTAATTTCAAATCTCAGCAAAATCAGGAATCGTTGCATACCTTCATAATACCTTCGAGTCGGTAAGTTTCAGGAATGTTTCTTCTAGTGAAGCCTCGAGTGGAATCAGCGCCGCTACATCGATGCCAGCTTCAAGAAGAGCGCGATTCAAACGAGGCGAGGCTCCAATGGCGAGACTGACTATCAAACCACGAGGTGCGTTTTCAAACGTCAAAACTTCCGGAAGTTTGGCGGCTATCTCACGAGCCTTTTGCAAATCGCCGCCTGGAGCGAGCCTGATTTCCCAGGATTCCCGTTCTCGCGAGAGAATTTCGGAAACGAATCCCTGCCTGACCGTGCGGCCTGCATCAATTATGACTACAAAATCGCACAAACGCTGTATTTCATCGATCAAATGTGATGAAAGAAATATTGTTGTTTTATGAATATCATGAATTTTTTTGAAGATATCGCGCATTTGAGCACGGCCTTGCGGATCCATGCCGTTGGTGGGCTCGTCCAGAATCAGCAGATCGGGAGTATGCAGCAAGGCACATGCCACGCCAAGTCGCTGTTTCATACCTGTCGAGTAGTTTCCGAATGGACGCGCGGCGGCTTCGCGTAAACCAACCAGATCGAGCATCTCATCGACGCGACTTGCGGAAAGGGGGTGATGAAGTGAACCGAACCACCAAAGATTCTCTAAGCCGCTAAAGCTCTCGATGAAACTTGGCGATTCGACAAGAGTACCTGTGCGTTCCAGCGCGGCAACGCGGCCTGACGGCATGGGATTCCCGAGGAGTTCCATTTCTCCAGCGTCGGCCGGCACGAGGCCAAGCAACAGACGCAGGGCTGTGGTCTTGCCTGCACCGTTAGGACCGAGAAATCCCGCAACCGAGCCAAATGGAATGGAGAAATCCAGATCAGCAACCGCAACTTTTTTCCCGAAGCTTTTGCGAAGACCTTTCACACGAAGCGCTACTTTTTCGGAATTTCCCGTGGGGGCTGAAATGAATTCAGGTTTGATCGTAGAGTTCGGCATATAATTCAGCGCTCAGAACCTTTAGAATACAAGTGGTAGGCACGGACAGCAACATTCCGAGAATGCCATAAAGGCTACCTCCAAGGATAAGGGCAATGATGACAATGACGGGATGCAAACCGACATTTTCCCCTATAACCTTGGGCTGCACCATCATTCCGTCTATCCCCTGAACTATCGCGAGGCCCACACCTATCTTAACCAGCATTATCAGACAGTCTTGCGAAATACCGTGTTGTGAAAATGCGACGAGACTGGACAAAATAACAGTGACGAGTCCGCCAAGGTATGGAATAAGATTCGCAACTCCGGCAATGGGCCCGAGAAGAACGGCGAAACGCAAACCACAGATGCTGAGCATTATGGTCATGAGGGTCGCGAATATCATCGCGGAAAGCATCTGACCGCGCAAGAATGCACTGAGAATATTATCGATATCACGACAAATACGGTCAATAGACGGCCTGTATCCTGGGGGGACAAGAAGTAATCCGCGCTGATAAAAAAGATCGAGATCGATGAGCAGATAGAATGTCAGCAGAGGAAGCAGAAGCAGACTTGCCATACTGCTAAACGTTGAAAAAACGAAGCCCAGCACCTTCTGAACGGCATTCAGCAAGAAATCTTTCGCAATGACCACACCGCGTACAGCTAACTCGCGTATGCGGTCGTCGTTGAATGGGATATCGAGGTAAGATTTCAACCATGGACTCTGTGAATATCGATCATACGAGTCTTTCAATTTGATCTTGTACACTTGCGTCACCTGCTCTACGTTGATCGAAGCCAGGCGAGTCGAAAGATCATGGGTTTCCGAAATGATTTGCAGCGTCAAAGGCACTACAACCAGAACTCCGGCTAAGATACCAAAAACATACAGGAGCAGGACGGCCCATGGACGAGGCAACCGCGGACGTTCCAGAAAACGCACTACAGGATTGAGTATATAGGCCAATACCAGTGAAACCAGAACAGGCGCAATAATCCCGGCGAGTGAATAGATGATCCAGATTGCCAGCAAACCGCCGACTAAAATGAGAACGTTTTTTGCGCCGAGTGGAAGATCACGAAGAAAGACAGCCTGAGCTGCGACCATCGGAGTAACCGGGGGGTTGACCGAATTCTGCCCATCATCCGTTGGCGAAGCGATATTATCCGTATTTGAAGACGATGGCGTTTTGACAATACTGCTATCAGTCATCGGCATGCCACTTTCCCGGTGACGGTCGCACGCGCTTTCTGACCAAATATGTTCATTATCAACTCAACTTCTCCGTGGCCCATTTTCAGAATGCGGGCGATCTGGGGTGTCGTAATTCCTTTTTTGAATAGCTCGAGCACCTCATGGGTAGGTGAACCCGGTAACGGTTCATGCGCAGTCGGCAAAGTGGTAAGAACAGGAATTATTGAATCCACGACGGTAACGCCCGTGGGTTTCATGATCGAAGAATTGGAAGCTGGTGATGATGAGATTGAATCAATATTTGGCTCTGGTGTTTCCAGGGCAGGTGGTTCTACTGATACTGTTTCCAGGGAAAGCGTCGCAAGACGTTCAAACTCGTCCATAGTTTCCTGAATACGTGCCATGTCAGCAGTGAGAGAGGTCAGACGCTCCTCTATGCGTGAAAAACGAGTATCGAATGACATTTGGCGTGTGGATACAGAAGTGCGAATCTCTTCAAGATCACGACGCAAGCCTGGATCGGCAATCGGAAGTTTAGAAATGTCTGAAGCTTGATTCGACGGGATTGGCCAGACGGAATTGATAGCAGGGGAAGGGCGCTTGATTTCTTCGATTGCTGTCATGATGTCGTGAGCATGGAGTAACTTCTTGTCAATAATCGGCAACAATTCGTGCATTTCAGCGGTTTTCGCTTCCATGACCTGAAGATTGTGTCCAGACACGAGTTCCATTTGGTCAATGAGTTGACTGAGTGTCAGCTCAAGCGCGCGCATTTCATCCTGCATTTTCATAATTCGATGCTGGCCAAGACGCTTGCCCACCCAAAGGCATGTGATCATCAAAAATGCCATGCAAACACCGATTTCAAGCACAATCCAAATGTGCGAAAGTAACCACATACGCAGGATGCTCCTCCGGCGTGACATTTTGAACGGGTGCCATATTATAGCCTTGTAACGAACATTGAGCAATCCGGCGGCAACTCTTTTTTTTGCATGGTATAATTGCATGAGATTATCTTGAATAAGGAACGGCATGCGACACGCAAAGACACTGTTGGGGCTGATTTTCAGCTTTGTTTTCCTTTGGCTGGCCTTACGGAATGTCGATGTAAAACAGCTTCCGAAACTTTTCGGTCAGGCGCGACTGATATTCCTTCCCATGATTGCAATTTCCATGACATTCGAGCATCTATGGCGCGCATGGCGTTGGAAGATACTTCTAAGAGCGCGCAGGGTGCCATTCTACAATCTGTATGCCGGCATCGTGTTGGGATATCTGTTCAATAATCTTTTGCCCGCCAGGGCAGGAGAGTTTATACGGTCACTCTACCTGGGCCGCAAAAAGCTGGCGCGATCATCAGAGGCTTTTGGCACAGTCGTTTTGGAGCGATTTATCGACGGCGTAGTGATCATAGCCATTCTGGCTTGTCTGCCAACCTGGTTTACCATCTCACCGCTGTTGCGAAAGGCGATTTTTTCCGCCGTATTTTTTTATGCCGTGATTCTTGTTTGTATCCTTGTCTTACAGTTTCAAAGAGTTTTGATCGATGTGCCTTTGACTTTTATGTTGAAAATATGTTCAGAGTCATTTCGCACACGCGTATTGTTGATTGAAGACTCTTTTATTTCCGGCTTTTCGTTGGTCAGAACTCCGGGTCCTTTAATGATAGCTCTTATTCTCTCCGGGGTTGCCTGGTCGTTTTCTGTTTTAACAACTTGCATGCATTTCTGGATGTGGTCGCTGCCGCTCGGATCCCAGCTTGGGTTCGAGAATGTTTTACTGCTGATGGCCGTATTATCTATCGGCAGCATGATACCATCGAGCCCGGGCATGATCGGTATTTTTCAGTATTGTTGCGTGATCGTGCTGGCGGAGATGCTGGGCATTAATCGCGAAATGGCGGTCGTTTTTGCCCTTGCCACTCATCTTGTTGGTTATCTGTATGTTTTGATAGTCGGCATTGTCATAATGATGGTCGAGAATGTATCGTTTCGAGAACTTTCTACTTCCGCGGAAGCTGCCGAGAAAGCTGAAACCGCCGAAGCACTTGACCTGTCAGAAATTCCCGCATCCCCAGCGGATAACGATAGCCAATAGTATTATTTATTCCGGTTGTTGCGCTTTTTTCATAAACCATCCCTTCAGTCGATTGGTATTCATGCCGATATCTTGTTAAGAACACCAGGAGGTGGCGCATGAACACTATGGAAAAACACGGGAAACTCGCTCCCAGAATGGGATTATTTCTTTTCTTCCTTTTGGGACTGTTCATGCTGCAGATCGGCTTTGCCTTCACTATTCATGGTGACATAGGCTCCCATGGAGTGATTGCGTCAGGACTCGAACGCCCCGCATCTCCAGCATTGGTTGGCAAAATAGATAGTCTCATCAGTTCCACGGGAACGCATGGAATTATTCACCCGACTCCGGTATCGGCACCTGCACCCGCGATGAAACCAACGTCCTCTATTGAAAAGGCTGCCTTGCCCATATCCACTAATGGATCCGTTATTGCTGCAACTTCATTAAAGACACGCAAGGATCTCAAACACAATAAGAGAGTCCCAAGACAAGTATTGATCAGTTCGGTTTCAGCTGCTCATCTTGGTGAGAATGGCGGGCGGTATCTTGAATACACCATTAATCGAGGTGATACACTTGACACGATCGCCCGACATCTTTATGGAAATGCCCGGATGGTGACTGCGTTGATCCGGTTGAATAGATTGACAAACGAGCGTAATCTTCGCTGCGGAGAAAAACTTCGCGTTCCGCGGAATGGACTGATGGCATCAGTTAGCCGATAAGGAACTTGGGAATATTTTAAATCCACTACGAGTCGGTTCCATTTCTCCAGGCGGCCGCTCAGACAAGACGAGACGAATTAAATGATACCCTCATCCATTAGATCATTAAACGTTTTATGCATTGTCGGTTATCTTTTCTTCATGGGGCTGGCTATCGATTCTAAGATGGTCGATGCCTTGGCTCTGTATGTTTCTGAAACCGATGGCCGAACTGTTCTTCAGTCGGGAAAAGTGCATGTCAAGCCGATCATAGGCAAATCAAGCGGTGAACGGCCTGTAGCAGTACAGTCCCGTGGTCACACAATTGCCTCATCCGGAGTCGTTGTTATTTCACAGAATCAAAACTCTGTGGCCCCTGTTAACACAGTCACAGGTGTCGCGGCTTGCGTCGAAAACGATAAGACCGTTTCTTCCACGTCCCGTATATTGCCGGACCTTCGGTCGGTGATGTCTCGGGTGCGAGAACAAATCCCTTCGGGTTTTATTGCTTCCAGGACCGAATCTGCCGCGGAAACTTCCCAGGCACAAATAGCGTTCCAAAGCGGTAGTCATGTGGCACCGACGTCGGCAATGGCATCAAATGCTTCAACCACTAAGAATGTTCGCACGGGAATGTCACCCAACTTTCAGGCTTCTATTGCAGCGCTTCGGGCAGGCATTGCATCTACGGCTCGCCCGGTATCCGCTCAAGCGTCCGCCATGTCAGGCTGTGTTTCAGCGAAGTCTGCCGTCGATGATCTTTCGTCCGTCTCTCTCTCAGGCGTCTCAACCGATGATTCGATTGACTCCAAAAATATCGCTTCAGCAAGCGGATCAGTCGATCTGGGTGACAGCCGTCTATCCATCCTGAGCCTGATTAAAAGTGCGGCGGAAAAGCCCTGGGCTTATGATCCTACGCTCGATCGCTATGTCGTGCGTTATGATGAAGACACAACCTTGGTCCTCACTCTACGACCATCGTTGCAGCGGATCTTCGAAAATACATTTCACGTCTTTCCGTGCAAAATGGGTGCTGCAATTCTACAGGATCCATCCACTGGAGCGATTCTTGCCATGACATCGTTTGACGGTCGAAATATACTGTCACCGCTCGGAGGCAACTTCGTATCCGCAAATTGGGCCCTGAAGCCATCTTTTCCGGTAGCATCACTGTTCAAGATCATAACTGCCGCAGCTGCTATCGAACGCAAAGGCGCTCTTCCCGGCACTCCCGTGCGAATAGGTAAACGCGCAACAATCCAGCTTTGGAAAGCTTTTGCGACTTCCAATAATGGTGTATTCGGCGTGGTGGGCCGCGCAGTTGGTCGCCCGCTTCTTCAGGCATATGCGGATGCATTCGGTTTCAACAAACCATTCTATTTTGATTTGCCGGTATCGAACTCTGTAGCGGCGCTTCCAAGCGAGGGTAATTTACTCGGACAGTGCGCGGCGGGTTTGAATAATCATTTCGAGATCAGTCCGATTCACGTTTCGTCAATCGTCTCGACTATTCTCAATCGTGGACGACTAATGAAGCCATTCCTCATCGAATCAGTCATTCGCAAAGGTCAGGTCGTGTTCCGTCGGAAGGCTTTTCAGCTTTCACAACCGATCAGCGAAGTGACCGCCGAACGTATCTATGAAATGATGCGTTTCACTACGACACAGGGAACCGGGAAACGTGGTTTTCATGGTTACGGAGATTGCCCTGAACTTGCCGATTTGTGCGGCGGCAAGACTGGCACATTGACAGGATTAAGTCCGAATTATCTGTTTACCTGGTTCGGCGGATTTACAAGAACAGCCGGACGTGACCTCAGCCTTACCGTATTATGCGGTCAGGCCGGAACCAATCGTATCAAAGCGACCACAATCGCAGGTCGCATATCCTATGAATTGCTCCACGGACATAACCAGACGCCCACAATGGCAATTCGCTCGGCAAGTCGTTAAGAAGGGCTTCTACTTTTTCGATGGCGCTGGCAGAATGGCTGTTGGTGTAGCCCCCGTATTACTGTTTGCAACGGGCGCAACAATCTCAATCTTCCCTGTGACATTGAATATGGCGGTTTCTTCTCCTGAAGCATCCTTGCCCCTGTGCGCTGTAATAAGATCACCTGTCTTGAACGCCTCACCCTTGAGGATCATTTCGGCAAGTGGATTTTCTATATGACGATGGATCGTGCGACGCAGCGGACGAGCACCATACTTCAGATCGGTTCCCTGGTCTACCAGGAGTGAGCGAAGTTCTGGCGTAAAATGCAGCCCCATACTCAAACTCTTCACGCGCTCTGATACCTCGTTCAACAAAATATCCAAAATTTTCAGATTATCTTCTTTTGTAAGGGCCCGAAATACAACCATCTCATCGAGACGATTCAAAAACTCGGGTGGGAATTTCTTTTCGAGACTTTTACGAGTGATCTTGCTTTTCTGTTCGTGATTTAACTCTTCCAGCTTTTTGGCTTCATCGCCGGTTGGCTTGGCACCAGCCCGAAAGCCTGGCTTGGTTTCTTCGCTCATAATATCGCTTACACCAATATTGGTGGTGAGAATTATGCAGGAATCGCGAAAAGAAACGGCTTCGCCCTTACTGTCAGTGAGAATTCCTTCATCCAGAAGCTGCAAAAGCAGGTTGTGAACCTTTTCATGGGCTTTTTCTATTTCATCGAACACGACGACGCCATTGGGCTTGTTTTTCACGGATTCCGTCAGAAATCCACCCTCGTTGTGACCAATATAACCGGGAGGTGCTCCGATCAACTTGGCATATTCATGACTCATGGCATACTCAGAGCAATCTATGCGGACGAGGTCGCTTTCGTTACCGGTAAGGAACTCGCACAAGGCTTTAGCCAGTTCTGTTTTCCCGACTCCGGTCTGCCCAACGAAGATGAAAGAACCAACCGGACGTTTCGGATTCTTCAGACCAACCTTTGCCTTACGAATAGCCTGGGAAACTACTGTTACGGCTTCATCCTGGCCAATTATGCGTTTTTTCAGGTGATTTTCTATCTCCATGAAGCGCTGCTGTCTGGCCTTTGCCTCACCCGAGACCTCACTGCCAAGCATCGGAATGGCACTGCCTTGAGAGGCAGCCTCATCTACCTGAATAGTGACTTCTTTGATATCAAGGGTCGGATTGACCTTGACACAGAGATTATACAACTCCTGCTCAATAATTTCGCCAAGCAAAGGGTATTCATTGTTCCCAAAAACCAAGGGCGCGATTTCATCGAGATAATTCACTACCGACGCATTGATAATCAAGCGTTTGTATGACTTTTTATCAGTGATCTTGATGTTCTTGAACAGCTGTTGTTTCTGTTCAGGAGTAAACGCGCGAATCGCAACGAAACGATCGAGCGACTCGCAAAATTTCATTTTGATTCCGGGCGTGGAATCCATGGACACCCTCCTGGGGGGCATATTTGCGTTGACAAGCGAAAGCACAAGGGTTAATGTATTGTATCACCATCCCCTACCCACTGCAATACCCAGATGGCTCCATAAATGGTCACAAAACAAACAGAAGAACATTTTGAACGTGGTATCCGCTATTTTCGTGGGGGTTTTTTTGCCTCCGCTCTTCAGGAATTTCGCCACGTCGAACGTATCGATCCCAGGTATCCGAACATTGCCTACATGGTTGAGGTGGCACGCAAAAAGAATGAAGAGGTCAACGGCCAGTTGATCTCATTCATGGAAGATAATTTCGATGCCGAGATTCGAACATTATCCGAGTCGATCAAGATTCCGGAATCGTCCAGTCTTGTGCGTGACATTGGACGTATGCTGCAACAGGAGCGGGTTACAGACGCTCTGACTAAACTGGAAGACATCGCTATTCACATCCCGGAATCAAAACCACTTTTGTTGTTGACCGCCACGGTTTATCGTCGCGCAGGACGTCTTGATGACTCCGAAAAAACTCTTTTGCGTGCCAAAGTTCTGTATCCAAAGGACACCGATGTGTTGAACGCTATCGGGAATATATATCTGAGTCGCAGTCAATTCCCTGAAGCACGAGAACATTTCGAAATGGTGCTGAATATCACCCCGGATGACCGTAATGCCAGGAATAACCTTGCGGCGTTTTTCATGCAAACGTGGCGTCTTGACGAAGCCTATCGGAGATTCAACGCACTCGCGAAAGAATTTCCCGACTGGACTGTAGTTCGACGCAATCTTGCAAATGTGGCGTTAAGACGTGACGAACTCGATCGGGAGATCGACAAAATGCGTCACGAATTTGAGCTTCATCCGACTTATCTCGACATAGGACTCACTCTTGGAAAAACTCTTCTTTTCCGCGGTTTTTTTAGTGAATCGCGGAGACGTCTTGAGCTGGTTATCGAGAAAAATCCGAATATTTTGGCAGCTTATTTTTATCTGGGTGAACTGAGCGAAATAGAAGGAGATATTCCGAGAGCGGTAGAAGCATATAGTGAATTGATTCGTCGAAAAAAGCATGATGATAATCCTGAATTCAGGGCATTTCTCAACCTATGGAATCAAGGATACCAGGAGGAGGCGCTGTTCGATCTCAAAAAATTAGCTGTACTTGATCTCGATACAGCGGCCGGGCATATTGCACTGGGCATGCGCTATTTCGACGACGCACTCTGGAATCAGGCTCTGCGCCATTTTCAGGAAGCCGCGGAAGCCGCACCATATCCGGATGCCTACTACTGGATGGGTCTTACACGATTACAACTTGGCAAAAAAAAGGCCGCCGGAGAAGATTTCAAGAAAGCAATCGAGTTGAATTCCCGCTTCGCGGATGCGCATTACCAGTTGGGTATGCTCTTGAGAACCAAAACACCCAAAAAAGCGCGCAACCATTTACAAACAGCGATCACCCTCGGACTACGGCCTCAGTTTGCTGCGTTGGCCAGGGATTTTATCGGGGAAACAGGCGATAAATGAGCTCTCCTTTAGCGAAATGGAACCATCTACATGGATGAAGATCTTTTCAAAAGCCATTTTCCAGCATTTCCATGCAACCCGGAGGATTTACAAAAACTGGGCGTTATTTTGCGTGAAAAGAAAATTCTCGAAAAAGATGCCTGGGACAAATTGAGAGTCGAAAAACCCGAAGGCGCGGCAACAATTTCGGCTGTGGCGGGTTTTCCCCAGATTAAGGCGAAAGACCTTGCTGAAATCGAGGCTTCTCTGCTGAATTGTCCTTTTATCGATCTCGAGATGCAGCAGATCGCTTCAGACGTCTTCAAGATCTTCAAGATCGAGATCATGATCGAGCACAAAGTTATTCCGATCAGAATAAATGGCCAGGAACTCCTGGTTGGAATGCTTGCTCCCGGTGATGCAACAACTCTGAAAACATTGGGCGGCCTCACGACGCTGGCAATCAAACCTGCAAAAATGCTGTTCGAACAGTTTGAAAAGAAGTTGAGACAGACGGCCGACTCAAAGAAGGGCGGAGCTCCACCACAGAAGAAAGGTCCCAGAAAACGTCTCGGAGATATTCTAATCGAGGCTAAATTTCTGACGGATGAGCAACTCAAAGGAGCGCTCGACGAGTCGAAGAAAGACAAACTGCGCCTTGGCGCGTATCTCGTCAAAAAAGGATTGCTTACAAACAAACAGCTTTCTGTTGCATTGTCCCGTCAGTTCGATATTCCGTTCATCGATCTGGAAGAAAGCCTTGTCGACCCGATATTGGCCACCCTTTTGCCGAAGAAACTTTGTTATGATCAAATTCTGTGCCCGGTCAAAAAGGAAGAAAATCGCATTGTCGTTGCAATGACGGACCCAACCGACATTATCACGATCGACCACATAGAAATGATGACAGGCTTGCGCATATCACCGGTTGTCAGCTCAGAAATCGCAATTATTTCGGCGCTTGACAAACTTTATGGTGAGAGCATTGATGCGCTTGGCGACAAGATTGGAAACAATATGGTCGATGTGGTTGACGACCTGGGAGACCTCGGCGAAGACGCGGCGCCAATTATCAAGCTGGTTAACCTGTTTATCTCGCAAGCAGCTCAAACGGGTGTTTCCGATATTCATATCGAACCATTCGAAAATGAATTGCGTATTCGCTTCCGCAAGGACGGCGTGATGAAATTGTACATGACCCCAAACAAAGCGGCGACTCCGGGCATTGTCAGCCGCATAAAAGTCATGTCAAACCTTGATATCGCAGAGACGCGCAAGCCTCAGGACGGACGCATAAAAATGTCGATGGGCGAAAAGAAAATCGACCTTCGCGTATCCATTGTGCCAGTAGCATGGGGTGAAAAGGTCTGTATGCGTTTGCTGGATCAGGGGAATCTAAAGGTCAACCTGGCCGATCTTGGTTTCGAGCCACATGTACTCGACCTTTTTATGAGCGGTGTAAAGCAACCCAACGGCATCGTTCTCGTCACCGGGCCCACTGGGTCAGGCAAAACAACAACTTTGTATTCCTCGTTATTTCTATTGAACAATCCGGGCGTGAACATAATGACCGCGGAAGATCCAGTCGAATACAACCTGATGGGGATAAACCAGGTCCAGTGTCATGCTGACATCGGCCTTGATTTCGCAGCCGCTCTGCGATCTTTTTTACGCCAGGACCCGAACATAATAATGATCGGGGAAATTCGCGATTTCGAGACAGCCAGCATTGCAGTAAAAGCCGCCATGACTGGCCACCTGGTCATTTCGACGTTGCATACTAACGACGCCCCATCGACGGTCAGTCGTCTTTTGAACATGGGAATCGAGCCCTTTGCCCTTACTACATCACTGCGCGTTGTCGAGGCACAGCGATTGGTACGCAAAATATGCAAATCATGCTACACAGAATACAAACCGACGATTGATCAGCTGAAAACTCTCGGGATTGATGAAAAGTTGATGAAGAAACTTCGACTGACGGATATGGATATCGGCAATCTCGTATTTGCCAAGGGAGCCGGGTGCCAGGAGTGTGATTCAAGCGGTTATAAGGGGCGACAGGGCATATACGAAGTTCTTGCCATGTCCGGAGAGTTTCGTAGCATCGTTGAGAAAAAGGGTAGCCCTGAAGACATGCGTCGTCAGGCGATTGCAGATGGCATGGTCACGCTGCGGGAATCCGGGCTATACAAATTATTAACCAAGCGTACTACAATTGAAGAAGTGGTGCGCGCAACAATGGATGGCGGCGGGGACGACAGCAAACCTGAAAAAAAACCATCCGGTGCAAAAATAGTTTCGATAGCTGACACTTCCATTGCGACAGCGAGTGGTGCGGGAGCATTGTCGACCATAGGATTTGATACGATTACCACTGAGATGAAGGCGTTTCGCTCCACGCTGGCAAAGCTTGCCGGCGATACAGGGCCAATGATAACCATTGAAAATGAGACTCTGAAAGCAAATATCACAGATCCACTGGCTCAAATGCAGGCGCAAATTGTTGCAGGTCTCACAGGCAAAGATATTGCCAAGCTGCTCCCGACAATTCATGCACAAGGCCAGAAGATGGACTTCAATCTGAAAAATATGGTCAGCCACTTTTCCAACACACTCTTCAAGCCCGTGAAATCATCAGTCAATGATCTTATCGAACGGGAGATTCTAGGAACACTCAAAAATTTTGTGATTCTTTCCAGAATACTTTCGAACAATGCGTCTATCGGGCAGGGTTTGAAGGTAACCAAAAATCTTTCCGCCAATCTGCCTCCTATTGTCATAGATCCGGAGATATTTCGACAGATCGCTGCCAACATTGTGGTAAATGCGCTGATGTCTATGCCCAAGGGCGGAGAAATAAAGCTTATGACTCGTTTAAAACCGAACTCAAAAGGGCGCGTTGAAATGGCTTTGTTCGACAATGGTCATGGCATTCCAACCGAAGCGCAGGCAAAGCTGTTCGTTCCATTTACGCCAATCGGTCGAAAAACACTGGGACTAGGCCTGGCTGTGGTAAAAAAGTTGATTGAACAAGCTGGTGGAGCAATTTCTATCAACAGTACTCCAGGAAAAAATACTCTCGTGATTGTTGAGTTCCCTGCAGTTATCTGAGCATCGTAGGTAGAACTGCCAAACAAAAGGCGAAATGTTATCCCATATTTGCTTGAACCGGAACACCAGTATGGATGCCATATAAAAGGGGGGGGCATATGCGCTTACTTAGGAATAGCTTGTCATCTCGAGCGAATGTGAGAGATCTCATAAATACAAGATTTCTCCCTTCGGTCGAACTGACAAAAGTAGAATTTGGAGGCTTAAGAAAGCGCATATGGGGGGAAATATGAGGTTTTTTCCAATGCATGCAGCGACAGGTGTACTATTTGTTTTGTTGCTTGGCCTCGTTTGTGTTTTTTCCCCCGTATATGGGCAAGTAAACGAAATTGAGACGCCCGAGGGGGGCGATCCCAGCGGACAAAGAACTGCTTTTTCGAATCTTGCAGGTTCAGCGGGTGTTATGACCGATGTCATGAATCTTGCCGGAGCGAACGATCTAGAGGTATTCCGTTGCACCCTGATATCCGGCGCCAACACCGATACTGAAAAAAATTCGGACCTTTCTTTCAAAGTAGTGCTTTTCGGCAACGGGTTCGATGCATTCCGAAAATTTTACTCGAGTATTCAGAAAAACTGGACGCCTGTTATAAAACAACTGAACGCTCGTTCACGCGGACCTGGGAGCGAAAAATTCATCGAATTCTCGTTTGATCTGATGATCAAAGCGGCCGGAGGAGTGGCGCATCCCGCGTCAATCGATGAAATTGTTCGACCGCTCGGCAATCTTCCTTTTTTCGGCGGAGAATCGGTAATAGCCAGCGGAATACAACTGTTCGCCATTTCATGGGAAAATGGAAAACAGACGAGTTTTCAAGTAGTTGCGCATTCACTTGATGAATTCGCCACCCTGGCATCGCTCGGCGACCTGCCGAATCGCTCTCGAACTATTTCGCGAAGCTCGTTCTCTGGCAGCGCTCTGTATAACCTTGATCTCTGCGTCGATTCCACTTGTCCTAAGACCGACGAGCTTATCACTCAATTTCGCGAACTTGGTAAAATTGCCGATACTCGGGAACTTTCGATTGAAAAGGCTCCAGGCGATGCAGTCATTATAAAGACCATCCTGACGGCAGCTCCGGCCGATATTGATTCGCTGGTGGCGTTTTTCAGTAAAAATAGCGAGCGGTGGGAAATAACTTTGATTGATGCCACTCCCACGGATGCTGGTCGCTGGTCTTTTTCTCTGTTTTTGCGGATGGTTCCAGTTGAACGCACACTCACGGCGTTTCCCGTTGATGAAATACGCAAAGTTCTTGTTGCATCCTGGCCGGAATCAGTTCGGGAAAACATGAAATTTTCCTGGACACCAGCTCGTATGACAATCTCCGCTGAAATGCGGGAAAGTGAAGCAAAAGATATCCTGGGTCGACAAAACACACATCCGGCCGAGCATTCTCAGGAACAAAAGATAAGCTTGTCGGAAACCGCAAATTCAATCGGGATGAATTTATTGGACTCGAAAGCGATTTCCGGAGGAACTGCCGATGATGGAAATGTCGGTGAAGGCCGTGTGCGGGTCGTATTCATAAAGAAGCTCGCCCCGGACAATCTTTCCGGAACATCAGGCAGCACCCTGAATTCGGATGAAAAGAATTTGTTCTCGGCAGGCAACTTAATAGAACGAATTCCACTGGGTGAATCAACCAGATATCATGTTCGGATACCTGTCAACATGCTTCCCAAGCTCATTTCAGGACTTTCTCCGAATGACAAGCGCACTTTGACGAGTTTCTCCTTGCGATGTGAGCCACCCGCTGACTCCGAGGCTATTATCACAATTTCTCACAAGAGTTTTCCAGGCGCGGGACGTTTTTTCCAGATGATTCAGGAGCTTGTAGGGACACGATTCCCATGGAATGTTCCCGATGATTCTCTCGCAAAAAGTATCAGCCTTCATGAGCTCGACGTTTCCATGGAAGGACAAATTCAGATTCGAGGCGTAACCGCGAAAAGCGGTCGTATTTTCAGCGAGTTATTTCCATCCCTTCAGCGCATTCCAGGGATAAGCGAACCGTTTTTTCGCGAGGGAAATTATCGCGACTCGCCATACGGGCGCTTGATGAAATTCAGCATAACGGCTACCGGAGCAAGTCTCCATTCTAACTGACAATGGAACAGATTCGACTTCAAAAGTTACTGGCAAGTTGGGGTCTTGCCTCGCGGCGCACTATCGAACTTTGGATATCCCAGGGGCGAGTAAAAGTTGACGGCAAAATAGTTGATCTGGGACAAAAAATCGATCCGGACGTCGCTCTCATTGAGATTGACGGAACAGCCATCGCTCCCCCCGATTACATCATCGAAGAAGGACGTCTGGTTGTCGCGCTGAACAAACCAATCGGAGTAGTATCAACCCTCGCTGACACACATGACCGCCCCACGGTGAGTGAATTCCTGTTCCCAAAAGAACGACGGCTGTTCCCAATCGGCAGACTTGATCTTGATGCAACTGGATTGTTACTGGCCACAGATCACGGAGAATTATCGAACCGATTACTGCATCCCAGATACAAAGTCGAAAAAGAGTATGAAATCGAAATATCCGGTGGCTTTCTAAGTGAATCTGAACGACAACATTTCGCCGGAGGGCTCATACTCGACGACGGCCCTACCGCACCATGTCGTATTGAAGTAATCGGAGCAAGTAAATACCGGGTCGTGCTTCGTGAAGGCAGAAAACGTCAGATAAAACGAATGTTCGAGGCGCTTTACCGTCGTGTAACTCGTTTGCATCGCGTTCGTTTCGGCCCGATACGTCTTGGTGGAATGGCATCAGGCGAATGTCGTATTCTGACTCCGCAAGAATTGAATGCGTTGTTTCTGGCAGCAGAACTCCCCATCCCCGGTTCTTCGGCAAGCATACCGCAAAATTCGACAGGACACCGGCAAAAAGCTCGCAAAGAGGTTGATTAGTGAACGAATCTTCTTACACGCCAACTTCGCCGTTGCTGTTGCCAATTGCCCAGGAGCTTATACTGATTGATCGCAATTCCGAACTCATCGTCGAGGAAATACCGGCATGGCTGGCTGAATCGCTGGGAAAGACTCGGGAATCCATTATTGGTGGTAAAGCCGCAGCTATCCTGGAGCCACTTTTGCCTGGAGTAGCAGAGCTCGCGCGTTCAGTGAACCTGTACAAAAAACCTGTTTCCGAGTATCAGACGATGTTTATCGATCCGAACGGCAACAGCCACAACCTGCAGCTTTCCGCGATTCCGATCGAACTTCCCGACGGTAGAAGCGGAGCCAAGGTTTTTATCACACAGCAGGATGTTGAAGCAGAGAGCACTCAACATGCAAGGTTAAATGACAGGCCTGCAATACCATCGTTTCACGGTATCGTCGGTGCGTCTGAAGCCATAAAACGTGTATTCAACAAAATCCGTATGTATGGTGTAATAACCGCTCCCGTGCTGATTACCGGAGAAACCGGCGCCGGGAAGGAAGGTGTTGCCCGGGCACTTCATTATGTTAGCCGACGCGCATCCGGCCCCTTCGAGGCGGTCAATTGTTCAGCAATCACTGAAGCGCTTTTCGAAAGTGAATTCTTCGGCCATGAAAAGGGTTCTTTCACTGGCGCACTTCGCATGCACAAGGGACGTTTCGAACGTGCCCATAGCGGCACACTGTTTCTGGACGAGATCGGAGATTTACCAGCTTCATTTCAAACAAAATTGTTACGCGTGATAGAGACAGAAATGATAGACCGCGTCGGCGCCGAACAATCTGTCAAGATAGATGTACGTTTGGTCGCAGCAACTAATCGCAATCTTGAATATGAAGTTGCACAGCGTTCTTTCAGAGCAGATCTATTTTATCGCATAGGGGCGCTGCATATTTCGATCCCACCTTTGCGTGAACGCGTGGAAGATCTTTCACTATTGGTCAATCATTTCATTGGTGTTCTAAACCGAAAATACGATCGTAGTGTCATCTGTCTTACTCCGGAGGCGTTGCATCTGTTGCGTCAGTATCAGTGGCCCGGAAATGTTCGCGAACTACGCAATCTCATGGAGCGTCTTTTTGCAGAAAACAGCACAGATGTGATAGGTTTGCGATCACTTCGGGAATGGTATGAAGAGCGCGTAAGCGTAGGGACATCCCGCGCATACAATCCGAATGTAACGGTACTTCCATACCGTCCGGCAATCCCACTCGGTATGGGTGGACATACCGACGAGGAAGGAATACGGACTTCATCAGTTGGCGGCTCTTACTCCCCGGTTCAGGCAGATTCGCGGGCATCTTTTGCTGCCGCACTGCCCCCCCCTTTAAAACCTGTCGTCGATAAACCGATACTTGACGTAGCTACTATAAGACGGGCATTTTGTGAAGCCGGCGGCAACATGACACGCACCGCAATGCTTCTGGGTATTCATAAAGCGACCCTGTATCGATTGCTGAAATCCCTCGATCTGGACCGCGCTGCTCTCGAAAAACATTTACAGGGCTAGCATTCTTCAAGACAACCGTCAGAAAATTATTGAAAGGAATACAAACGCGTTGCCGACCGGATGTGGCTTCGAGTATAATCGCCGCCGTGAATTATCCAGCTTTTTGCAAAGCCACTCTTCAGGATGTTATCCCCATCCATGAACTTGAGCAACGCTGTTACGCGTCCGAGGACGTATTTTCACCTCGACGTTTGCGCACGCTGTTGAAATCGAATACGTGTATTGCACTCGTTGTACATGGACCAGACAATAGGGTAACCGCAAACGTACTCGGTCTGGTGCGCCATTACAGTCGAAACCCGTCCGGACGTATTTATAAAATATCTGTGGACCCATCCATGCGCGGGCTTGGCCTTGCAACGCACCTTCTCGGCATCATGGAAGATTCCTTCCGTGCTGCAGGCATGAAACGGTCATGTGCCGAGGTCAGATGCTCTAACAAGGCGTCACGTACCCTTTTTGAAAAAAGCGGATATCATGTCGAGACATCGCTGCCTACATATTACCCTGACGGTGAAGACGGCATTAAATACTGGAAGACCCTATAAATAGTGTTCTGGAGCGAACTCCCACGACCGGCATAAGCGCTTACTTAGGAATAGCTTGTCATATCGAACGAATGTGAGAGATCTCATAAATACAAGATTTCTCCCTTCAGTCGAAATGACAAAAATAGAATTTTGAGACTTAAGTAAGCGCGTATGCCCACGACCGTATAAGGTGTATGAAACTTCACTCACTCAAAGAACATGAATTATTTGATATAAGCTCCGAGAGCACGACGATAGCGCTCACGAATACTTATGAACTCATTAAGTTTTGACTGAGCACCACCGGAATTGCCGTCCCCGATAGCATTAACATAGGCCAGATAAGCTTTTTCATACTCATCTTTGACCGATCGCAGATTCGGGTTCATTTCTCCGTATGGAATACGATCAATGGAAGGATCAATACGCTGGGTCAATGGATCACTGCCATGGACCTGACCGGATACTTTCAGAGAAGGCGACGTTTGCACACACTGGCTTGTCATATCACCTTTCGGAATGACTGGCGATGCAACGGGCATCTCTTTTGCGTTTTTCCCGCTGAAATTGAATAATTTTGCAATCCCTTTGAACACCTTTTCGCCAAGAATACCACCAATCATCCCGCCCAACATAGGTCCAAGGACTGGTATAGGAATCATAGCTCCCAACATCATCCCAATTGTCGATCCGACAGTCTGACCCGCAATTGCAACAGGGTCCAGATTCTTGAGGGCGTCCTTGAAACTCATCCTGGCACCGATATTGCTTCCGAACTGTCCGCCAGCTATCGAGGCCAATGTCGGTAGTAACGCTCCGGCGATGGTGCCCACAATTGGAATCGGCACAAATGTCTGGATTAGCGGGGCAATGGCATGACCCATCGCAGCCCCCATTGTGGAACCAACGACGTTTCCGACGAATGCCAGGGAGGCGACCGCTTTCCCAGCCTCTTTCAGACTGACCTTTTGCCCCGACATGAGCTGAGATGCAAGATTCATGGCTATCGATGTTCCAGCTGTAATGGCAACATTCTTAACGCTGAACGACTGTTTTATAGAGTCAATGGCTCGCTGACCACCGACGGCCAAGGCCTTTTGCCCTTTGAGAATGGTTTCCGACAACTTCACCTGCCGAAAGCGACTATTTGTCTCGTCAGAATACCGGGTCGCGACTGCCGCTTCACCTCCGGAGCCACCACCTATAGCCTTGTCAATATTTCCATCAACCACTGCCTGTTTGTATAATTGTTCTTTATACTGGTTGTAATCATTTAGTTTTGCCTGATACTCCCCCTGCAGGCGCGCATATAACTCCGGCTGATCCGGAGACGCCGTTTTGAATGCTTGCTCAGCATCGAAGAGGGACTTGTATTTAGCTATGGCGCCGGAATCTACCGTAGTATATTTGGTGGTTTCCAAAAACTGCCGAATGACGTTTGAGCGATCTTCTGGATATTGATCCATGTAGTTCTTCAGAAAATCACGATATGTCTGTGGTTTTGTTTGTTCAAACACATGCAAAACCTTCTCATATGGAGCTTGAACACTACTGTCTTTAAGCATATTATAAAAAAGTGTGGCATTTACGCCTTCAGTGGAAAGCTGTTGCGAACCATTTTTGAGAATGCCATCCTGAACGCCATCAAGCACACCCTGATTCTTGAAAATATATTTGTTGTCGGCAATGTTCTTTTGACTCTGAACACGCCATGAAGATGCATTGTTCAGACGATCTTTGTTTGAAATAGTTTCTAACGCTTCGGCCCAGCCCTCCGATATCGCGAAACCCTCATCCGTTACAGAATCTTTCGAGTGCGGACCAGCATAGTTCGTCTTGGGATAATTCGGAGTCTCATACACCTGATCCATGATCATGTGGCCAGCCTCATGAGCTATAACAGAAGCCGCGGCGGAATCCTTCATTCCCCCCTGAAACACTTCGCTGTTTGGCGGAATAACCAGACGGTTAGCACAAGCATTGTCACGGTAATCGACATGGCCATTCGATGCCTGTTCTGCCAGGACGAAACCACGCGCATCGTGATATATCGGGCCTGAATCACCAACCTCCAGATAAATCGGCTTCTTGAGATCGTTTGTTAGCCATGTGGTAAGCTGTGCATCATGTCCGCTTGCACCGATTTCCTGTTGCAAACGCTCGACTTTCATATTTCTGGCCTCGAGCTGCATTGCAAGAACATTTCTCAAGCCTGAATCCGCGTCAATGTAGCCTTTCAGTTGCTGATAACGTGTATCCGTCGAGGGCAACTCGCGAAGAACCGGCACATCCTTGCCAAGGAAATCCTTTGCAGTGACCGAGTGTGAGTCTCCCTGCAATGGGGCCACGATCTTGATCTGAGACATGTCGGCCTCAGGCAAAAGCTCCTGGCGGGCAATAATCTTATTTGCATTATCTTTCACTACGTATGCACCAGTCGGCGCATCAAAAATCGGTTTTGTCTGCTGAACAATGGCACCACCAGCATCGCGCACAACGTAGCGCATACCCTCGTTCGTAATTTCAAATCCAGATGAAGCGAACGCAACTGAAACCGTGTTACACAAAAACACCAGAACTAATAATATGCAAAGAGGCATTGAAATTTGTTCAATTGACGTATGAAATTTCGGCGCAGGGGCGCGACGCGCCGTACCAGCAACGACAAAATTCAATGCGTTTTTATATAATAACCAGGCTTGCATCCGCTTCATACCGAAACCTCCGAAATTCTTACCATAACAGATACTTGCACTATTCACAAAACATCATGCAGGGACGGGTTTCAAACCCGCCCCTGCAAATGGACGATGCATATTCACTCATGAGTGCCACATAATTCTGCAAGTTGCTCATAATATTTTTTTTCATTTTAGCATCATATCCATTAACTTCAACTCAGTGTTTTGATTCAACCTCGCGATATTTTCTGTCAGCAGACTCATAAGCGGTACGCGCAACTTCGACAGCCGCCTTGTCACCCGGGTTGCGAGTCATGACGCCGACAAACGCCTTGTAAGCCATGACCTTGTTCTGATACAAGCGATCGCGAGAAGTTTCCGAATGGCTTTCGAATTTTGCTGACTCATTCCTGGAACTTGAATCGGAAACTGAATTGGAAGCAACGTCCGCTCCATTCGTTGAAGCATCTATTTGCCGTTCTGCCTTTTCATTTAAGCGCGCCATTTCTTCAACCATAAAACTTATTTCATCGGAAAGTCGTGTTGCGGATTTCCCATTTTTGCCCTGATCCCCCTTTGTGCCCGTCACAGAGATTCCGGGGCCTGCTGGTCCAGTTTTTCCCGTGATGTGGGGATCTTTCATGGTGCGGGCGATAGCGGAAGCATCTACGCCGTTTGCAGCAGCAAATGTCTCCAGATCTCCTTTAACCCCGTTCAACAATTTAAGAATTTCGTTGGGAAGTTCACCTGCTGATTTATCCGCATTGGTCAAAATATTGCGTGAATCAACCATGTGTTTTCGCGCTTCAATTAGTTGCTTGCTGACTTCGGCGCCTGAAAGTCCAATATCATATAATGAAACTTCATTACCCTGCTTTCCGGAAGTCGCGACTGCTCCGTCGATACGATTTTTGAGGGCTTCAAGTTGTGATGTCGTCAGGTGCGCATTTTCATTTGCCTGATTTAATGCACCCACAGTAATATCGGCCTGGTTCCCCATGACGGACGCGACCTTGTTAGCTCCATCGCGAAACAGCTGCACTGCGCCACCTGCTACATTTTTTTTCAGGTCGGCCTGGGTTTCGGCAGACATATTCTTCATCGATTCGGCCATGGATCGTCCACGCATCGTCATGACTTCAAGATCACGCGACATTGCCAGCGTGTGATCGACCTCGCTCTGAACTTGCCCGACTGGTGTGGAAACACTGTTAGTAACAAACTTGGTAACTTTCAAAAGCTGCGCACTGAGTCCTTCGACTCCTTCTTTGGTTGTTCCGGAACTCACTGCAATTGGTCCGAGCAGTAACTTCAGCATGTCTTGAAGTTTTGTACCGATCGATCTCACCATTTCAAGTGACTGTTTGCTCGTATTCGTGAGAATGGAAATAGATGCGGCGATTGCCGCCACTGTGGCTGCAAGAGCAATAATCTGAGGGCCATAGGCAAGTAACATGGAGACGCCTACGACAGCCTCGCCGACAAACGCTGAAACGACTGGCGTTTTTGTAATACCGGAGCCGGCACCCGGAGACCGTGGGCCATTCGGAGCAACCTCTCCCTTAACCTGACTATTTGGCACGACTTCGCCACTTGAACTAGAAGTGCCGGAAGGTTGCTGACTTCCACTTGGAACAACTTCTGAACTGACTGCCTGACGATTCATGTTCGTTTGCGTGGCGCCCGGAACAACCTCGGCAAATGCCACCTGAGAAACGAATGTGATCAGAAGCATCCAGACAATCTTTTTGTGCAAAAAATTGCTACACACGGCAACCTCCAGAGGGACGGTTTTCCCTTCATTATACGAACCGTACCCCGGGAGGCGTCAACAAAAAATATCAATACACATTGTGACTGGCCGAATAAATGAGGACACAACACAAGATACCGACCGAGACTCGGAACAGAATAAAAAAGTCCAATTGGTCGATATATAATTCTGATTAATGGCTACATGGAATTTGCGGCTTTTCCACGAGCTAGTTTCCTGACCGGCTTTATCGTGAGAGGCCCGAATGTCGAGCCCCCTGCGGCCGCCACCGATTCCAAATTACCATACCAGGAGTATGTTTTTGTCAACGGATTCAATTCAGCAAACAGGTCGGCCTTCCCATTGCCATCGGTATCGATGTAAATTTTTTCCGGAACACCATCGTGATCCGCATCATATTCCCACTGGTCAACTTTACCATCGAAGTTACGATCATACTGATAGTCGTCTGTAAGTCCATCAAAATCACGATCAGTCGCCCAATAATCACCGATACCGTCACCATTTCGATCCACAATAATTAAATCAATACGACCATCACCATTGCGATCATAGCGTCCAGGTACAGAGTTGAACTGGGTGGACCCGTAATCGAGACCTGCTCCCGTCGCGGGAGATGCGTGAGGATAGAAGCCCCCCGAATCAGATCCTGGGCCAGTAAAACCCTGTGCAAAGATAACCATGGACAATCTTATGAAAAACACTGCCATTGTAGTGAGACGCCATGTCCGCATAATGCACACCTCCAAAAGAATAGGAAATACAAGGTGAGAAAGTATGCGAATTCATCCCTTTGGCAAGGATTTTTTTCAGCAGGAAATATATTGTTTATTTTTTTGCGGGAAACCATTCCACGCGAACTCGAAGAGATACGAGAATTTCATTTTCAACAGAATAATCCAGTATCAATACACGCAAAGTCCCCGTGGGTAGCTTCCAGAAACGCTTGAGGCCAAACGTTCCATCCTTAATCGGAGCGAATTGCCAACCGAAAAACTCGAAAGGCTGTGGTCCATGCTGAATAGAAGTATCAATCAACAGATTTTCTCCGGAGTCCCCAAGCGAAAGAACCCAACCCAAACGCCTGCCGGAAGCGTCAACTTCCGGAAACCAGGCGAGGCTTGCCGTTCCGACTTCAGAGGGAAGACCTGAAGCTATTGGAACAGCCTTTCCTGACGTCAGAATTACATCCCAGAACCAGGTCGCCGATGCCTGAGCATTATCCATATTCTGCACATCAGACATCGGGAAATGTGACATACAGGAAGATGCAATAGATGCAGACTTAAACGAGCTGCCTGACTCCAATATTGAAGATTGCCCCCAGGCGATATTTTCAATCACAATCAAAACCAGAAGAACTACAAATATAAGGCGCCTTGAAAGGCGATTCATAAGTGCGGAACAAATATAATATTGTGCAAAACGCATCACTTTATCTCTTTTCCTTGGTGCTCAAACACATATTATTGTTGCATGAGAAGTGTCCAAAGCGTGATTCCATTAAACGTCAAAAAGCATATCATTCCGGGAAACAAACTTCCAGTAATCCGAAACATCCAGGTACAAAAAACGCTGAGAATAAACACCGGCGGTAAAAGAAGTATTGGATGAAGAAGAGCAGAACAGGCTCCATTTAGAAGCAGACCTACTGATCCGGTGAACCCTTGCGCTCGCAGGGCCTGATCGAGAAAACCGCGAAAAAATACTTCTTCAATCACGGATGCAACCATACATAGTGCAGCAAAAAACACGCCTGTCGCCAATGAGCCACCGAAAAAACCAGCCAGCCAATTCCAAACGTCCACATTTGAAACGAAGGGATCGAATCCCAATGTCGGAATCAAAAGAAGATATTGTCGACCTAAATACCCCGCAACAAGACCTGTAAACAATGCACCGATAAACAGACCGATCGATGGCAGACGACATCCGAGGGCAGTAATGGGTGAAAAAAAACGTCGCCGAACATTCAGCAACAACGAACGGGCCAGAACCAGAAGAACGGGAACAGAGGCAAACAACCATGGCCAGAAGGAAAAAACGGCCTTATAAAGAACCCAGTGAAAAACAGATCCGACAACGACTTGGATACCCAGTGCGCACGCCAGTGGCAATGCGGCATCAATCAGTCTGAACATCGGCTCAGTTCCAGCATCAGGATCGTTGCGTATAGAAAAGACCTCACAAGCACGATAATGAAGTGTAAGTGCCAATGACATAAAAACCAAAAAAGCGAAAACGGCTGATGGAGAAGCTTCTTTTGTGGGCAAGCATACAAACATGATCATGCAGGCGAAAATTTTCCCGGTCAGGGATGAACGCATCTGGAGAACTTTTGCATCATAGTCCGGGAAAATCGCCGATGTGGAAACAGCAGCCCAGACACAGCTGATAATAAACACGGCAATCCAGACTACAAGTGTCACACGATCGGCAATATTCAGCCCCAGATACCATCCGATTCCCAGGGCAGCCGGCACAAAGAAAATCAAAGCTATGGTTCCCCAAAAGATGGTCTTCTGTCCGATGATCCGACCGGGTTCGATAGGAAGTGTTTCGATAATTGACACGCCCTTTCCCTCAGAGCCGACAGCATTCACAGGACCAAACATGCAAAAATAGATTACAGCGGCCGCCATTGCATTCATGACATTGGATGTCTGAGAAAGCGAAAAAACATCTTTCAATACATATATTTCAGCAAAAATTATGGTCAATGGCAGCAACAATGCGTTCAGTAGTAAATGCATATCATTGCGAAGCAGCAACGACTCTTTTCGAATCAGGCCATATAGGCGAAATGTATTAGCCGATGCCGGAGCAGATATTCCGGAATTAACCCATGTCAGCCACTGAGCCCTGGCCATAGCATTAAAAAAACAGATACCAAGTATGAAACATGCAGACCAGAAACACTGCCAATGCCAGAAAGATCGACCAAAGTCACCATCCATAAGAGTCTCCGCCAGCATTCGAGCGGGTTTAAGCGGGAATCTAAGCCATGGTTCAAGATTCGCCCACACTCTTATGAGCATTGGAATAATTTGTTCGTTAATAGAGGAAAACCAAACACCGTGACCAAGGCCCACGATGACACCAAAATAGCTCAGAAACGCGAGTAAATTCCGGAGCGTAGTCGGACGGAAGAAACGACCGAATGCGACAGTCAGAAGGGTTACAAACAGACCTATCAGTAGTTCTATCTGGCTATAGAGAAGCGTTCCGATAAAAAGACCCTGCAATGAAAAGCCCTCACGCATAATCATTCCAAGCATGCCACCGAGCAGAATTACGGGTGCGGCCCAGTCAACGGAGAGCCGCTCAAAAAGCTTACATATAAGAAGCGCGCTTGGAGATATGGGAAGAGTACAGAGATATTCATGATCTGTACTCATCTGCCCAAGGTTGAGGGTATACCCCATCAGGAGATCACTTATGAAAACCAGGATTACACCATAAACCAGCATCAATGCGAGGGCGGTTATGACCAATTCTTGCGGAATAACCATGGAAGCAGATTGAAAGATTCCTCCTATTCCCTGCCCGATAACAAAACATAGAAATACAACCAGCAAAACTATCAATGGAGTTGAATAAAACCAGCGCCATGAACGCAATCCATTCCAGAAAAGGCGCATTTTCATGCGTATTAAAGCTATTGTGGCAGAGATAGAAGAAGTCATAGACACAAGTTACCACAATTCCTGAATACCGCAATGTGTCACAGGAATTTGCCAAGGATATTTAATTCTTCGTCGCTGAATAGCTTGAGCTCGTGGCAAAAAAACGCGGCGCGCCCGGCGGTCGCTGCCCTACCGGTCGAGAATTATATGCCCTGGGAAATACCCTTGAACAACTAACTACGTGCATACGATGCTCAGGGACGATGCGTGGATCGGCCGGGGAGCACGAGCGTAATTCTTGATTGGTAAAAAAAAAGATGGATGAACGCGAAAAGCGCCCCGGAAAGGGGCGCCAATCGTCTAAAAAGAGTTGAGTGACCGGAAGTCATTAGTCAGCGAATTGGTTTGCCTTACTGAAGGTCATATACGAAGAAAAGTAACGAACAAACATTACTGCCTGAACGAAATCCCTCGTGTCGTTTCTTGTTCTCTAAGGTTTTACCACGGTTATGCTATGACGCATATTTGGTTACGCCAAGCCTTTGATGTTTCAACACCCTCAAGGCACTCGACACAACCGCCGCATGACGGTTTCCCGAACATACTCTATCCCTTTTTGAACTTCAGCCGACTTCAGGGTTTACCCTTTCTTCGGCACCAGGTTGGGACCCCAGCACCTTCTTAGGTTTCATTCCCTTTCAGCGCCATCATCACTGGACGAGACAAACGAGACTCCCATCTCGCCGCTCCCCGCTCGCAGGTTTTGTCCACCTCTCAGCAGGTACCATCATCCGACATGACTGACGAGCTTATCCCATCTCGCCGGCACTCGTAGGGTCCGGGCCTTCAGAGTATAACCTTAAAACGATCGGTCACTGTCATCCAGTGCCTGACTTCTTCGCCGTTTCCGCCCCTCCATGACTTCCTTCCTCGATTGCGCAGATGACCCCTAGTCATCTATCAACACAGCGGCTTTCACCATCTGCAAATCTCGCGCAGTCGCGGCCCCTGGTAACTCTTTCAAATTACTGGCTGCCATCCTGGGGTTCGGTCGACCTTGAAGTTTTATGCCCGTTTCAAAGCGTTTCGTTCGCACAACAGTTTCACCCATCGTGCGCGACAACAACTCTCCTGGCCTTCCGCTTCTTCAGGGTATTGCTCCGGGATCGCCCTGGGTTGCCCCTCCCCCTCGTGAGGTTACTATCCCCTACAGGGTTCTTCTGCAATCATCCGGATTGTCTTCTCGCTTGTGACGAGAGGACATCCCCTCTTGAAGTTTTTGCCTTTTGTAACAGATCTTCACGATTAGAACGCAGAGAGCACTTAGGTCATTGCTTCCCTTCAGGTCTACATCGATTGTCACCAACCGATAATCAACCATCTGCGGCACTCGATTCCCGCGCCTTACCGGAGCTCGGAAGATCAAAACTTTCGGCCACCAATTCGCTTGTCAAAGGACCAGTCACTCAACACAGCTAATCTATCATTCGACGGGGAAGTTGTCAACACATATTTTATTTATTTTTTCAGAGGAGCAAAAACAGATGGCCCCATTGCCAGTTAGCATGAAGAAAATCCGGCTATCTTTTCAAAGAGAAATTTCTTTATTGCCTCCAGGCCACTGTCAAAATGTAATAACCATCTTGGCATTCGCTATGGTGGCCTCATATCCGGCACCGGTGAGACCACCGGTTGATTTCACTTTTTTTACCTCTCCATCGATTATGCTATCTGTACCGATGAATTGAGAAAAATTCAATCCCCCCTCGATATGTGTTTCAGGTTTCACGGATTCAATCGATTTATGCATGATAAATAGCTTATACCGCTGATTTTTTGCCGAGGGAGTCAAAACAAATGCGGCATTTTCCTGCCATTCCTTACTCGGCATTTTTTGATCTATGACGTTACGCTGAACACCTAATTCAAGAGTGGCGGCACGCGAAAAAACCCGATTAAATTCGGCAATCCTGCTGACAGTATGCTTGCTATTGTCGCTGAGATACACATCATTTTCATCATGATCTTCCCAGCGTCCGGTAACGATATATCCTTCATAGAATTCGTTACGAATTTCAATCCGTTTTAACGTATCAAGCAGTTCGGTCTTCGGTGTAAAAGAGGCGACAGCTATTGCAGTTGGTGTTGCAACCGATGTTACAATAGCTGAAATAGAAGCAGTCTGAGAAGCAAAATTCAACGATCTCGCCACTCCATTTTCGTAATCCATCGTAATACGAATCTGTTTGACCGGAACATATTTGAATTCATAACTCCGTCGATCATTGTGTGACAACAAATCTCTGGTCGAGCGGTCTATAAGATCACGACATTTCCAGTCGAAATATGTTTCTACACGCTCACCAAGACGATAATTCGTCGTAAAATTTGTAGTTTCTTTTCGTACCGGATTCTCGAATCTGCCCACGACTTCCACCGCATCCTGTGGAGTAACTGGCAGACTTGGAGGCCTCACATACTTTGCCGGGTCAATTGATGGATCACGAACGATCTTGGTCGTATTCTCAACCTTGTATTTGAGCTGCGTAGTAAAATCCGAAGTCGGCTGATATCTGAATCTGGAATCAGCAACCTCATCATTTTGATCGGTCTTCACCAGAAAATCATGTTCGTTGCGCCACTGAAAAATACCTCTAGCATTGAATACACGATTGGGATCAAAGTTCATATCGACCGTGTAATTGTTGATCGTCGATCGCAATTTGCCCGGTGTATAATCATCTTCAAGATTGAGTCGTGAATACCCGGTCGACCATGCAAAACGCTTCTTCTCCGCAGAGTTTATCGAAGTAACCAACTGCAAAACACGCGAACCGGACGCCAAATTCACACTATCCAGATATGTCGTTCTTTCCAGCTTAGTCTGCGCGGCAATTTTTCCAAATTCATGATCCCACACAAATGCACCGAATTGTTTATCACGATTCGTTAGCGGAGTATCCTTGTTCTCACGGTCTATCTGTTGTTCAAGACGCCCCTCGACCTGTGACCCATGTTTGTATTTCCAGGTTACGCCGCCATTTCTTGCAGCAAAATCGATCCTGGAAAGCGTCGGATCATGCGACATGTTCGTTTTAGATTGTTCAAGGCCCCCGAACAAAGAAACCGTCGGCCGAATCGCGTAGTTGAAACGCCCAGTTTCTTTTCGAATATCGCTCACAAGGCCGCGCTCTCCAAGCTCTGTCACTCCGCCTTCGCGGCCGATAAGCTTGAAATCTTTTCCAACCTGGCGAATACCGAGTTCCCCGTCAAGGCGCTCGTTCTTTGCTTTGATTTCCAGTCGGGATGCCGAATCCGTGAAAGCACGGTCCGCGGGGGTCTCTTCACTGAGCGCATTAGGATCATACTTCGATCGAGAATATTCCCCGGACAGACTGAATGTCTTGTTCAGCCGCCACTGACCATCAAATCCTGCGATGACATGATCCATGGGGCGGGCCGTGGCCGTTGCCGTTTCACCACCCTTGGGAACCGTCGCATCGAGTTCGCGCAAAATTGTCATCCCAACGCGATTGGCTTCGTTTCGTTCGTATACGATTCGCCCTCCATACAGATTTCGCTTGAAAGCAAGCTTCTGATCCGTTACCTCATATTCGATAACAATCCAGGAAGTCGCCTCTACCGGTAAAAGATGAGGCTGCAATTTCATGATGCCTTCCTCATAATCAATCAAATAATCAGTTCCACGAACTAATGCTTTTCCGTCTATGCTGGCACGCTCGGAATTTTGCACCACTGGTTTTCCGAGCAATCGAAACTCCTGCTGCTGTCCTGCTCCGCGAAATTGTTCACGCCGCGCAACTCCTTTCGACTGCGAAAACAGCAGGACCGTTTTCCAATGTTTGTTTATTGCTCCCTGAGCGAGAATACCGCGCACTTCCTTGTTATTCAAAACAAACTCGGTGTCCTTGAGCGTGAGTGGAAAATCGCCGATCGTGAAATCCCAGATCGGCCCATTGATGAAAACGGTGAAACGACGATCCTGATCTTCTTTGTCATCAAGAACGGCATTAACCTTGGTATTGCGATTGATGTTCCCGTCGATCTCGATATGCAAGCTCTGATCAAGATGAAAGCCGGGAATACAATCATAGTTTTCCGTGGAAAAATGGCCTATGTCACCTTTCACGTCGGCTTTTTTCATTGCGAACGTCTTGCTGCCGGAAATATTGAGCTTCCGTTCTTCCGGTTGGATTTCCGAGTCCACTGGCATTTTCGAAGGAGGTAATTCCAGTGATCCGGAAGCAACCATTTCAGAAATGCGCTTTGAAGCGGATGCTGTAACAGTTTGATTACGCTGATTATTTGGAATTCCCATTACAGGTTTGTTTAACAAGGATCTATTGTCGGTGGGTATGATTATAGATTTTAGTCTGGATGTCGAAGTGGCTGCTGATATCGGTTTGCCGGCAATAATAGAGTTCAGCATCGGAATCTTCTTCGACGGTGCTCCGCGTGTCTTGGCGATACTCGTGACTGCCATCGAAGTTCTACGATTAATAGTAAAAGCTGAGCTTGCAATCAATCCTGCGTGTTTTACCATGTAAACTGTGCCGTTCTTTGCTCCGGGCTTTTCCGCCTTCGATATTTTTGAAGACCCGGATGCGTTTTTTGTAGAAATGCCTTTACGTTTTAATGCTTTTATTGATATTCGCGTACTCGTTTTTTTACATGCAGGATTTGTAATAGATGCCGATTCAGAAGAAATCTTATCGAGAAATTTACGTAATCGATCGAGTTTCTCCAAAAGAGTGGGAGAAATGCATGGAATCGATGTCAGTTCAGATTTCGATCCAGTATCAGTAGAAACCTTAGCGCAATACGCAGGCGCGCCACTTGCGACCAGCAATAGCAGCATGATTAATATGCAACTGCAGCAAGCCCCCCATACAGGCGCGCGAGGAGTATTAGTTCCTCTTTGAGAGTCGGCGATTCGAACACGCAGGAAATGCTTCATTTTCCGCGTGGATGCGCCCGACTGTGAATTCGCTTAAGATCCTGCCCCGTAAGATGTGTGTAAATTTGCGTAGTTGAGACGTCAACATGGCCCAGCATTTCCTGAACCGCGATTATATCCGCACCACCTTCAAGCATATGTGTGGCACATGAATGGCGAAGAGTATGCGGTGATACTGAGCGAGCTATACCTGCAGCCACAGCGTATTTACGCACTATTTTCCAAACACCCATCCGCGAAAGGGCCTTTCCCATTGGATTCAGAAAAAGCGTGCGCACTGTGACGTCGGTAATCAGTTTCGGACGTCCATGCAAAAGATATATATCGATTGACTCCAAAGCATATGTTCCGATTGGAATGATACGTTCGCGCCCTCCCTTCCCAATCACGTTGATAAACTCGGCCTCGCGATGAATGCTTCCAATCTGCAAATCGATCAATTCGGATTCACGAACGCCTGTTCCATACAGTGTTTCCAAAATCGCGTGATCACGTAAATGAAGGGGCGATTCACCGGTGGAAGCGACAAGCATACGCTCGATTTCCTCCGGAGAAAGCACTTTGGGAAGCGGCCGGCCTGGCTTGGGACGCTCAATGACTCTGCTGGGATCCTCTTTTAGTCGCCCCTCGCGCATCAGGAACCTGTAAAAACCACGTATAGCAGAAGCTTTTCGGGCAATTGAACGGGGCGACAAACCGCGTTCATGCAGCGTGACTATAAACATGACCAGCGGACCTTCAACGGAAGTTTCATCGGCGCGGCGGCCACGCTCGTCAAGAAACACGAGGAAATCCTCGAGATCATGACGATATGCTTCCAAAGATTTCGGCCTCAGACCGCGATCAACGGCCAGATATGCCAAATGCTGGTTAAGCAAATCGGCTTGCATGCGCCTCCTGAAATGACCTATTTCAAGAGACTATCGGATGTTTTCGCCCTTTTATTGACGTTAAGATCTGCAAATACAATGAAGAATTGAACGCCGGAAAAATAGCACGCTCACGATGCAGTAGCAGTCTTATGCATAAGATGCGAGGAGAAACAATCCAAAACCCGGTCGATTTCCTCCCGTGGTAAACGCCCTGTCTGGCGCTCCTGTAAAAGCGGAATCAGCGATCTCACATCAGCAATTTTCCCAAGTGCGTCAATGGCGTTTCGATAGACGACATCTTCCTTGTCAGCCAGCAATTCAAGCAATACCGTAACCGATTCGCGATCACCAATCTCACCTAATGCAAAGGCCGCCGAAGCGCGCACCCACTTTAGCGATTCGCCGGTCATCGCTCCAAGTGTGGTCACCACACTGCGATCACCCAGTCGCCACATGGCAATCGCGGCATTCACGCGAACACGATCGTTGGCATCGCGAAGATGAGCCTCAAGAGTCTTCTTAACCCCGGAACCGCCGAGTCGGGCGACACCCTCTATAGCATTGGCACGCACGCGTGCATCCTGATGATCAACGAAACGAGTGAAAAGATGTGCCGATTCGCCAGTGCTCAGGCGGGCAATTGCGGAAAGCAATGTAGCCAGAACCCACACATCCTTTTCATTGGCCAGTAACTCTATCAGCTTCGCCACATACGATTTTGCGCCCATACGCGCCAACGCTTCAATCGCATTCAGTCGAAGCCAGCGCTCTCTGGCGACACAAAATTCTTCCAGAACAGGAAGGACAACATCAGTCCCTATTTCTCCGAGAATAAGAAGCATTTGTTCTTTTACAATCAGAGAAAGTTTCGGTAATTCGCTGATGATACGATCAAGAATCACCGGCCCCATGTCGACAATAGCACGACGTCCCAACCGTTTATGTTTTTCCTGCGGCAAATTGAGGAGTTTTACGAATTCCGGATACAGGTGCAACGCTTTCTCCCGGGCAGCGAGTTCTAAAAGCTGAATACGCACCCCTTCCTCGCGCTCCTTCGACAATAGATCCATGAAAAGATTGCACCGCTCGGCAACATTAAAGAGACTAAGACCCTCCAGAGAAAGCGCGCGAATCTGCGGATGAGCATCACGCAAAAAAAGTTCATACAAATCCCGATCCTGGATCATAGGCAAGCGGTTCAGACCGGTGAGGATGGCGAGACGAATAGGATGTGCCGGCGATTTAGCCAAACGCTTGAGCTGGGAATGCGCCCCCTCGTCTCCAAGACGCGACAAAGCCAAATTGGCCGCCATCGCCACTTCCCATTGTCCGTTTCCAGATAGCATCTTTAGGACCGTGTGCCGGTCGGAGGCGGGAAATCTGACAAAATAGCCTATTGCTTCGACAAGCAGACCCCCATCCTGGGTCTGACCAAGAACCTCATTCATCGCGGCAACCACGCGAGCCTCTTTTACTCCCGCAATTAAGGCCAGCAAACGACGACGAAGCGCGGGAGGTCGATCAGAACCGGATACCTTTATAATTGGTTCCAATAAGGCTTTAGCATCGAATCTCTGCAGAGCCTGAAGGGCCCTCTCGACATATTGCGGGTCTTCACCAAGGACAAATGATAGAAGATGTTTGACTGAGCGAGGGTTTCCGATACTACCCATCGCATCTATGACTGCGTTGACCACATCGCCATCAGGCGATGACAGCAAATCGACAAGTAGCTCTGCGTGTTCATGTACACGCAAAATTCCCATCGCTGCGATCGAAAGAAGCTTCTCTTCGCGATCGCGACTGAAGAGTCCTTTTTCAATCCGGGCGAACCGGTTGATCTCGGCATTGCTCATGCTGCCTCATTCTCCTACGGCTGATTTGTCAATGGTTTTCTTCTTCGAGACGGTCGATACGAGCGCCGAGCAAGCGCAATCGCCCAACCAGGTTTTCATAACCCCTGTCTATGTGATGAATGTTTCCAACTTCGGTTTTTCCTTCGGCACAGAGCCCGGCGAGCACCATGGCCGCACCCGCACGTAAATCGGTGGCATTCACGGGAGCACCGATGAATTTTTCCACGCCCGTAACCACAACCGTTCGATCGCGAATACTGAGGTTCGCTCCCATGCGAACCAGTTCAGCCACATGCATAAAACGATTTTCAAAAACCGTCTCGGTTATAACCGAAGTGCCACCAGCAAGACACATTGCTACCATTAATTGCGCCTGCATGTCCGTTGGGAAGCCGGGAAATGGAAGCGTCTTTATTTCCACGGGTTTCAGGCGCTCCGGGCCGCGCACGATCGCTCGTGATTCTTCACACTGAACATCGGCTCCCATTTCCTGAAGTTTAGCAACGACAGCCTGTAAATGTGCCGGGATACAATTATCAACTATGATCGGTCCCTTGAACAGTGCTCCGAGGACCATAAACGTGCCGGCTTCTATGCGATCCGGTATTATGCTGTATTTTGCCGAATGAAGTTTCTGAACACCATTGATCGTAATCGTTGGAGTTCCCATGCCTGAAACGCTCGCGCCCATAGCGTTCAAAAAATTACCGAGGTCAGTTATCTCTGGTTCACAGGCTGCATTTTCGATTGTCGTCGTGCCTTCGGCGAGAACTGCCGCCATCATGAGATTTTCTGTAGCGCCGACTGAGGGGAAATCCAGCATGATTGGAGCACCGATGAGACGGTCGGCCATTGCGACAGCACAACCAGCCTCAAGAGAAACACGCGCTCCAAGCGCCTCGAAACCCTTGAGATGAATGTTAACAGGCCTTACTCCGATGGCACATCCCCCGGGAAGAGGTATGCGGGCACGCTTCAGTCTGGCCAGCAACGGCCCCATGACAAAAAAACTGGCACGCATCGTCTTCACAAGATCATATGGCGCTTCTTCGTTGCAGCCACCTGGCGAAGCCAGCTCCATGTCACCATTTTCAAGGCGACGACTCTTCACCCCAAGCGCTTCGAGCACCTTTTGCATAGTGCCGACATCGTTGAGATACGGAATATTAGAAAGAATGATTGGACCTTCGCCGAGTATGCAGCCAGCCATGATAGGCAAAGCAGCATTTTTGGCTCCGCCGACGCAAACGGTACCAGCGAGAGAATTTCCGCCTTCAATCAGGATCCGTGACATGATCTTCCTCGAGTTGAATTCTTTCCATCTGAATTTTGCCTTCTTTTAGCATTTCCAGAGCAAGCGTGTCCGGGTAAGCACCCAGAAATACGACTTTCTCTATGCCCGCGTTTAACAACATCTTTGCGCAAGTAACACATGGTTGATGCGTACAGTATACGACGCCTCCCTTGAGAGAAACACCGAACGCGGCGGCCTGGAGAATCGCATTTTGCTCGGCATGCAAACCACGACATAATTCCTGACGCTCTCCTGACGGAATTCCCCGGGCTTCGCGTAAACAGCCGCCAGGTATCTCGAAGCAGTGACGCAACGTACTGGGAGCACCATTATATCCTGTAGCCAGAATGCGGTTCTCGCGTACAATGACAGCCCCGACGCGGCGACGCAGGCAGGTAGACCGGGTCGCGACGAGTCGGGCGATACGCATAAAATACGTTTCCCAGGACGGACGCTTGATCCCTGGGATTGGAATTCCGGGATCGGCGGTGGGCGGTATAGAAGTTACGGGCTGACGCGAAGACGCAACCGTCAGTCGTGCCGCCCGTCCCATGCGTAGGATAGGTTTGTTTTCCTCAACGATTTTTTTCACGGAAGCCTTGGACGCTTTTTTTGCGTGAGTGAGCTTCGCGGTCTTCACTGATTTAGTCGCCTTCACGACATTTCACCTTTCTGATTTCGAATGAATTTGAGCCCATTCGCGGTTCAATTTTTGCTTCGCAGCAGGCATTCCATCTGTTCTATTTCGTACCATACAGCCGGTCTCCGGCATCGCCCAGCCCGGGCATAATGTATCCATGTTCGTTCAGCCGCTCGTCTATCACGCATGTGAAGATATCGACGTCGGGGTGTGCTTCCTGTAAATATTTCACACCCTCCGGGCATGAAACTATACATAGAAAGCAAATACGCCTTGCACCGATTTCTTTCACTATTTTTATGGCTTCGGAAACCGAGCCTCCGGTGGCAAGCATCGGATCAAGAATGAATACATCCATGTTTTCGATATGATGTGGAAGCTTGCAATAATATTTTACCGGCTGGAGTGTCTCGTGATCACGATATAGCCCGATATGCCCGACTTTTGCCATAGGCATGAATTTGAGCAATCCCTCGACCATGCCCAAGCCGGCACGCAGAATTGGCACGAGCGCAATCAGCTGACTGGAGATCATGTATCCGGTAGTCTTGGTCAACGGCGTTTCACAATATGTTTCCTCTACAGGAATGCTTCGCGTGGCCTCATAGGCCAAAAACATGGACAATTCCTGCATCAGTTCCCGAAACATGTGGACATCGGTAAATTTTGAACGCAAGAAGGTGATCTTATGCTTGACCAGCGGATGATCGATAACGGTAACGCTGCTCATCAAAGCCTCCTAAGGAATTTTTACGATTGGATCGATCGGGGAATGAGTCATCACATGTGTGAAGTCATGCGAAAGCCCCACATCTGATTCAATCTTTTTGACCCTGTTCGCATGACGACCGCCCATAAATGCTGTAGAGAGAAAGGTTTCCAGAGTATCTATCGCGGCTTCCTCGCCAAGAATGCGTCCACCGAGTACAAGTATATTGGCATCGTTGTGCTGCCGCGAAAGTCGCGCTTCAAGAGCGGTATGACAGAGCGCGGCCCTTGCGCCAGGATGTCGGTTGGCCGCGATAGACATTCCAATTCCTGAACCACATATCAGGAGACCGAGCGTGCCGGTTTCGGCAATGATACGACGCGCAACAGCATGAGCGAAATCCGGATAATCACAAGAATCTGTGCGATCGGTTCCGAGGTCGAGCGTCTCATGCCCCAACTCTTTTATACGCCCCAATAAACGCTTTTTCAAAGCAAAACCCGCATGATCGGAGCCCGCGATAATCTTCATGCGTTAACCTGCCCCCAATTTTCCCCGAGATGGCTTATATTATCACGAAGACATTCGAAGAGGAAACAACGGAACCCAAGTAATCGGAGATTGGCTAATTCCTTACTTTGCGAAACTGCCTCTGATGACTCTTTTTTATCGTTCCGGGTGAAATCAAAATATGGGTATAATATCAATCCCAAAATGTTTGTGCGCACTCCACTGGCGATCCACCGTATCGTCCCTGGGCACCACTTACACACGAATTTTCTGGGATTGGTATAATAACTACAAATACCTATGCGTGTGTTGCCGCCAGTCTCGGCATCAGGTATCCTTGTTTCGCGACTTTCTGCTTATTAATGGTCATTGATCACAGCAAAGAGGTGAATTACATCAACATGTTCAAATCCGTAAAAGAAGTGATAGGGTTCATCAAGAAAAACGAGATCATTGCTGTCGATCTCAAATGCTGTGATCTCTTCGGACGCTGGCGACATCTCACCATACCTGCAAGATGCGTCGACGAGTCGGTCCTGAATGAAGGCTTTGGCTTCGATGGCTCCAGCTATGGTTTTAAAAAGATCGATAAATCGGACATGATTATTTTGCCGGATATCACCACGGGCTTTATCGATCCATTCTGTGAACATCCAACGCTTTCTTTCATCTGCAACATCCATTCCACTGATTTAGACGAGCCACGCTTTGAACAGGATCCGCGCTATGTGTGCGACAAGGCTGAAGATTATCTGAAAAAGCTTGGAATAGGCGAAACCATGCTGCTTGGGCCGGAATACGAATTTTATCTTTTTGATAACGTGTCGTTCGAAGATCGCATGGAAAAAAGCGGTTTTTCCATCAATTCCCACGCCGCTAACTGGAATACCGGAAACATGGAACAGAATAATTGTGGCTATCAGATGCCACTCAAAGGCGGATATCACGGGGGCCGCCCGGAGGACCGCCATGCCGACTACCGGACTCGCCTGACCGAGATTTTGTTCAAAATGGGCATCGGAGTCAAATATCATCATCATGAAGTCGGCGGACCAGGGCAACTGGAAATCGAGACTGAATTCGACACTCCTCGCCGCATGGCCGATAAGACCTTGGCAATAAAATATGCAACGAAGAATCTAGCTATTCGCGACGGACTGACAGCGACATTCATGCCCAAACCCATGTTCGGCGCCCCCGGGAGTGGCTTTCACGTGCATTTCAAGCTCCTGGATAAAAAGCGAAATGCATTTGCCGATCCGACTGGGTATGCCGGGATGAGCAAGACGGCTATTCACTTTATAACGGGGATGCTGGTTCATGCGCGTGCCCTGTCCGCATTCGCAAACCCTTCGACGAACTCTTACAAACGCCTGGTGCCTGGATACGAAGCTCCCGTCTCGATAGTTTTTGCCGAATCGAACCGCTCGGCAGCAATTCGCATTCCCGGCTATGTTAAAAATGCCGAAGACAAACGTTTCGAATATCGCGCAGGCGATGCGACCGCCAACCCATACCTGATGTTTGCATCCATGATAATGGCAGGAATCGATGGGGTAAAACGCGAGCTTGATCCGAAACAAGAGCGTGTGGGCCCTATCGATGGCAATTTATACGAACTGCCGGAGAGCGAGCGAAAAAAGATCGGTATACTGCCGACATCACTGTTTGAAGCGTTGGATGCGCTTCATGCCGATCACCAGTTCCTGCTTGAGGGTGGCGTTTTCACTAAACATCTGATCGAAACCTGGATCCATCGCAAACGCGAAGAAGAAGGATTGCCTGTACATTTGCGCCCGCATCAATATGAATTTATACTATCTTATAACTGTTGAGGACGATGCGATGTATAATCGGCGGATGAAAGTCATGCAATGTCTTAGAGTCTTCCTGCTATGATAGTCGGCGACGTAATAGTTCGCGGAGCTGGTGGTGGTAAGCCGATTAAGGAATGGCGGGAAAATGGTCTTGTTACAGCAGCCACGGGCTGGGGTGAAATCGGATCCGCAAGAATTGCCGATGTTTTTGTCACTCACGATTCGAATGGCTCCATTCTCTCGATGAAAACCTCGAGAGGTCACACTCTCCGTTGTAGTCCTGAGCAGCTTTGTTTTTGTAAATTCGATCCCATGAGCCGGCTGTATTATCTGTACTTGATGGAACGCTCTACTATGGGGTTTCGCGTAGGAATGAGCCAGGATTTGTTGCGCGATGTTTTTGCGCTGCAAAGCACGAAACTCGTTGAAAATGATGCTTCTGAGATAGTTGATCGAATCTGGATCATAGAAGGAACCGAAAGTCTCCCGAAAGCTGTTTTCCTGGCGCGTTATGCGTCATGCAAATATGGGTTGCCCGATGTCCCGTTCACAGGGCAGCATGCGACAGCCGAATTACCGGACGAACTTTTGCGCGAATTATTCAACCGCATTGACACCCCGTCACGTGCGCATCAGTTGCTGCTGGACTCGCTGATGTTTGAAGAATATCCACATATTACCGTAAAACTGAATAAAAATGCGCCCACGGCAAGCAATGCTGTTCAATTCATTGTTTTCGGTGCAGCCGAAAAAGCTGGTAATTGTCCGGGTTATGCTCATCTGATACGAATCGACTCAGCCATCGAACTGAATCGTGGTGAGCATAAAGCCTTCAAGCGACGGATGAACAATCGCGGTCTATGGCATCTGGAAGTCGCACGCGAAGAATTTGAAGAAGCACAACTTTTTGTCAAGACCCTCGCAGCCCTGGATAATCTCGAAATCATTAAAAAAATTCAGTTAACCAAGAAAGCTCCCTTCTACATTCTCCCCGCGTCTCACGTGAAGCTTGGCATGACCGTGTCTGTCGCTGGCGGACGCAGCATAGAGGAGGACACAGTGACAAGTATCACCGTTGAATCCTGGGATAATCCTCTATACGATCTTAAGACTGAGGGAATACATAATTACATCGCTGGCGACTGGGTCGTTATGTCCTACTCCGGGCAGATCTCAACTGCTCCATCACTAAAGCGGGATGTCGTGTGATTGCGTCCGCCCCCCGATCTTCCGTCGTTCAGGCTGTTGCAACACTTAACCCGCGTCAGCGAGAAGCCGTCGAAATCCTTTCCGGGCCATTGCTTATCGTCGCAGGCGCCGGTTCGGGGAAAACCAAGACACTGACTATTCGGGTCGCGCATCTCATCGAGCAGGGAGCATCGGCGAACTCTATTCTTGGCGTGACATTTACCAATAAAGCTGCTCGCGAGATGCGTGAGCGTGTAGAAATGCTGATGCCAGGCGTCGGTTCAGCGATAACTTTGACGACATTTCATTCTTTCTGTGCCATGACATTGCGTAGATGGTGCAATCACCTCGGATACCCTCATGAATTCACCATCTACGATGCTGATGATCAAGAACGTCTTATGAAACAGGTCATAGCGGAGCTGGATATCGATGGAAAGAAATTCTCCCCATCATTTCTTCTCAACTGCATTTCGATTGCAAAAAATGATTTGATTTCACCGACTGATTACCAACCGCCCGGCAAGGAAAAGGAGCTGATCAAATCAGTCTACGAAACATATCAGAAAAATATTTTCGCGGCTGGTGCAATGGATTTCGATGATCTGCTTTTTATGACATGGCGTTTGCTTTCAGAAAATCTGGATTTGCTTGAAAATATGCAACGCCGTTACAAACATTTTTTTGTTGACGAATATCAGGACACCAATTTTGCACAGTATAAACTGATCTCCCTGCTTTCGCGTCAAAGCGGGAACCTCTGCGTGGTCGGAGACGAAGACCAGTCAATTTATGGTTGGCGTGGAGCAAGCATTCGGAACATCATCGAGTTTGAAAAAGATTTTCCTGGCGCTCGTGTTGTCGTACTTGACCAGAATTATAGATCCACTCAACGTATTCTCGATGCGGCAAGCAGCGTCATAGCAAAAAATTCCGGCCCCAGAAAAAAACAACTTTGGAGTGAAATGAAGGGTGGCGCCCCGATAACTTTTATCTATGCTGATGATGATCGTGGAGAAGCAGATAGGGTGTCGAACGAAATAGAACGTCTCCATGTCGACGAACAACTTCCCCTCGGCAGTATGGCCGTGTTGTTTCGCATGAACAGCCAATCCCGTGCAATAGAGCAAGCTTTAGTGCGAAAACAGATTCCATATGAAATGACTGGTGGCACAAAATTTTTTGGGCGAAAAGAGGTAAAAGATGTGCTCGCCTACCTGCGTGTCCTGGTAAATCCGCGCGATCACATCTCTCTGCGTCGCATTATCAATGTCCCGACACGTGGAATCGGCGATACTACGGTATCTCGTCTGACCGAAGAAGGCCCCCTCTGGGAAGCCTTGGCATCCCGCGCCACGGGACAAAAACCTGGAAAGCTGGCTCCATTCTATCGACTCATGCTTGATTTACGCGAACTTGCTGGAGAGGGTGGCATATTCGCCGTTGCCCAGTCCGTAATTGATCGCACTGAATATTTGCACTTCCTGCGTCAGACAGACGAGGAAAAAGCGGAGGAACGTATATCCAACGTCGACAGTCTTCTCTCCGACATGAGGCTCCAGGAAGAAACAAATCCGGAGATTACACTTGCCGGTTATCTGGAGCAAGCCGCTCTCCACGCCGAAGCTGACGATCTCGATGAACGCGTTGAACGCGTACATCTGCTGACAATGCACAACGCCAAAGGACTGGAATTCCCGAACGTGTTCATCATGGGCCTTGAAGAGGGAGTATTTCCTCATCACTCCTCGAAGGACGAGCCCGAAAAACTCGAAGAGGAGCGGCGTCTCGCATACGTTGGCATGACACGTGCTATGAAAAGGCTTTATCTATCGGCCGCACGTAGACGCATGATATTTGGTCAATGGGGATTTAATCCAATTTCCAGATTTATTCACGAGGTCCCACGAGATTTGTTCGACAGGGAAAAGCCTCCAATGCCGCTGTCCAACAATTTTAATCGAACAGCTCCTTCCTGCGGAGATTCGTCATCTCCTCGATCATTACAGGGATTTAACGGAAACGCCGTTGCCTTTTCGGCAAAATCAACAGAGTCATTAAAAGAGAAACCATACGCCGGTTTATTTTCGGGACCATCGAGACAATCGGTTACGGCTGAAGTGGTTCAAAATGGGATCCAGGGAACAATGGCAAATATTCATGTCGGCGTGAAGGTCTTTCACGTTATTTTTGGACCAGGCAGAGTGATAGCAGTGGATGGCGCATCACTGGCTGATTTTAGAGTCCATATCGAATTTTCTAAAGTCGGAAAGAAGACATTACTCTTGCAGTATGCTCAGCTTCGGGTTATAAATATCTAAACTCACCAGGAGGTGTGAAACCATGTTCAGGTTTTTGCGGTTCTTGTGGAAGATTTTCGTTCTTGCCAGCGCTTTTGGTATTGGATATATCATTGGTCGCGAACATAGCTTCGAGGAAGATGAAGAGTGGGAAAACGAAGAAGCTGAGAACGATAAGAAGGATGAGAAGAATAAAGAGGCTACCAGCCCCACCCCATCTGCGGCTTCTGTTGTAACTGGGGCAGAAAAGCCATTTACCTTCGAGTATACTGATCCTAAGGCCACCCACGTTGCTGTAGTGGGCGATTTTAATGACTGGAACAAAGACAAGAGCTCCATGACGTTGGAAAATGGCGTTTGGAAGCTGACTGTTAATCTCAAGCCCGGTCGGCATGAGTACAAGTTGGTAATCAATCACACCGACTGGATCACAGATCCGAAATGCAGTGAAACCGTTGCTGACAAGGTCGGCGGCCGATCATCACTGGTCGAGATCCACTGATCTGAGGCGTGTGCCCGCCCCGGTGCTGAATTCGGGATGGCGGGTCGGTTAGCGTTTCCCCCGCCGCTGCGAGTGCATGTCGTTCGCGGCGGGCGTGTCTTTCCTCTGGCCCCGGTTTTCGAGGCTATCGTTACCATCTTTTCAAAGACGATGAGGCATCTTGGTTAAACGAATCTATCTTGAAGAAATAATTGAACGGGAGCTTTTGAAAAGCTTTCTGGCACGAATGCGTCTGTTTACGGGGCTGACTGTCGTGCCGTTCAACGACCGAGGCGAAGCCATATTTGGTGATCCTGTCGAATTGTTCGGCGCAAAAGATGAAATTCTCGATCTCGAGCGACTTGCCGGACGCGATCTCATAACACGAACCGATGGTGCGCTGATTCGTGTTGTCAGATTAAGCTGGCGCGGTAATCTATACGGCATAGTACTTTTGGGACCCTATTTTCCTGCTGAGGCAACCAAACCCGGATCAGAAATAGTTTCATCACAAATAATGTGTAGTAAAGCTGACGTTGTGCAAAACATAGAAGCCCCGACAGAGCCAACTTCTCATGCAACCAAATCACACGGGCGCGAGGAAAAAAAATCTCGTCGCGAAAACAAAATCGGTCTTCACTCAAAAATTGCCGCTTCTGCTGATGTTGCAGATAAAATTCGTCTTACAAATGAACAGATACTTGCCGCTGCAGAGTTGATCGAACAGTTTTTCTCACAACAAGTAGAGATTACCGGGGAACGAGAAGCACTGCGCCGTAAGGAGAAAATTCTCTCGGTGCTCGAAGAAGCGTCAGACATTATGAATTCCAAGCTGGAATTCAACCGCCTCCTGGATTTTCTGATGGATATAGCCATCGACATAACCGGAGCCACATGCGGAGCATTACTTCTGAAAAAAGAAAGTAAGCGATATCTCGAAGTTGCCGTTGCTCGGGGCAAATACCCCCAGGAAGTTAAAAAAATTCGCGTTCCTATTGGCCAGGGCATTACTGGCTGGGTTGCTCGTAATCATGAATCACTCATTGTACCCAATGTTCTTCTTGAGCCACGATACATTGAAACCCCGGAAACAATCTACTCTGAAATGGCGGTTCCATTGCTTGTCGGGGAAAAACTTATCGGAGTTATCGCCGTCGATTCGTCGGAAATAAATGCGTTTTCCAAGGAAGACTGTGCCACTCTCGGAACTCTGGCGTCCATGGTGACCAAGGTTCTTGAGAATGCCCGCTTACTTGCAGTTTCAAATCAGAAGGTTCGGGAAATAACGCGTCTGTTTTCAATTTCAGAACGTCTGCTGGATGGCAATGGCGCACCCGCTCTAATTCCTGCGGTATTAGTCGATGTCGCTGAAGCACTCAGTTGCAAAGGCATCTCACTCATGGCATATGACAGTGATCGCGACGATCTTTCGATGATGGCGACCCATGGATTATCAGAAGAGGTCAGGGGACTGCGCATTCCGATGGGGAAAGGCATTCACGGATGGGTTGCACAACAGCGGAAACCACTGTTGATACAGGATACCACTTCGGAAGCCTCATTCGTCAGATATTCTCTTCTTGATCAGTTTTCTCGTTCTTCGCTGACGGTTCCCCTGCTTGCCGGCGACCATTTAATTGGAGTGTTATCCGCCTATCAGAAGTCCGAGGAAGCCTCTTTCCAGGAAGATGATGAACGGCTGCTCACAGCTATCGGTCGCATTTTGACGGTACATTTCGAAAATCGCCGACTGTTCGACGATTCACGACGGAAACTTGATTACCTGACCACATTATATCAGGTCAGTTCGTCGGTTTCCCGCACTTTGAATCTTGCAAAGCTTTTTGGAACAATTCTCCAGCAGGTCCAGGATGTAATGGACGTGGAAAATTGTTCACTTATGGCGTATGACTCAGTAAAAAATCATCTATCTCTTGATGCTGCCATAGGAGTTCCGAAAAAACTTGTAGGAATGGTCAATGTTCCGATGGGGGAAGGGATTTCCGGCTGGGTTGCCAAGATGCGTCAACCGGTGCTTATCAAGGATATAGCCAAAGATGAGCGATTCATCCACCATCCGGGTCGCATGGATTATAAGACACGTTCGGCCCTTTCTGTTCCAATTATTCACAACAGAAATCTTCTTGGTGTAATCAACGTCAACAATAAACGTTCAGGTTGTATCTTTGACGACGATGATCTTAATCTGCTGATCGGGATTTCCGGCCAGATCGCTCAGGCAATTGCAAACGCCAACCTGTATGAACGGACAGAGCAGCAAGTTGCTGAACTGAGCTTGATCCAGGAACTGGGTAAGGCGATCAATTCATCGCTCGACCTCGATTCAGTGTTGACTTACTTTATAGACATGACATCCCGTATCACTGATGCTGACAGATCGACACTGATGTTATTCGATGATGAAAAACAAGAATTATATGTCCAGGCTTTCCGTGGATTCAAAGAAGCCGAGATTCGTGTAGTACGTTTTAAAATTGGCGAAGGCATTGCCGGACAGGCTGCTCAGACTCGTCGACCTATACGGGTTATAAACACACACGAAGATCCCCTCTATACGCAACTCGGAGTGCTTAATTCCGCGCAACCACTCACAATGATTTCCGCTCCACTGGTGAATCGCGACAAACTCGTTGGAGTCATAAACTGTGAACGTGAACTCGGGCGCAAGGGACCATTCTTGCCAGAGAACCTGGACCTGCTCGACACACTTTCCTCGCAAGCCTCAGTGGCAATAGAAAATGCGCGCCTATATCATAATCTATTGAACGTCTACCTCGAAACTATCCGCGCTCTTGCGGCCGCAATTGATGCAAAGGACAGCTATACGAGCGGCCATTCACGCCGCGTTACAGAGCTTTCTGTCGCGCTTGCACAAGCAATGGGATTGCATCGCGAAGAAGTCGATACGATCCGACATGCCGCCTTACTGCATGATGTTGGCAAGATCGGTATAAGTGAACGCATTCTCCTCAAACCGGGTCGCTTGACGGATGATGAATTCGAAACGATCAAATCTCATCCACACATTGGTGCCGGCATTCTTAATTCTATTGAGTTTCTGAAAAATGTTTGTTCAATAATTGAACATCACCATGAAAGATTTGATGGCCGCGGGTATCCTTCCGGGTTGAAAGCTGCTGAAATTCCGCTCGGGGCAAGAATAATAATGGTTGCTGACTCCTTCGACGCAATCACTTCCAGTCGCCCGTATCGCAAACCGCTGACTTTTGCTGAAGCAACTGAGGAAATTCGCCGATGTGGCGGGACTCAATTCGACCCGAAAGTTGTTGAAGCATTCGTCGCTTTGCGGAATAATGTTTTCTGTCCAATCTGGCTGAAAAAAGAAGCACTTGAACCTGAAACAGAGAATGAATCTCAACTTACAGCGGAAATACAATCTTTTCCCGGCCTGCGTATTTGACGTTCGATTTCACAAAATATTCTAACGAACCTGTCGGAAAACTCATAAGCGCCTTTCAGAGACATATTTTTGAATTTGTACACCGAAATTCTTTAAAACCATACTTTTCCGACAAGCTCTAACGGCGCCGTTAACCATGTTCCCTGAAACGAGATATTTGCCCATCTGCATGGGGGCATATGCGCTTACTTAAACGTCCAAATTCTACTTTTGTCATTTCGACCGAAGGGAGAAATATTGTATTTATGAGAGCTCTCACATTCGTTCGAGATGACAAGCTATTCCTAAGTAAGCGCATATGGTGCATGGGGAAGGCGACGTCGCGACGTCGCAGAAGCGAAGCTCGCGACGTTGCTGAAACAGATAAAAATAGACACAGTCATCATTTCAGCACTTGGCACAATGTTTGCTTAAACAATGGCAAGAGGAAATGACCTCAAGTATTCAAAATCCCAAAGGAGGTAAAATTATGAATTTCTGGAAGTTGTTCAAAGAAATGGAGTCCCTGCAAAATCAGTTGAGTGATGTAACAAAAGAATATGGTATCCGACTTCCCAGACTCGCATTTTTGCCCGGTGTATCTGCTCGACACTTTCCGCTGCAGAATGTCGGAGAAGACCAGACTAATGTCTACGTAGAAGCTCTAGCCCCAGGAGTAGATCCAGGATCTCTAAATGTCAGCATCGTAAAGAATACGTTAACTGTGAGCGGTGAAAAAGTTAAATCCCAGATTTCTGCGGAAGATTATCATCGTTCCGAACGCGGGGCAGGAAAGTTTATACGTACCATTGAACTTCCCGTTGAAATCAATCCGGACCAGGTCTCTGCAGAATATAAGAATGGCATTCTAAATATCACGATGGGCAAAGCAGAAGCTTCGAAACCTCGTCAGATCGAAATAAAACTCGGCTGATTGAATCATGTGTAAAAAACATACTCGAGACCCAATATTCCCAGATCTGAATAAAACACATTCAAACCCTATCGACACAAGGAATATTCGATTCCGCAGTGTAACGATGCCTTGCAAATGCAGTCTATATCAATAACCACACATTGAATTTCGCCAGGAGGAACGAAAATATGCCAGAGAAAACTATTCCCAACATTCAGCAGGAAGCTTCAACAGAAGTGAGTCGCGAGGTGACACGCACTCCAGAGCGATATGTCCAGCCACTGGTTGACATATATGAAACCAAGGACGGACTGACAGTTGTTGCTGATATGCCCGGTGTTCCCAAGGAAAATCTGAACATCAAGGTGGAAAATGATATTCTCACCATCGAAGGACACATGACAAAGCCGGATCGAGAGCTGAATTTCGAACGGGAATTTGAGTTTGTAAGCTTTTTCCGCCAGTTCGAATTGTCCGAAGCTGTCGATCGGGAAAAAATCGCTGCTTCTATCGTGAATGGAGTTCTTACAGTCAACCTCCCAAAAACAGAGAGTCAAAAACCTCGCCAAATAACAGTCCGTGTAAGTTGATCGCATTCGTCTCTCACGGACTCTCTTGATCACGTCATCCAATCCCAGATAATACGGGTTTCGCACCATCTTAATAACCAAAACTCACGGATAATAATATTCGTGGGAGAGAGGTGATAGAATGGTGCGAAATTTTTTTGTTATTGGGAGTAAAAACTGCCATGGAAGTCATTATAAAAAATAACCAGGAACAGGCTTGTAAGCTCGGAGCAAAAATAGTTGCACGTTTCATGCGGAAAAAAACAAAAATGGTCCTCGGCCTGGCAACCGGGTCCACTCCTTTGCCCATCTACAAGGAATTGATACGAATGCATCGGGAAGAGGGCTTGAGCTTTAGCCAGACCGTTACATTCAATCTCGACGAGTATGTTGGGCTTCCTCCAGGGCATCCAGGGTCGTATCGCACTTACATGGAAGACAATTTGTTTAGACATGTGGATATTGCCACTTGTGCCACACATCTCCCCAATGGAAATGCTGATGATATTCCGACCGCCTGCGCTGAATATGAGCGCAGTATCCAAACAGCCGGAGGGATCGATCTGCAAATACTCGGTCTGGGTGGAGATGGTCATCTGGCATTCAACGAACCCAGCTCGTCGCTGCGATCCAGGACCCGGCTGAAAACCCTTACTACGGAAACCAGAAAGGCAAATGCGGCTGTATTCGGCAAAGCAGAAAAGGTGCCAATGCATGTTATCACCATGGGACTGGAAACAATCATGGCAGCGCGTTGCTGCCTGTTGTTCGCTTTTGGCCGTGGCAAGGCCGATGCCACACAAAAAATGATAGAAGGTCCGGTTTCAGCTTCCTGTCCTGCCAGTATTCTTCAGTTTCACGAACAAGCAGTCGTCATTATCGATGAGGATGCTGCTTCGCAACTAATAAATCATGAATATTACCGTGAGGTCTATTCCGAAAAACCAGACTGGCAAAAATGGGAATAGTTATGCTGAATTTTCTAATTAGAAATTCAGACTCCAGTATTATAAATGTGTGTGTTCCGTTTTTTATTTTCTTGCTGTAGAATGACAAAGTAGAAATATCCTCAGTCATTCGGCCGATTATCTACCAATGAGTAGACATTTTTGGCAAATGTGATGGAATAAAAAGTGGATCAGGTTGGACCTTCGACACCATTGACGACATCGACGGAAAGTGAAGCCAGCATTACAAAACGGCTTCGCAATGTTCCTTTTTTAGAAGGTTTTAGTGATGCCGCAATACAAAAAGTGGTGGCGATTACCGGCGAAACAACTTTTCCCGCACGTTCTGTAATTTTCCGCGAAGGTGATCGCGGAGATACCCTATATATACTTAAATCCGGTCGCGCAACGATCTCCAAGAAAAATAGACTTGGAGTGAATGTTGTTATTGCCACTCTGGTCGAAGGGGCTGTCATAGGCGATATGGCATTGATCGATAATCAGCCGCGATCTGCCACATTAGAGACTCTTATTCAATCCACATTTTTCATAATCAAGGAAAGTGATTTTCAAAAGCTGCTCTATAACGATCGCGAGGTCACTCAGGGAACCCTGATCCTTCTTACTGACCGCATTCGTCGTTCTAATGAAAAGTTGATAGATTTTGCCCTCGATAATCATCCCGACATGGTCATACTGACTGATACGGATTTTCGCGTTACCGATATCAATAAACAGGCGCAGAATCAATTGAAAATGAATCCTAAAGAAGGAATTCAGCCTGGAGTTCTCGGCAAAATACGTTTCCTGTTGGAAAAAGTTCGTCAACAGGCTCAAGAGCGAAATCCATTTTTTCTGATTCTCATGAAACCGGAAAAGCTTTTTCTTTGGGTACATGTTAACCCCTTGAAAAATCCACAGGGATTTCTGCAAGGATATCTGATCGAACTTCGTGACATTACTCAGGCACGCGACAGCAGCCGTCGAAGTCTTGAAATTGCAAGTTTTATCATTCACCGACTTCCTGGTTTAGTTGAAAAAATGAAGGGCTTTACACCTGCTGAGTCGCGAGATACTTCTTCCGAGCAAACGGAATTGGTTCGTGAAATTAACCGTCAGGTGAACAAACTTGTAGCATTCACAGATCTGGAAGCCGGCCCTCTTCGTATTCAGCGCGTCGACATGAACCCTGATCAGATTGCAACGGATGTAATTAATTCGCATCAATTCGTGATGGCCGCCAAATCCCAGGCTCTCGATTGTCGTTTAGAATTTGGAGAGGGACAGATTTTTGCTGATGATGACTGGATCCGCAAGTTACTGACCATCCTTTTGTGCAATGCAATCACATATTCGGAACCCGGTTCTCTCATTGTCTTTCAGACATCGCAACCAAACAATGGACGATTCCGTTGCAGAATCCAGAACCCGACAGATTTCACAGTTTCTGAAGATGATGCCCGCAGATTTTTCAGCATCAGTCAACAACTCGAAGATTTTGAATCTCTCCGCTCCACCGATTTCGGTTTAGAACTCCCACTCGCCAAGCATATAATTGATGCTCACAACGGACGGATCAGCATTGAACCTAATTTGAATAATAATCTATTTTCGGTGGTCTTTGAACTCTGATGAAAGACATTCGCCCAGAACCTCTTAAACATCGACTGCAACTACCAACAAATCTTGCCAGTATTCCAGTGGGCCAGGATTTTTTAATGTCTGTCCTGCGGAAAGAGAATGCTCCGGAAGATTTTATTAGAAAAATGCGCCTCGTTTTAGATGAAGCCTTAACCAATGCAATTGAACACGGTGGTATCAGTGCTGGTGTAGATACCATAAGCCTGAGCTGTCAAATGATTGAATCATCTTTTCAGATCCAGGTGGAAGATTTTCAAGGCCGGATGTTCGATCCGGAATATTTTCGTCGTATTGCCGTAGCCAAAGGGTGGGGCAAAGGTGGTCGAGGAATTCTGCTTATTGATTCTATTGTAGACCACATGGCATACCTTATTGAACCCGGAAAACACACGATCTTATATATGGAAATCACCGCTCCATGGCTGAAAACCTCAGAATCTAAAACTTCTCCATAGCCGGTGAGCTTTCCCGGTTAAGATTTTCCCTGCATCGAAAATCTATATTTTCAAGCAAGCATCAACGGCTGATATTCGTATCTCTCCCTTGCGGTTTCTTCAAATTGTATTATTTTGCGGAAGGACGCCTGTAACCGCACTTGCATGGTCCTTTCTTTACCATTACTCGTGCGCAATTCGGGCAGTATTTGCTTACCGCCTTTTCCGGATTCTGCAACTGTTGTTGCTTTGCGAGCTGATCCTTTTGCTTTTCAGATTCAGTTTTTTTCGCAGATTCGATAGAATCCTTACTTTCAGGAACTGATTTTGCTGAACAGTGCGGTTTTCCTGTGATTTCCTGGAATTTTTCTGCATAATCCGGATTATCATCCAGGTATTTTTCGAAGGCATCCTTCGGAGACAGCCCCTTCTTCCAAAGGTGGTCATAAGGATAAAGCGGCTCTTCATCGAGATACTTTTCGCAGAGCGAAACGAACGTATCATCCCAGGAGTCGTAAGATTCACGTGCCATATAGTCTTCCTTTCGAATGGCTCTGGCTTTTATCAATTGCTCGAAACGAACTTCAGTGTTAATGAAATACCCTAAAAACACTTTGGTTTCAAATACAATGACAAACAGCAAAATAATGATATGTTTATGATAGAGGCAGAATTATTCGGTTCCGGAGGTTTGTATGGTCGATAAAGTCCAAATGCCATTGTCATTCTCACAGACGGAATCAGGAACAGTAAAAACATTATCATCACTTAATTCGTTAATCAGCAGTACAAGTAATGGAGTGACCGATCCATTAAAAGGGTTGAATATTGATCAAATGAATCTTTCAGTCGATGCCCAGAATAAGATAGCCTGGGCCAGATCTCAGTTTGAGGTGAACTACCAGGTAATAAAATCCATAAACACATCGCAAGGCGTTGAAACGTCCCAGGAGAGCTTCTCATTTCAGGCCAGTTACGATTTCTTGCAAAAGGTTTCCGGGCAGACACCGGTTCCAGTACCTGGCAGTGTAGCCCAATCGTCTTCCACAGACGGGCAGCAGGCTTCTCAAAATACTCAGGATGCTCAGGCTGCGCAAGGCACACAAACTTCGCAGGATGCTCTTTCTCAGCTTCAGGACTATTTTTCCCCGGAAAAAACCGCGCAACGGATTCTTGATGTGGCAACCAGTTTTTATCCGGTCAGCGACACAGGACAAGCTGCGGGGAATACCGAAGCGGGGCGCCAGAAATTTTCGGATTTTATCGGAGCCAGTATCGAGGAAGGGTTTCGGCAGGCATATGGTTTACTCGGCACATTGCCGGATGACGTGAAAGCGGGAACTGATAAGACTCATTCTCTTGTGTTCGCAGGGCTTGATAATTTTGTAAAAAACGGCGTAGATCCCGAAAAAATGACGACGGGCGGAGTCATGGATAAAATCGCTGCATACAGATTGGAAGCTGCGCAAAATACTGATCGTATAAGAAAATCCCTTGGGATTACCGGCTACAACGCACAAGGGGACCCGCGAAACACCTCATCTGATACTTCTACAATTTCCACAACGGGATGACCTGATAACTACATTTATTTTTTAATACCACTGTTTCAGGATACTTCCCGGGAAGTAGTGTGCAAGAATCCGGTCGTAGCTCCAACCGCGTTTAGCACGACTCTGGGCCCCCGTCTGACACATTCCCACCCCGTGACCGAAGCCGGCTCCAGACAAGTCAGCACTTATGATGAACCCTGCCGCGTCACGATTCCATGTCGCCACAAAGCAGGAACTGCGCAATCCACCCAACAGTTTTCGAATATTCAATTCTTTCATGATTGTTCGGGAGCCGCGCTCGCCAATAAATGTGAGTCGATATATTCGACCTGAATAACCGCGGGCAATATCTGTAATTTTCTGGATTCGTCCTACGCCGATCGCATTTTCTATATTTTTCCAGTCGATCGTTGAAAATGTTTTCTTCCAGCGAAAATTGACTCCTCCCTCAACTGATGTGTCACCGCAGTAACAATCGGGAGGAGTATTGATGAAAACACCAACCTGCTGTTCCTCAGATAGATCCAGGTTTTGCGTGGTAACCGAATCCCAGTCCCCTTTCAGAATAGGGCTGGGAGGTGTAGACCAGACTATATCACACGCCTCACCATGCCCTCCGCAGTTACCCGAATATACCGCTCCCACAACTCCTCCGCTTGAACTAACCATGATAATTCCATGCGTTGGAGCAATTTTCTGAGCTATGATTGCTCCCTGGGAGGTTTCTCCTGCAAACACCTGACAATGTTGTTCAGAACAAATATCGAAGCCTTCGCCTGCATGAGAAGAACCTATTTTGCTCAGAATGTCTCCGCGAGCGGCAACTGCCTGGGCCTGCAAAGCACCTATTTCAGATTTTCCGGAGATTTCAGAAGGAACCACGCCAACAAGAATGTTTTCCAGCGAAGTTGTCAGAACACAGTCGACAGCATCCTGGGCTCCCCATCGGTAAATCATCGGTCCCCGATAGGTGCGATCCTCGAATCCATGCCAGGAATAACCTGCGGCATATTCAACTTTTTTCATAAGAACGGTTTGTGCTGGCGACAACAATAATTCATCGCCTTCCGCTTGAATCTGGCCATTTATCGTAAGAGTCAGGCGACCTTGAGAACGACTGACGATTTCCACAAATATCCAGCTTGATTTCCCTTGGGAAGCGAGTTTATCAACCAGTGCCTGGGCGGACTGGTAATCTGAAAATACTCCCACATCCGCCTTCACATCTCGATTGTCTACAACTATCGTCTTGCCATCAGAAGCGACAAACTGCTCGCCTAAAATCATGGTATGAACTTGAAAACCCTGGGCTTCCCATTCCGCAACGGTCTCATTTACCTTGCTCGTATCAGCTGCTCTCACTGAAGCGACCATTACATGGTAACGTTTCACTGCACGCTTTTCGAGAACACCTGACAAATTACAATTCGCTTGCGCAGGCACTGAACCGGTTTTATCTCCCAATGCCCAGCTTCCCCCCTGTGCGCAAATGAAATCAATATTAGTGGCATATTGGGCGACTTTTATGGCAATCTGGCGCTCAGCGGCTGTAGCCGGCAAAGAGGCAACCAACAAAGCTCCAAAAATAGCATACAATGCTACTCCGAGGGTTCGGCGAAAGAGAGTATGAAATGGCAACATGCGCTGGCTCCTCAAAAAGCTCAGGATTCTCATACGAAGTTACTACATATTATACCTCGCAGAAGATAGACTCCGGAGTAAATATTTATTGTTTGAAATATTAACCCTAAATTATTCATGATTCCCCCTTGGAGGTACCCCAATATTTGGAGTATAATATTACAAGCTAAAAATAAGGAGCTGGAAATGGGAAAATGGTCGCGCTTTTTTTTCCTTATTCTTTCCGTGGGCTTGTTCATGGCGATTTCTCCCCTTGAGGCAACGGAAGACTCCTCAAGTTATCAGGTCGCAGTGAATCCGGATTTTCTACTCGAGGGGCAATCCTATGGTCAGTTTGAAACGCCAGTGTACAATCTCGATCAGGAGCTGGACAATCTGCTGATATCGGTAGACATGATCAAGGCTCCCAACTCTCTGGTTCGTTCTTATGCCCGATTTTTAAATCAAAAGACTGGCCGCTGGACTCGATATCAGGCCTTTGACGGTGAATTCCATTTTGCTGATATTACTCCCGTTTCCGCTTATCAATTGATGTTTGTGGTTCGCGATCCCGACAAAGGAAAAACAGAGATTAGGCGTTTTACGGTTCAAGGGACAAAACTGGGCGAAGCAATCATGGAAGCTCTTTCTCAAAAACCAGCTCAATTCAATGCAGCCAGGGTTTGGCCAAAACCATCGATTGTTTCACGTGAAGGCTGGAAAGCACGACCTCCCAAGGCGGAATACACCCCTCACCAGCCGCAAAGGATCGTTATACATCACAGCTGGAGTCCCACCCAGGCACAATACACTGGCGCCGCCACTATTCGCGGAATTCAAAATTATCATATGGATGACCCAAGCACCGGGTGGATGGATATCGGTTATCATTTCCTGATCGGCCCCGAAGGTATCATATATCAGGGTCGCCCGGAAACGGTCGTCGGAGCTCACTGTCCACCAAATACGAATATGGTTGGTATTTGCATCATCGGAAATTACGATCCGAATGCAGACAATGTCAACGCAAAGATCGAATCATCCCTTACGAATCTTCTTTCCTGGCTGTCTTCAACCTATCACATCGATCCTCGCGTTAATTATTTTGGTCATCGCAATTTTTCCACAAAAACATGCCCGGGCGATATCGTCTATAACCGGCTTCCACTCTATGAGGAGCAAGTTATTAAAAACATAGGAGAGCTGAAATAAGCTCTGGTTGATTATTCGAATAAAAAAAACCAACACTTTTTCGGTGTTGGTTTTTTTTATCGTTATTATCTATATCAATCCCAGGACACACCATCGATCCCATCGATTCCAAGTCCGGGAGCATCCGGGACGGTGAGCCAGGGACCATCAATTGAGATTCCACCACGCACGGGATCCTGACTGCAAAGCGATGGGCTATCGAGATCGCATTTTGTGATTATGCTTTTAGCACAAGCGAGATGAACTGCTGCGGTCACGCTCAATTTGCTCTCCATCATGCATCCCATGAAACACTCCACACCATGGAGTTCTGCAACAGAACAGATCCTGAGTGCTGAACGCAATCCGCCGGTTTTCATGAGCTTGATGTTTACAAAGTCGGCAGCCTTCATTGCAATGATTTGCTCCGCATCGAGAGCCGAGAACACGCTTTCATCCGCAAGAACGGGCGTGGCAATCGATTCCTTAACCTGTTTCAAACCTTCTAAATCGTGCGCAATTACAGGCTGTTCCAGGAGTTCAATACCAAGATCAGCCTTCTCAAGAACTTTCATGATATTAACAGCTTCTCGCACCTTCCATCCCTGATTTGCATCTACTCTGATCAAAACGCTCGTTCCGACGGCTTCGCGTACGGCTCGAATCCGCTCTATGTCAAGCTCCGGTTCGAGTCCGACCTTTATTTTCAAAATCCTGAAACCGCGCTGCACTGCTTCCAGGCTGTCCTGGGCCATCTCCTTCGGACTGTTGACGCTGATAGTGAGATCCGTTTCCACTTTTCTTCTGAAGCCTCCGAAGAGTTTGAAAAGAGGTATTCCGTAAAGTTTGCCGAAGAGATCATGTACCGCCATATCCACGGCGGCTTTTGGACTTCCATTCTTCACGCAGGACGTGTCGAGGGCATTGAGAGTGTCTTCCAGATTGTCGATTCTTTTCCCCTTCAGTCGCGGCGCAATGTATTCATGGATTGCTCCGCGTATGCTGCCGAGAGAATCGCCTGTGATTGGCCCGGTGGGCGGTGCTTCACCGAAACCGACGACTCCGGTATCCGTGTCAACCGCCACAACAATTGTAAGAAGACGCTCGACCGTACGAAGTGCGGTCTTAAAAGGCTTTCTCAATGGAACTGAAAGAGTTCCTGTTCTTATGTTTGTTATAATCAAGGTGTTCCTCCAGATACAAGGCCGTATTTGCAATCAGCGGCAGATTTTATACCAATCACAAAATGTCTGTGCACACTCTACGGGCAACCCACCGGGCGCCCCTACGACATCATTACCAACGTATTTAGGTATAACAACGCGCGCCCAATTATTCCAGCCTGAATTCACGCGCGGCATACAGACCTTCCATGTATGTTTTATTAGTTGAAAGGAATGTGGCAACAAGGGGTGTCACAAGAACGCCTCTCGTTTTCGAACGTATTAGTTTTCCGCTCTCGTCCGGAGCGCTGAAGCCGGCAAAGTCATGGATTATGAAGTAATCTTTTTCATATTTCCAGAGATAGAGCATGGCATGTCCGCTCATATAGACGGGAGTCGCCGGGGGCAGACGATCGAACAGTTTTTTTCTTGCATCAAGATCCATGTTTTCAGGTATCTCATAAGTTACGCCGAGTGCCTGCTTTCCCTGTTCTCCGGCATTTCGTGGAAGCATCACTCCCATGCTTCTGAAATTGTCCATTATGAATGCACTGCAGTCTCGCGTGTTAAACATTCCGCCCCAACCATAACGTTGGCCAAGGAACTTGAATGCCTGGATAATTATGTTGCGCTTAGTGAGCGGAAGGAATCCGACGCGAACGTCATCCGCACGCGATATGAGACCAAGTCTCCACTCCAGTTGCCCATCTTTGCCACGTGCGGGAAGTTTGACCACATAATTTCCCGCGGGATGTTGCCCGCAAATCTCCGCAGGTATCTCATCTCGGGATGCAAGAGGGATTCTCACTCCCATATCGAGTTGAAGTTCAGAAATTTCAGGCTGGAATGGGTTGAATCCTGTGAAAACTCCCTTGCCGGTAACAACGAGAAAATCCTTCGTATCCAGATATGAAAAAAGCGTCTTACGGTCGGTCAAGGCGACATCACTTGCCGGAACCCAGGCACGATAATTGAATGCCTGAACAAAAAACCATTTTTTATCAGCACTTTCGTGGAGTATGGCAAGAGGTTCGACAGGGTAAAGAGCCGTTTCGACGAAACGGTCGAACTCATAGTCATCCGGCTCGGAAAAAACTCTATCGGAGCTGGGAAATGCCCTCATTTCCGTTCGTTTGACTGTGATACCGAAACGAATGACAACGCTTTCCGGAATGGAATCCAGATTAAGAGCACGATTCAATGAATCGTAGTAACTGTCGGGGACTACTTTTCCAGTGAGATATCTTGTTTTTGTCGGCCGGGCACTGACGCTTGCGATCATATCTCTAACTTCTTTTCCAGGCAAAACTCTACGGAATATTCGCAAGTCTTTCAGCATTTCACACTCACGCAAACTCCTGTGGTTATATCGTTCGATTTCAATTGGCGACATTACTATTCTGTCTGGATCAGGAATACGGCTCACCCAGAAAGAGCTTTCAAGCATCTCCTGCGTCACTCCGGGAATATTCAGATCAAACTGTACGAATGTAGTCGAATGACCTTTTAAATTTTTTCTGCAAACGACATCGTCAGAGGCTCCAGCAATGACCACGCCTGAAGATAAACAGGCAAGGAGGAGAAAAAACGCCTGTCTCCAAACGCATGATCGCAGAATATGTATTTCTATTTGAGATTTTATAAACAATTTCATGTTATGCAATCGTACAGAGATTATCATATGTAAATAACTCCCTGAATCTAACTGTAGTCGGTCCAATAAATCAGCAAAATAGTGTTCATGCCTGTGTCAATATATCTTCACAGGGAATATTGCTTTAACGAAGTCTACCAGAGAAGGAAGAACGTTACAAGAAATGATGTGGAATACAGGCATCAAAAGTAATTTTTCGCAGCAAAGTCAGATCACTTTAGATAATGGTCAGACTGATATAATTGACTTGAAAAATTATGCTGCTAAAATTCCATATAATTTATCAGTAAAGACAGCCAAAAGGATGAGAAAAATAACTATGCGCTCACTATGCCTCCGTCAGATTTGTGGAGTGGTAATACTGATTGTATTTCTGCCGTTTTTGGCCTCGGGCTCCGATGTGCTCCAAATGAGTGCAAAAGCCGTAAAGAGCCCGGTAGCAGGCATTGCCAGAATCACCAGTAAACAAATTTTGCCGGAACCGTCCTTCCCTGAACCTTCCGCAGGAAAGCCAGTGATCGACCCGACATTTGGAACTAGTTTGCAAAGGCTTACAGACGCTGGTCTGCTCAAGCAACCCGGGGTTGTCCCTGACTACTCGAAACGACAGGCCTTCAGTCCAGACGGCAAATATCTGTTATTGCGAAACACCGAGAGCCAGGCCCTGTTGTTTTCAGCCAAAGATTACAGCTTCATCAAACCGCTTGAGGGAGTTGCCGGCGAGGATCTGTTCTGGGATCCAAGACATCCGGGCACATTATTGTTTGCCATAGAAAATGTACTGTCTAGTTGCGATGTGGTTTCAGGCAAGATTAAAGAAATTCACCGTTTCGACGGGTATGCATTTGCCGATACACGCGGCGAAGGCAATCTTTCACTGGATGGCCGCTACTACGCCATTGCCTGTCGTACATATGATGCAAAATCCGGTGATGTTGGTTACAAGAATTTGCTGGTTTTCGATCTTCAGGAAATGCGTGAAATTGCACGTCTGGCCTTTCCGCCGAAAATAGAAAACTTTGACTGGGTCTCGATATCTCCGCGCGGCAACTATGTCGTAGTTGATTACGCCGACACTGAAAAAGGACGTTTTCACGGAGTGGAAGTCTACGATCGCAATCTGAAAAATATATGGCAAAAACCACTTGGAGCCGGCCATAGCGACATTGGTCTTGATATTAATGGTGACGAGGTATTGGTTATGGATATATATGACGAGCAACGCAATCAGACTCTGATCAAAAAGTTCCGACTATCTGACGGAAAAGAGACGGAGTTATTTGCCGTATCTCCTTTATTCGATCTGCATATTTCGTGTCGAAATACCGCCAGGCCTGGCTGGTGTTATATAAGTACGTTCGATTATGTCCAACGCTTAACACATAACGCAAATGATTTTCTGCCATTCGAGGATGAGATTTTCGCGCTTTCTCTGGATGGCAACGCGACAACAGAGCGTCTGGCACATCACCATAGTCGTCGTTTTGCACCAAATGCACCGGATGCCGATCATAGCTGTTATTTTGCTGAACCACACGCATCGGTAAGTCCTGAAGGCGATCGCATAATATTTGGCAGCAACTGGAATCACGAAGTCAATAACGCCTCAGCCCTGGACACATTCCTGATTGATCTCCGTTAGCGCGCTTTCACAGTAGTTTCGATACTTCGATACTATCCGGCCATGATTAACAAAGGATGCTAACCGGTTAGCTGAGATTTTTTCCCTTCGGTCGAAATGACAGTATTGTTTGTCATTCCGAACGAATGTGAGGAATCTCGCTTGGCGTAAAGTCGTGAATATTTCGTCTTCTTTGGTAGTCATGTATCCGACTTAAATTTCGTCAGAGTTCATTCCTGATCAAAACCGTTCTCTGTACCCAATGCGACGCGGGCCTCGGCAACAAGTTTGTCCACTTCCTCCTGAACTTTTTCGGAATCCAGACGAAATTTAGGAACATCAAGATATTGTGCAAAAATGCTGTCGCGAAGCAATTCCTTGGCTTCGAGGGTAGCCGGATATCCGTCTTCCAGAGCAGCAACATTGGATACAGCTTTCTCGACGCAGTTGAGAACCATCTGGTCCTCCAGATGTGACTTCAATAGTCGAACCTGCCCCAGGCTCTCGAACAGGCCTTGAGCTTGCGGAAATTTGCTTATGAGGCCATCGTCTTCCAGAGGAAACGGCGGCAAGCGCTGTAGCCAATAAGATCTTCCCTTGAAAGGAAGGTCGAGAGGCACATTTTCAAAGTTTGCAGCCAATGGTTCCGCGACGGGACCAAAGTGTGTCAGGTGAAATTTCTCCAGAACAGAGGATCCATACGATGTAGAGACCTTTGTTTCCTTGGTATTCGGGGCCTCAATGAATTCCTGTAACAAGTCGTGAATTTCACCTATTGTCATCAACCATCGAAAGCGAATGAGCAAAGCCTCCGCTTCCCGAATTTTGCTGGCTATTGCAAATACCTTATCCTCAGGAGTCGAATCCATGGAAAGAATCGCATAAACGTTATTGCGCCATATTATGGAGGCTGTTTCGAGAGAAACAATCGCATATTTTCGAATGCGCTCCGTAAGAACCTTTACAGCCGCTAAAAAGCTGTCAGAAGATCTTTTCAGATCCGGACTACTTTTTGTCCAGTCGCGTTCAAAAATAGATCCCGTTATCGATCTCAGGCTTTCCAGCAATTCTTCCAACTGGTTTTCCAGCTTGAAATGTACAGAATATGGCGCCAAACCAATTTTCATTTGCAGCCGCTTCGACAAATATGCGGTAAAAACAGCCCGCAGAAAGACTACGCTATCATATCCCACATAAACCAACCCGGCCCAAAACAACATAAAACTGATCGGAAAAGCAAAATGCAGGAAAAGAAAGAGACCTCCGAATATGACCGACAGAAAGGAAAAACCAAGATATGGATTCTGAAATACTGTGTTCAGGTGTTGCCATAGTTCGTTGCGAATATTTTCTACAAGGCTGTTTTTCGGATCAACTGACTCGCACATCCCACTAAACTGTTGCGGAACAAGGGGGTTGGCAAGCAAAAATTCCTGCTCAAGAGCGTTAAGATCTTCTTTTTTCGGCCGCATCAACCCACACAAGGGACAGACCTGGGCATTATGTAGCAATGACGCCCGACATCGCCGACAACACGATTTCAGTAAGTACTTCATTTCTGTTCTGACTTTCCTGTAAATTCAGTATTTCCCGGGCGGGTTACTCAGAAAACGCTCTGCACCATGATATTCTCATATGATTTTTAAAAGCAAGCATGATAGAATTTCATTCTCGAAAAAAACAGGATAAAACCAGACACTGTCAATTTAGTGACGTGAAAGAAACAATCCAAAATTTCCAATTCTCAGAACGAGATTAATAAAGTATACTGCGCGAGATTTCAACCTTTAACCATCTGGAACAGATGGGACTCTAGAAAATAATCGGGATGAATGCTATGTCTGTGGCAATCGTTGGCAAAAGTTCGCTGTTTTCCGCATCATTGCAACGAAAGACCTTTTGGTTAAACCTTCTTGGCATCAAAGGGCTGATATCAGGGTTAGCCACGGGACAATGGCCTTTCAGCGATTTTATTTCCGAAAAAGATCTGAACAAGCTTAAAGAGTTTGTCATGAACAGCGGTATCATTTCTTCCGGCGGACTTCCCAAAGATGGTTTTGAGATTCCTTCAGAGATCCTGAAGATGTCAGATGTTATTCCAATTCTTGCATTATTTCAGGCAAAGCAGGCGCTCGAAGATACAAAGAGTTTTTCTACCCGAAAATTTTCCCCTGAGAAAGCCGGGGTCATTTTTGGAACACTTCATGATACAGCTTTGATTAAAGAATATTGTATTGATCATCAGCACTCAATTTGGACAAATGCTCTTCGCAAGATCAATTGCAGTGAAGAACAAATCAAAAGCGTCTGTGAGCCCGTTATGCAGATGTTGTCTGATCAGGGAAATGATCTCTCAGAAGAAAGTATCGTAAAAAAAATCGAGAAAAAATTTGCCAATCAGTTTGGTTTCACAATTTGCCTTGCCAGGGAAAATGCACCCATCCCCGGAGTTACTGGATTGGTTTGGCTTGCTATCCGAGAACTTCGAGCAAATAAAGCAGACCTGATGATTGTTGGCGGAATCGATTGTGTTAATTCTGTTTTTTCATATCTGGATGGACTTACAAATTCTACATCCACACAGGACAAACGCTATCGGGAAGGCCTTGGAATGATCGCTCTGCGAAGGCTGGAAGATGCTCAAAGAGATGGCGATAATATTTACGCTGTAATGTCCGCTACTGACGCATCTTTCATAACCATTTCTGAAAAACCTTCCGTGCAATGTATTAATCCGCAACCTTCTACTCCAGTAGTCGAATCAACAAAAACTGAATCTTTTCCTCGCGAATCAGGAAGCGTCGCCTCTGTAGTTGTTCAAGAGCAAACCTTTACTTTCACCGATTGCCTGATCAATGGCGAAAATGGAACCCGGGAAATCCCATGGACCATGAATCTTTCTGACAATCCATGGATTCTAGATCACAAACCTAATTATGTAATTCCAGCTCTTCCACTTATGTGCACTCTTGACTGGATGGTTCGATTTCTGGAGAAAGAAACCGGAAACAAAGTTATAGGTGTTAACAAAATGGAAGCATTGCGATGGGTCGGCTTTGATCAGCCGTCGATTCATGGCAGCATTTTGTATCGACAAACCGAATCAGGATCATGGCGAGTGGACTTGAAAACCGATCGTAATGGGGAGATGATCCGCGCCGTAGCTGCAGAATTGCAAATAGGTGCTGCTTTCCCTATCAATGAAAACAAGGAACTCTCGACACTTTTCTCCGCCGAAGATCAACCTCTTCCCTATCAAACTCATGAGGTTTCCCATGGACCATGCTTTCATTTGATGGAGCAGTGGAAATTGGGAAGAAATGGCGCTTCATGCGATATTCGAAATACAAGCCAGGGTGTTCCGTTGTATTCGATCAATCCGGGAATGCTGGATGCATCTCTCCACGGCATTCCATGGACGCGTTTGAATCGCTGGTTTCGCGATCTTCCTGACGGACAGACAGGTTTTCCAATATCTCTTGAAAATGTGCGTTTTTTTGATCGAATTCCAACCGAAGGAATGACTCACGTCGAAACCAGACTTCTTTTTTCAAAGGGAGTTCCCAGGGTCCAGCTTTGGCTTTTTCATAATGGCGCTTGTTTCGCCACATTCAGAGTCGCCATTTTTTCCTTGCCTCTTGGCAGGTTTGGCCCCCTTTCACCGCTCAAACGTCGAGCGTTTTTTAGAGATAACAGATATGTAACTGGGGCATCCATTTCAGAAACTGGCTCAGATCAAACTCATACTGATAAAAATACACTGCGAAATATAGACTGGCTACCGAACACTCTTTCCCGACTTTATCGAGTTTCCGGAACATCTTCAGACTGCTACAGACAGATTATCCGGGCAGAACATATTGCCCAGTTTGCACGACTTCATCCTGCTGATATCGTCTGCGATTCTACCGGTAATTCCTGCAGAAATTTGCCCTTTAACCCCATCTCCGTTTCCGTTGAAGAAAGTGGAGAGCAACTGATCGCTCGCGGCACTCCAGCTTCATCACTTGATTGGAAAAAAATTCGGTCATCCTGGGTGCAAACAATAGGACCGCGACGGTTCTTCCATGATTTGCTGGGCGCACTTTTAGGGACTTTTGTAAATCGGGTTGTTTTGCAAAAGCCTGAGGAATTCAATTCTGTAGCTTCTCGGCCGGTAATGTATCTTGCAAATCATCAAATTGGTCTCGAATCTCCTTTATTCATGGCTCTCTCGTATGCTATGACCGCAAATACCGTTCAAGCCATTGCAAAACCTGATCATGTAAACGCCTGGTTAGGCTTTCTTCTGGCCTTTGCCAAAGATTCGATCGGAGACAATCATCCATTCCAGTTGCTGTATTTCGATCGCTTCAAACCTCAGGGATTGCTGGAATCCCTGAAAAAAGAGGGAAGCCAGAAAGCGTCTCTTTTAGTTCATGTTGAGGGAACCAGAGCTACTGAAGCCGGACAACCCGTAACAAAATTGAGTTCCGTGTTCCTGGACATGGCTATTGCAAAAAACATTCCTGTGATTCCGGTTCGATTTGTCGGGGGTTTGCCACCTGACAAAACCTCTGAGAGACTTGATTTTCCTTTTGGCAACGGCAAACAGGATTATTTTATCGGGGGGCCAATTCTTCCCGAAACGTTAAAAAAAATGCCCTACGGTCATCGTCCCAAATATGTCATGGATCAGATTAATTCAATGGGACCACTGAACGACGAGGATGTACTTCTTCCACCTGATAAAAAATTTGAAGATAAGACAAAGTTTTTCATGGAAACCTTCGGGTTTCCCAAAATGCAGGCCATGCTTTTTGCCCTGCTCGGGATAATTGATGATCCATGCGAGGAAACCGCCTTGCTCATAAAAGCTGTCCAGTCCGGAAAACTAAGCGGCGACAGCTCACAGGTTCCTCCCGTACTAAAAAACTTTCTTATTCATGTGAAAACGAAATTTTCCTGATTCTATCGCCCTCTGTCTGATTCTGAAGCCAAAGAATTACCAGGCGTATTACGGCGCAATGAATCATCACGAATCTTCAGATCAAGCATATTTGAGCCGCTCCCCTGGTTACTTTTCGTTCCTTCGCTCACGGAAGTCGTGCTTGCGGGTTCCGATTTTCCGGGCCATGGCGGAAGTTCAATCGAAGCGGATTTCGAGCTTGTAATATTCCGCACTGAAGCCGGCGTTACCGCGTGATCCACATGGTATTTATCAAGAGGCGCTTCGTATTCAAGATCGATATCCCTGCCATTACCGCCGAATCGACAGGAGAAGCGAATTTTATGTTTCGAAGCGTCTTTTTTAGGATTAGGAGTCAGATAGGAAACGGTAAAATGACGTTCCTGGCGCATTCTCTGCACAATTTTCTGGTACAATCCCGCAAGATCTTTCGATGTCGGAGCAAAAAGATACCAGCCGTGAGTTTCACGGGTAAGTTCGAGCAATACTTTCTCATCTATAAGCGAACCCATGCCAACACTGATTATTCTTACATTGCGCTTGCGGGCTGCAGTAATAACTTCGGACAGATTACGTGTAGACATCTGACGATTACCAACGGGAGTTTCGTCTTTGCCGTCGGTGAAAAGAACTATGGTTCTCAAATCGCGGGGATCGGTGTTTGCATACAGCATCTCGATTCCAAGATACAGTGCATCGTACAGTGAGGTTCCGCCCCATGCCCGTATCGTCTCTACTGCGTGTGTCAGCTCTTTCTTCACGGTGGTGAAGTCCTGGTTGATTTCAACATCGCTGGCAAAAGAGATCACGGAGGTTTTTACGTCTGATGGAAGTGATTCAAGGAACAGTGCAGCAGACCGACGAATATCACTGATCGAGTTTTCCAGACTCGAACTGCGATCCAGCAACAGAACCAATCCCTGTCTGGGAACGGCGCTGGCGATAATAATATTACTGATGGGTATGTCATCCTCGATAATATTGAATGTGCCGGATGTGATCTCAATCGGGGCGGTCGCCAGAATTTTTATTCGCAATGACATCAGCGGAAAATCGACTGTCAGCGGAGTGACTGTCACCCGCCCTGACAACGAGGCCAGTTCTTCGGAGCACGCCATTCCTTGAACAAAGAGAAAGCTCAATAAAACCAACAATGGCAACGCCGCTGAATAAGAAGGCCTGCCACTGATAAATTTCATAAAATTAACATTGCGCTGCCGTCTTTATTTTCTCAGGATGGGGTTGGCGTCGTTGTAAATCGTGCGAAAATTAGAATGATCAGAGACGTTTTCCACAATGCTTGAATCCATGCTTTTTATTATATTCGCGCAGATAGGCCAACTCATCTTCGAGTCCCTTCATCGCGGGAGTCTTTTCGGTCGCAGTCTTTTCGATACAATATAGTTTCCAGGCTTCCCCGCGATACCCCTTCTGTCTGACATACCATTCGGCACCATCGCCATCCTGGGAAATTGGAAATAACACGCAAAGATGTGGTTTATATTTCCACTTTGCGCCATCTGCCTCTCCGGCTTTCTGCAGTATGCATCCTTCATTTGCAAAAATACACCAGCCATCGACCACTGCCATAGTGCGCCGATTCTCTTTTGTACGACCTGTCACGAAGCCTTGTGCCTCAAGAACTTCAACTGCATGTGGTCGCATGAGTGGCTTGAACTTGGCCAGATTGCGTTCTATAAGTGCAATTTCGTGACCATCCAGCCCGGGGCGGCCATTTTTACAACACACTCCACCGCACTCCGGAAAACAACACCGGAATTTAGCTTCACAAAGATTTACTACAAGAGAGTTTTCATTCGAAGTTGTCATACTGCCTTTCCCTCTTCAAGTGCGAATATATACGAAGAATGGTTGAAATATATCTCATTGAAACAAATTACATCTCGCCCGCACACATTGCGAGGCATGGTTAAAAGCTCTGTGGTCGGGCGCGACCGCCGGGCGCGCCGCTTCGCATTTCGGCATGCCCGACCATCATGCCCTATAATCATAGTTGCCATATCAGACAAAAATGGCTGCATTGCCGAGATGTTTGGTGAACATTACCAGATCATCACCTGGTCGGTAAAAATCAACCAGGCGTGCTTCTTCACGATATCCTATGCGCTTATAGAATTCGCGAGTAGAATCGTATTCAGGTTTACCGGATGTCTCGGCCAGTACAATCCGACCTCCGCGTTCATGAATACGCCGCTCGGCCCATCTCATGAGCGCTCGTCCAACACCTCCACGCTGCGCATCAGGATTGACAACGATCCAATACAAATCATAAGTTCCTTCAGTCAAAGGCCGCTCGCCAAAACAGACATATCCGGAGACGGACGACTTACTCCCACCATCAGGACACACGGCGACACCGAAAAAATAATCTTGCTGATCAGGTTTTTCGAGCGCTTCATCGACCAACTCAATCGCCACATCGACTTCTTCAGGGGAAAAAAAGCCTGTCGCTTTGACAATTTCCCGGATAGGCTCACGATCGGAAGCATATAATTCGCGAATATGTACGGTATCGGAGAAAGGTGGTGTCATATAGTCTTACAATCCTTCTATATTTTCTGCTGATTGAGTTTGCTTAGTAAATTCCATCCCCGGGGAATAATGAGAGCTGCAATAATCAGTTTTACTAAATCGCCCGGAATGAATGGAATCAAACCAGCACTCATTACGCATTTCCAGCCTGTGAACTTTGCAAGCCACGGCAATCCGAAAACATATATGGCGATATTGCCGAAGAGCATTGCCGCGGCGGTTGTAGTGCAGCGCCGATCCCATCCCATCTCCGCGAAAGCTCCAGTAATCCACGCAGCAGCTACCATCCCAATAAGATAACCCCCCGTTGGTCCCATCAGGTGAGCAAAACCAGCCGCTCCCCCAGCAAAAACCGGAAGTCCCAGGCAGCCTTCCGCAATATACATTATGAGGCTGGCCGCTCCCCTTTCTTTGCCGAGAAGTATTCCGACAAGTAGCACACCAAAGGTTTGTCCTGTGACAGAAACAGGCACAAAAGGAATTTCCAGTCGGGCACTGAGAGCGACAATGATACTTCCCAGAATGATAAGGGCAATGTCTCTCACCAACCCTCTTGATGCCGGGAAGACGTCTGCAAAAACCGGAAAAGACAAAGATTTCGTATTCATAATTCACCCCCGAAAGTCACTAAAATAAGTCTCCACAGGATAACACAGAAATCGGTCTGAGAGACGTTGTCTTTGAATCAATATTTAGGCCGACATGCCATTTTATTCCGAATGGTGGTCAGTGAATTTTAGACGCCGGGAAAACATTCATGCGCTTGAGTTTTTGTGACAGATCTAGTTCGAATTCAATCTTCAGATCGTTTATATCGAAAAAAAGTATAATCTCGACCTCATCTTCATCGATCTTTTGAGGGTCGCCGAGAAAGGCAACCAGATCGTTTTTTGCAGAATTTTTTGAAAGAATGATTGTTTTTCCATCAGCGTCAACCAATGTTGTCTGAGCCTCGGCAAAGCCTTCTTTGGCATCATCCTGAATGATGAATGCAAAAAAATCTATTTTTTGATCGTCCAGTTCGACGATCAAACCATGACGAAGATAATGGAAGGTCTTATCATATATTGGCATTTCATTGTCGGGCTTGCCGAATATCTCGAGTGCCTCGAAGGAATGTCCGAACGTCATGCCGTTCAATGTCTTATCAGCAAGGCTGAACTTCAGAGATTTACGTGGCATGGCAGGCCAGTTGCGCGTTGGATCCGACTTGAAAAACTCAATGATTCGTTTAAGAAAACTCATTTTTTATGCCTTTACAAACGATAAAAATGTCTATCTTTGTTTTGAAAATATCGAAAGCATGTTGCTGAAAATCAAATTTGGCTTTCCCGGACAGATGCATTGCCGATGTCTGGCAATAGCGAAACTCATATACTGGATTCTTCAGAAGACAGTGCCTCAGAACCAGGCTCCGGAGAGACATCGTCATCGCGCACCCAAAGAAAGCCATTCGGCAAGGCTTCCCCAAATGATTCGGCGATTTCAGACTCTTCAAGTCTCCGAATATTGTGAAGCGGAGCGAGAAACTCTTTTTTTCGGTTATTACGCTTGAGCTGTTCGATGATTCGACGTCGCGTCTGCTCGTCTATTTGTACCAGAAGATCTCCGACCTTGCGACCAAGTTCTTTCAGCGCCCAATCAAGATATGAGATGTTTGCCGCCCCGTGTTTTATCAATTCTACCGCCCAGTTCTGACATACTGTGCGGCTCACCAGCAACGTATGGTCAGCATACGACAATTCGCGAGCGCCGAGCCGTCCCAAAGCATATAGAGCGACTGTATCGCGACTGAACGTAGGCGGAGCTTTTGTTATCCAGGTGCCGAGTCGTTCTTTTTCGGAAACAGGAAGACGCTCGAGATGCCCAAGCAATCTCCACAGATGATTCCGCTCATGTTGCTCGACCTTGCGTACTCCTTTTTCAATACGTTTGGGAGGAAACAATGTCGATTCTATGCGTTCGAGAAGACCTCGCTGACGATCTGCCGATAAGCCGGCTGCCACACGTTTCCAGAGAATCCACCATTCCGACCAGAACTCCGTGTTCGATGAATCGAAAGAAATGGCGGTCATAAGCGCCCATAGACGATCCAGGCGTTCATCGTCAGTGACCGTGCCAAACCCGGGACGCGCACAAAAACCCAGTATGCGAAACCAGACAATACGCGCCTCGTCCACGGTGTTAAATCTTTCATCATTGATGAACATGTCAAACAAAGCGCGTAATGTTGACAGCTCCCAGTCTTTGCGCGATACTTGGAGAATCTCTTCAATTCGCTTGAAAACCAGATTAAAGGAAACAGGATCTTCCGCATTTTCGACGAACAATGAGTCGCAAAGTTTTTTAACTTGTGCAGCTTCACGCTTTGTCAAAGGTTGCCGGGTTTTGCGTTGCTGTTTTTTGCCAACAGCTTCATCACCAACCGCGACCTTGCTTTCGCTTCTGGAAGCAGCTTCACGCGCCGAGTCACCAATAGCGAATGCCAGCTCCCGTTGAAATTTTCCCTCTAATGCTTTGCAGGTAATCTCTAAATAGCCTGTCTCGCGCAGTTTTACGAACAGGTTTACCTGTTCGATCGCCGTCTCGCTCTTTGAAACATTTTTCTCGGCACGCATGAATAACGGTGGAAGTGATTTATGACGACGTCCATTATAACGCGCCGTTTCACCCACTTTTTCGCCTGTTGATGACACACTGTAATACAAGTAAAATGCTGAATCACGTCCGCGGTCGAAACCGAAACTTTTGCCCTCTACATGCTCCTCCCGCTCGCTCTCGGCGCCCTTCGGAAGAAGACAAAGAACCTGTTCGGGCACATGACGCACAGGGGTTGAACTCCTGGCAGTACCGATACCGAGATACAGGGAAACAGGATTCCCGCTTTGTATACGTTCTCCCAGACCGTGTCTCGCCATTCCAAACGCCACTGCGCCGGCAGCTACCGCAAGTGTCGGATGCGGATTATCAAGGACCGTTGGAGTCTTCCCACCGCGCCATGCGGTTATCTGATCTATCAGTCTGCGACGCAAAGCAGGCGCATTCATGGTGCCACCGTTGAACAACACGGCATCGGGCATAATACCATTATCCGCAAGAAACGCCGCAAGATGTCGGGTGACAGCCGGATCACGCGAGTAGGGCAGGCCCGCCTCAGACAGGCCGAATGCACCTTCTTCCATGGGCCTGGTTTCGAAAGGCGTGATAGGAAAAAAGCCTTCCAGTAAGGTATTACGGGTTTCCCTGGAGCCCAATTTTTCTTTCAATGTGCCCGCCAAAACAGAACTTCCGGCTCCGGAAAGCGTGAATGTCAGCGTATCGTCGCTATCATCAGCAAGCAGTCGCTCTTTCGCCACCTTGCTTTGCCCAAGCAGTGCGAGCCATTGGCGCGTAAGAAGTCGCTTATTTCGGTGTTTGAGCCGTGTTTCAACTTCACGAGCCACTGCCAGATCCAGATTATCGCCACCTATAAGTAAATGTGGGCCAACAGCAAGACGTGTAAATGTAAACTTGTCGTTATTCTTTTGTAACTCAGCTGCGGGAGGGGTTATCCCTATCAGAGAAAAATCCGTGGTTCCGCCGCCGATATCTATTACAAGAACTGTTTTAACATTATCAAGGTCTGTTTTGAGAGTTTTCGCCCGACGCACAAGAAAATCATAAAAAGCAGCCTGAGGCTCTTCCAGCAAAGTCACATCAGGAATCCCCGCCGCCGTGATTGCTTCGATGGTCAAATTGCGCGCGGCGGGGTCAAATGACGCCGGAACAGTTATTACGATGTCCTGCTTGCTGAACTCAGCATCCGGGGATAGCGGAAGCATCACGTGATTCCAGGCTTGAACTAAATGTCGTAAGAGAAATGCGCCTGCCGCGACTGGTGACAATTTCTCGGATACCGTATCGCTTTGCCACGGCAAAATTGAAGCTGTACGATCAATGCGTGGATGAGACAGCCATGATTTAGCGCTATGGATGAGACGTGACGGAACAGAAGCACCCAATTCCCGGGCAGCTTCTCCAATTATCGGACCAAAATTCCAGGGGGTATCAGGTAAAACCAGATTTTCTTCGGGAAGATACAAAAGTGAGGGAAGTGTTGGCAAAGCCGCTGTCTCGCGAGGTGAAACAAATTGTGGAATCTTCAGAAAACGAACGCCTGCCTCTGGTTCCTCGACATCGATCCAGGCAAGCGCTGATTGAGTGGTGCCAAGATCGATGCCGATCAGATAACGCACATGTTTTCGTTTAGTCATACCGGGAAACTGATTTTTGGTTTTATTTTATAGCCTCACGAACATTAAATTCCAATTTCCAGCGACCATCGCCTCCGACTTCCCGGCACCAGATCTCAAGTGTCCCGATTTCAGTAATGGCAACCTGTAATGTGACGCTCACGGGCGTTCCCGGAGTAACTCCTTCGCGGGCAGGGAGATCCAGCTTCAGGCTGCTGGTCTCCTCCATGTCGCTGCTCAAATCATCAAGTAATTGTCCGGGTTTGTCGTCACGGCGTGCGTTGGCCTTGAAAAACTTGAATTCGACAGGACGTCCTACCATGAGACTGAAACTGCGATTCTCTATATCCGCAATAGAACCCTCTTCCATGCCTTGTGCCGCTACGCACAACGCTTTGAGTGGCGGAGTCATTCCCGGGATGGCTGGAAGTGCTGACTCGATGCCGATATAATATGACTGGGAGACGCCTCCGCGAATCCGGATGCCTTTCCCGCAACGCGCCAGACCAAATGCCGTCGCTCCTACCGCAACGGCGCGAGTAAGATCCATGCCTTCAAGCACCTTGATTGCGGGTTTTCCCGCTTCCTTCAGCCATGAGTTTACAACCTCGATCAGACGATCGCGGAAGGGCTGGGAGAGAAAAACACCACCATTGAACAGTATCGCTTTCGGATAGCGGAATGCATCACCGGAAGGGAGTGCATTATCGCTAGTTGATGACTGATTTTTTTCGCCGCCCTGAGCCGAAAGAAATTTGGCCAAATGCCGTGTAATTGCAGGATCAGCCGCGTAGGCAAGATTAACTTCCCGAAAACCCGCACCAGTGTCTTCCCGGGGGAAATCGGACATTTTGCATGGTGGAAAGAAGCCATCGATCAGGATCGACTCAATATCTTTGCGATCAAGAGTGGTTTTCATCGTTCCGCCGATTACTGAGCTGCCGCGCCCGGAAATAACCAGCGGCTCGGATTTGAGTTCCGGGTTGTTCAGTAAATTCTCTTTGGCTTTTCTACAGGCATGACTTAGTACAAGAGTTTGCCATGTGTCGATTTTCTTCTTAGCGGCTTCGAGTTTGCTTTTTGCGTGAAATGCGAGCGTGAGATCCATGTTGTCGCCGCCGAGAAGAATGTGATTGCCTACCGCTACTCGCTTAAGTGCAAGGTCACCATTTTCTTCCTCTATCGCAATCAGGGAAAAATCAGTCGTTCCCCCTCCGACGTCGACGACCAGTACAACGTCGCCCTTCTTTATCTGATCGCGCCATGGAGCTTCAGACTGGGTTATCCAGGAGTAAAAAGCGGCCTGAGGTTCTTCAAGCAGTGTGACATCAGACAAACCGGACTGCTTTGCCGCTTCGACGATCAAATCACGTGCAGCCGCATCGAATGAGGCTGGAATCGTTATAATGACCTGCTGGTCTTCGAGTTTGTGTTTGTTTTTATGGTTCCAGGAGGCACGGGCATGTGCGAGATATTCGCTCATTGCTTCCAGGGGCGAGATTTTTTTGGTTCCTTCCGGGGCATTCCAGGGTAGAATCGGATCGCGTCGGTTGACGCGCGGATTGCATAACCATGATTTTGCAGAACTGATTAATCGCGCTGGAACTTCGGCACCGCGTTCCCTGGCATACTCGCCAACGATGAATGGACTTTCTCTTTTCCAGGGGAGGGCAGCTTTTTCCTGAAGGCGTTCGAATAAAAATGAAGGTAGAATATCGCGCTCTTCAACGCTTCCCTGAGCGAATTCCTGGATTAGTGGAAAAACTTTTATTTCAGGCTTCTTGTCTTCGGCCGCCGAAATAGTAGTGTGTGTAACTACCGTGTTGGTTGTTCCGAGATCGATTCCAACAATGCTTTTTGCCTGACTCATGCTATCTCGACCTCAGCGGGAGCAATAACGCGACCTTCCCAACCTGAAACGAGTTCCGGAAGTTTACACTCCCTCAGGCGCCATCCGCGATGAACGAGTGTTCCACGATATGGTCCCGTGGGAGCCACATTTCCGGTAAGTTTTATGGCATGCTGATCAATGCTTGTTCCCAGATCGACTGTTTCTCCTTCGGGCGCTTCGATTATGTGCTCGATTATCAGCCGGTCCTGGAGTATTTTTTTGAGATCAGCATGAATCGGACGAATGGCCCCCCCAAGCTCTTCATCCTGGAAAGGCGTGATGTCTTCCATCAGGAAATCGAGCAAACGCCCCTCCTTCTGCAATAAATACAGGATCTGCAATGCTATGGCGGGTGGCGCGCCGGAGTCGCTGGAAGGAACAGGTTTGGGCTCCGGTTTAGGCTCGGGCTTCGGAGTCTCTGGAGCGGGCACCGGCATCGGTTGTGGAGGAGGGGCAGGCAACGTTACTGACGCTTTAGCGCACGGTTCGTCCATCGAAAGCAAACTGGCAATGGAAGTGAACAGAGCCGCAAAGAAAAAAAGACTGATTCCTATTGTCAGATTAATCTTATTGATCTCAATCAAAAAGAGAAGCAATTTTGCTGATGGGGCTTTGTGCAAAATTGCAGCAGTACCTGAAATGATAATGGTTGAACCTGCGAGGGTAAGCAGGGCCATGAACTTTTTCAGCATCGCTGACCTCGTTTTTTATACAATTTGAAGCATGTTAGTATGATGGAAAGTCTTTATGCAAGTCAAGAGGTCTTCGAATCGAAAAAACTTGTCGCTCAAGGGCTTGCGTTATTTTGGTCTGTCCGGTAAGCTTATCAAAGTATATTTCTTCTAAGCATGAAGAAATTGTATTTATTATTGAGTATTGCGTAGATGTTCGTTCCTGGAAATCTCGTTTAAAAACCTAAGTTGTTCGTGTGTTTTCACACATTTTGTATCAAGTAGGGAGTAAAAATGCGACGTATATTATCTGCATTGATAGGTTTTTCTCTCTTTGTCGGGACTCTTGTTTTTGTTCCGACCCTCTATGCCGGAACTCTTGAACAGTGGTCTGGCCGCCTTGAAGCTGTCGAAGATCAGGAAATCCGACAAACCCTCCAGAACAGCATTATCGCAGGTCTGATTGTCAGTCCAGCCGATTTTGATACCGCTCTCGCGTGTGCAAATTCTCGTAAAAATGGCGGAAACCCACATAACGGCGGAAACACAAATGGTGGGAGTCTGAATGAGACCATAGCCAAATTGTCCGCTTCTATTCCTCAGCTTGATCGCGACGCAGTCGCTGCACAAAAAGGTGACGGAATGCGCGGACATCTTTTCGAACCTATAATTGGGAATCTGCCCCCCAGCTTCGAAGCAGCATACAATCTGGCCATAAAATTTGATCCGCGGTCCGGAACGAATGACGCCCCACGTCTCGACAAAGACATTGACGCCTTTTTGGCAGTCATTGCTGACGACCCCGTTATCAAACAGGCACTGAGTTCGACCGGCACAACTATAAGCGATCTTAAGCGCAACTGGTTTGGCCCCGGATTGGGCTTTGAACACGTAATCGCAGGCGAAATCAAAGGCAGTGAAGTCAGCGGATACCATTGGTGGTATAAGTTTTATCGTGATGAAATTGCAGGCAATGCGAAATACATATCGACTATGGGCAATGTAGGTGACCAGCATGCTTATACCGGCCAGTTCTCCTGGGACCCGGACGGCGACGGCCCGCTACCTCGTGCCGTCAAGCACAAAGGCGGCTTCATTATAGGAAATTCCGTTCAGGCAATTTTGGCTCTCGGTCATATAGCTATTGAGTCAGCCCGTAAGCTCGGAAACATTCCAGGCGCCTTCACTTTCGACGCGAATGTTAACGGTGAAACCTTTACTTGGCAATGTTACACGATTAGCGGCTCAATCCGAAGTCTTTATCCGATGGGTGGAAAAGCGGGGTTGCCGGCTCCGGCAGATGCAAGTCGAGAGTATTACGAGCTGGAAGAAGATGCAGCGAAGGCCTTGAATCACGCAGGAAGTCTTACAGTTCACTAATTATTTGCCAGCGAGACGCAAGCGGTTAACCTCTATGTGAGCCAGACGCGTTGGCTCCGGGAGTCGATACTGGCGGCAGCCTGAAAGCGTAAGGCTGATTGCTCCGGCAATGTCTATGAGATGCCCGGGAGAAATCCAAAGAGGTTTAACACCGCGTTTTGTTCTAACGAGCGCCCCGATGATTTCGTCGCGATCGATAATCGGAGTATGCGCTCCCACTTCATCCGCCGGCTCCATGGCTTCTCCAATCAGACGACTTTTTGCAACACCGACAGTTGGAACACCCAGTCGGAGACCGATATGAGCCGCGATGCCGAGGCGCCTCGGGTGCGCAATTCCTTGTCCGTCAAACAAAAAAGCGTCTGGGGCGGTCTTTAAGCGATCGATAGCTTGAACTACTATTGGCCCCTCACGAAATGCAAGAAACCCGGGAATATAAGGAAACATTGCCTTTCCTGATGCCCCAGCGATTTCAACAATACGATTTTCAGCAAGATCGTAGATGACAGCCGCCGCCCATATATGCGATCCGCGCCATTCGCATGAACAATCGATTCCTGCAACAAAGCGTATATGATGCAGAGGATTAGTCAGAACCAATCGCTTTACGAGTCGGCGTTGAAGCTCAACAGCCTCAGCCGGCGTCAGATTCCATGGATGATTTAGGTCATCATCATTCGAAGAGACGAACGTCGATGATTTCTGATCCTGCCCACACGCCAGGGAAAAAACCATGGGCGTTGACGAAATACTACCGAGATAATCAGTGCAGAATCTGCAGCCACTGATCAATTATTTTTAAAACATCTGGGTGACACGCCAAGGCAAGATGATTCAGTTTTAATTCTTTCATGCCTAACAGAGATGCCCCACGTTTGAGCGCATTCGTCGTAGCCCTCGCCGAGCAGAGAGGCAGGAGTCCGTCGCCATCCGGAGTGAAATATTCCCATGGCATCGGAACAACTTTCCCATCAATAAAGGTGATATAGGGAGAGGTGCCAGCAATCACGCCAAGCCTTATCGAAGGATCCAACCCCTTATCTTCCAGACGGTAGATCAGTCGCTCGCCTTGTTCTATGGCGGCGTCGATTCCACGCGACTTCAGGAACATTGATGTCCCGCCATTATATAGAGCAAGCATACTGACACCAGCATCTGGCGTAAGGCTATCCAGACCCAGGGGTAGGCGCGAGCTCTTATTTTTACTGAATTGTTTGACATCCTGAATGAAAAGGTCCAGATTCAATGGAGCGGACTCATCGCGAACCAAGTTATACAGCAGCTGACATTGCCCTGGGAAATAATTCTTCGACGTGTCAGTATAGATCGACAGATCCGCGGTATTCTGCCACATACCGTAGAGCAACATTGCTTCAGCACCAATGGCAGCCCCGATACTGTGATCAGCCGCGGCCGCGAGGTTGAGTCCATAGTATCGAAACGCAGTGTCAATACCCTTGAACGGGCATGCGATAGCGATGAATGCCCGGACGTCTTTTCTGAAAGGAGTCAGAAAAGTCTTCCGGGGGAAAATCGATCGCCCGTCAGAGCAGTAAAGACGAGCTGCAACATTCCCTTTTGAATGGGCGATAACATCGACTTTAAAATTCGGATCGTCGGTCTTATGCATTAAAATGCGAATACGTCGAATAGCATCCGCAATCTGTTCGGCCTGCAGAAAATTATCGCCCTGTCCATGTGCAAACGTTACTGCGAACACAGAATAGCCAAGCTTGGACAACCAGTATGCATAGCCACGGATAATTTTCTGATTGGTGTCGAAGTCAGCAGGACACTCCGAAGTCCCAGGATGCATCCAGGCACGATTTGCATTATCAGCACAGCCATGGACAAGGAGAATGGGAACAGGAAAAGTTTTTCCCGACCATCCAGGGGCACAATGCAATAGAAAACGACTGGATGGCGGAGTATCACGACCACCGAACCATTTCACGATCAACGAACTTTGTTGATGTCCTGCCGGGTGAAAGGCCTCCTGAATAAATGCTTTGTGCATGTCAGCGAGTCGTTCTACACGCTCCCAGGGGGCTGCTTCAGATGCTGTAAAAATCGCTTCCGGTTCAGGGTTGAACTGTTCGGAAGCCGGCAAACTGGGACAAACACAGGCGAGAAGAAGGGTAATAATAGATCTTATTATGAGCAGACGTCGCCATGATAAGTGACGAGTGGATTTCAAAATTAACCTCCCATCCCGCTGTTGAATCGAATTTCAAAAATCAAAAGTATATTTGTTAATTGTATGAATTTCTCAGGATGTGTCAATATTTCCACACAGATGAACAAAAATATCAGAATCTTCTGTGACGAATGCCGTCAATAATATGCATTAGCGCTAGCAGTGGCCGAACAAAAAGAAGTCTTGGACCCGCAAAACGCATCACTTCGCGCACTGCTTTGCGTGATTCAACAGAGTAACAATGGATTTTACAATTTGCACATGTGGGCTTGTCTGAGCCGAACGGGCAGCGGGAAAGTCTTGTCCGGGCTATGTTTTTTAACTCGAAACACGTTTTACAAAGCCGGCTGTTTTTTTCATGCGAGGGCTTGTCCTGACATGTCTCCGGTCTGTTATGGCCATGATCACAATATATTTGGATCATAGCTGCAATAGTGCGATATTCCCTTGTGAGACGGTCTTTGCACGGAAAAAACATCATTACCTCCATGGATTTTTCCTGTATTACGTCAGTGAAGTTTCGCACATTTATACCGGCCGTGGAACTTCACTCCAGGAACTTGTTGGCGGGAAATGTGCAAAAGTCCATCGTCACAAGAATAAAACTATGCTCGTATATGGTCAAGAAACGGAATATCATATTAGATAATGTCGGTTTTTTGATCGTTGTATCAGGAGGGTATCATGTCAAAGCTATTGAGAGTCCTTCAGCGGGAACAATGTATCGGGTGTCTGAGCTGTATGCTTGCGTGCAGTCGATCATGGTTTGCAGCGCTGACGGTTGAAAAAGCTGCGTTGCGCATTCGCAATTACGCTGGTGTCGAAGGAGCTTTTTCAATCAGAGCTTGCTACGGTTGTCTGGAACCTGACTGTGCACGAGCATGTCCGACGGGAGCGTTGTCCAATCGTTCCGGTGGTGGAGTGATTCTCGACGTCAAAAAATGCGATAACTGCGGTGATTGTGTCAAAGCATGTGTTCCCAAAGCCCTCCAGTGGGATGTTGAAGCGCGCCAGCCGATTCCATGTCGTCACTGCGGGATCTGCACCGGATTTTGTCCAAATGCGGTTATCGGTATGACGGATTCCGACGCAGGCACCAATGGCCCCGACATGATCAAACCGGCCCGAAAGGATCAATGACGATGGCTACGCGCAAATTTCAAATGATGGATGTGAACCTCACGACAGGCGAGTCAGGAATAACTGATATTTCCGACTTGTTTGACGAATTTCTTGGTGGGACTGGCGTTGCAACTAAACTGTTGTCGGAAATGCCTCCCGGGATGGATTCATATTCTGCGGAAGCCCCTGTGATCTTTGCCATCGGACCATTCGACACAATATTTCCGGTTGCAACAAAGACTGTGGCATTGTTCAAGTCTCCCCTCACCGGAAATCTTGGCGAGTCACACGCCGGTGGACGCCTGGCTATGGCAATGTATGGAGCCGGTATTCACGTACTGCGTATCAGGGGGCGTGCTCCAACATTGTCATATCTCGTAATAGATGAAGAGACGGCTGTTGTGAAACGTGCCAACTCTCTCAAGGGAATGTCGGCTCTCGCGACTGAGCGGATGTTGCGCGACCGTGAAGATTCCGAATTCAAGCGATCTATTATTCGTATCGGTCCGGCCGGCGAAAGGTTGTCGCCAATCGGTGAAGTTACCGTCGATGCCGCGCGACATTTCGGACGTCTTGGCCTTGGAGGTGTTCTTGGTTCAAAAAATCTTAAAGCCATCATGATTTCCGGAGGCAAATACTGGAAGATTGATAATAAGGGACAATTCAATATCTTCTACAAGAAGCTTTATGACAGTGTCGTAAACTCACCACTCATGAAAAAATATCACGAACTTGGAACATCGGTAAACGTAATTCCACTGTCGAAAATCAATGGAATGCCGACTCGAAATTTTAGCCAGGGCTCATTCGAGGGCGCGCGTGAAATCAGCGGCGAACGTTTTGCCGAGAAACATCTCAATCAACAGATAGCCTGTGCGCACTGCCAGGTTGGTTGCATTCACGTAGCTTCGCTTCGTGAACGATTCAGTGCCGAAGATCAGCATTACAAGACGTTCAAGGTATCATATGATCACGAACTTATTTATGCCTGGGGCTCCAATCTTTCAATAGGTTCGACGGAAGAAATTTTGCGCCTGTTGCTTATCGTAGAAAAACAAGGCTGGGACGCCATTTCAATGGGTACAACTCTTGCTTGGACGGTTGACGCCTACGCTCATGGCTTCATAGGTGATAAGGAAACAGTTGGTTTGATTCCTGCATTTGGCGATGCGAAGACGTTTGAAAAAATGCTCGGTCGCATTATATCCGGGCATAACGAGTTTTATCGCAGTCTTGAAAAAGGTTCCGTTTTTTGTGCGCGCATTTATGGTGGAAAAGAATATTCAATCGCTTTTGGAGGAAATGAAGCAGCCGGATATTCGACAGGATTATGGGGATTTCTCGGTTACGCGACAGGAGTTCGCCATTCACATCTTGATGCGGCTGGTTATTCGATTGATCAAGGCAATATATCCAATCCGCAAAGCGACGAAATACTCACCAGAAATTTATATAATGAATCCGTCTGGAGAATGATCCTGAATTCGCTTGTCATATGTCTATTTGCGCGAAATGTCTATACGAAAGAAATTATTCTCGAAGGACTTGATGTATTAGGCATTAGTGGCTGGACCGAAGATCGTCTGATCAAGACTTCACGACACATTCACGCACTAAAATACAAATTCAAGGAAGATTGCGGTTTTAAATTTGAGGACCAGGAGCTTCCGGGACGATTGCTCAGGACGGTCACCAGCAGTGGGATGCTATCGAGCGAACGCTTCCGCACTGAAATCGATCGGTACAAGTCATTCATTGCCGATGATCGGCGGTCTTTGGGAATATGAAGCTTACTGGCCACTCTATTTGTATGCCGGTTTATTATCCGATTTACTGAATCGTCGAAGTACATTCTCAATAGTTTCCATGCTTACAGGTTTGGCTAGATAATCGTCCATACCCGCTTCTATGCAATGGTCACGATCTCCGGACATGGCCATGGCAGTCAAAGCAATCACCGGAGTGTGTGATCGTCCTTCAGCGGCTTCTATGCTGCGAATTGTATGAGTCGCGGTGAAACCATCCATTTCAGGCATCTGGCAATCCATGAGAATCAAATCGAACTTCTTTCGTTTGAAACATTCTATTGCCGAAAAACCAGTTTCCGCGACTTCGACACGACAGCCAAAACATGAAATCATGGACGTCATAACTTTTTGGTTGACTACATTGTCTTCGGCAAGCAGCAAATCCATGTCATATCGATCACCGGCAATATCAGGCTTATGGGCTTCTGATGAAGCTGCTGAGTGAATATTTCCGGTCGGGATGGCGCTACCTGTCGACAAAAATTCATCGCTCTGACGAGCGATTGTTGGTGGAACTTCCTTTGGATTAACATTTTTATCGGGCAGTATCTTCGAATCTTCACTCGGAGCCATTGGCAAATCCAGATTGATGATGAATGTCGAACCTTCATTTACTCGACTGGTAAAGTCCATTGTTCCACCCATAAGATCAATCAATTGTTTGGAAATGGCCAAGCCAAGGCCGGTTCCGCCAAACTGTCGTGTTATCGTGGAGCTACCCTGCGAAAATTTCTGAAACATGGTGGCCTTTTGACTGTCCGGAATTCCTATTCCTGTATCTGAGACTTCGATGCGTATTCGCGCGTGCCCGGTCGAAGTGTCGATTGCAAAAACATCAACTGTTACGCGACCGCGTTCCGTAAATTTTATGGCATTGCCAACCAGGTTGGTGAGAATCTGGCGCAAGCGGCCGGGATCACCCAGGAATCGCCGGGGAGTCTCAGGTGAATATCGGACCAAAAACTCGAGATTTTTTTGTTCAGCGGAGGTGGAAAGAAGGCGGCGAATTGAATCGACGACAGTGGAAAGATCAAAGGGAATTATTTCGAGCGTCATTTTCCCTGCCTGGATTTTTGAAAAATCCAGTATGTCATTGATAATAGTCAGGAGAGCATTGGCTGATCCCAGGATAGTCTGGACCCATTCGCGTTCGCGCGGTGCCATGGACGACTCGAGCAGTAATTCCGAGAAACCTATAATGCTGTTCATCGGGGTACGAATCTCATGTGACATGTTAGCCAGAAACTGGCTTTTGGCACTGTTAGCGATTTTAGCCTGTTCAAGCGCTTCGGCCAAATGTTTCTGATTTCTTTCAAGATCATTTTGTATCGACTTTTGCATTGTCAGATCGACGATAATGCCCACGAATTTATTGATCCTGCCATCCCTTTCCACGATCGGATTCAACGCAACCTGACAGGAAAGCAACGCGCCAGTGCGTGGGTGGACATATTCCGAGTCGAACATCACTCGCTTCCCCTGCAACGACTGTTCAATGGATTTCTCGATGATCGGTTCGAAACCGTTTGGCCATATTTCGCAGAAATGATGTCCGATTATTGTTTCTGGATCGCGCCCAAGCCATTCAAGACCGGTTGGATTAACCGTACGACATTTTCCTTCGAAATCGAATAGAATTATGCAGTTCGGGGATCCCTGAACTATTGTGTGATACAAACTTTCGCTGGCTGTACGCAGTTCAGCTGATTCCTGAATATTTTCGAACGCGATGAAGCTCCCTATTAGCCCGAGGCTTAACAGCAACATTACGATGATTCCGAAGAATCTGGCTATTGGAATTTCCTCGGATGGCCGAATAATAACCGTACTCCAGCCACTGATTTCAACCGGTGTACGCGTGATAAACGCAGGGCGTTTTTCCCAGGAAATAATTCCTTCCTCCGGAACGGAATCAGCAAACAATGGTTTGCCGATAAGACTACCGAACCCGGAACCTGCGGAAAGATCGGCTACTTTCGCGACTTCAGATGCTGAGAGAGGCCGAATCGGTCGGAATAAAAAATCGGGGTGGTTAGCTGCGAAAATAATTCCAAATGGATCCACCAACATGCATGGAATGTCGTCACGCAGAAGCTGGGCCATATTCACCAACGGATTTTTTACCACGGCCGCTCCAATGGTGCCACCGGTTGGATGAAATATCGGACAGCTTGCAAACATAGCCGGAAATTTAGAGTTCGCATCATACGCAATATATCGAGTCGGGAAGCCTCTCATGGATCTAAAGAAATATTTGCGGAACACATCTGATGTTCCGGACGCACCTTCGGAGGAATCACTACTCGAAGTCGTCATTACTGCTCCACTCTCGTTCATGAGATAACAAGTGGAATTCTTGAATGGTAAGGAAAGACGGACGACCAGATCGTGAGCCTCAGAGACTACATTAACACATGGTTTAACTGATTTGCAGATTTCCAGGGCCTCCGGTGCGCGTGAAAGAATTCCGGCTACGCGCTCTGTTTCGGTGAATACCTGATTTAATCTTTCGGCTATAACGCCTGAATATAAGCGTGCCGCCTGGGAGATCGAGGAATGAGCCAACTGACCCAGCAAACATACCCCCCCCCAACCGGCGGTCAGAAGACAGAAAAGCATTACCGTGACACGTGGGCCATAACTGATTCTACGGCCATGCTGAGTTTCGCCAAGGGCTTCAAGTTCGTCATTTCCATATCTGCTTTGAGTTCGACAGAAAGCCCATATGCTGATGGTAATCCAGCAGGCTGCGCCGGCTCTCAATATTTGGACAGGAATTCCGATTAGTCCCGTGAACGAAGTATAGTTTAGTACATTGGCGGGGAAAAATGGCGCCTCCGGTGTTATGAGACCGCTTACAATTGCATAAAAGAGCATTCCGATAGAAGCTCCACCCAGGTAATTAGTGAAAACGCTGCCGCCATTGCCATTTTTCGACGGATATCGATCGATAAAACTTTTTTTACGATTAACGTTCTCAAAGTAAAAAAGGCATCCAGCCAATAATGCACCCGGAAGGCCCAGTGTATAACGTAGAGTTGCATTTGCGCCGGCCGGACCAAACGTAAATCCGGCAACTCCTGTGGCGATTAGCGGAATATGTATCCATGCCCCGATGGAAAGAGTTTTACTCAAAGCGAGACCGCGTCGCCCGAATTCGAAGAGGCAAATGAATGAAGAGGCCATGATGATCGTTCGCACGATCGAAAAGCGAAGAGAGTCACCAAATGAGATTGCAACAAGATCGGTCCACTCGGCAAATCCGTGAATCAATCCAAAGTAAGTAAGCCAGAGCCACGGAAATGCTTTTTCCCGAGCGTGAAAGATTAGCGTTTGCGCCGCAAGCAATATAAACGAAAGACCGTAAACGGCGAAAACAAAATCGAGCTGGTTTTGAAAAAAATCCGTCAGATCAATATATCCTTATGATGAAGTTGTAAATATATCCTGTGAGGCACTTACAATATTCACGAGATATCACGCAGGGGCGGGTTCGAAACCCGCCCCTACAAATGGACGATGCGTATTCACTCATGATTGCCACATAATTTGGCAAGTTGCTCCTGTGAATAGCATTAACGGCTCTGGGGAGTCGACTCCTGACTGGGCCCGATGGGGTGCTCAACCTCCGGGGTTGTGATAGAGGTTCCCGGACTTGAAGAAGCGGAGTTTTCGAGAGTCGCATGAGTACCCGTTCCATCTCTCAGAAGTTTCATGCCGGCAAGATCGGGAATGCCAGCCGTGCCGGAAAGATCGGTCCAAAGTGTGCCCGGGCCGGAATACATCATACGCAGTTTCAAATCGGGCGACATTTTCCTGGCGAATGAAAAATTTACGAACGCTTTGGGATTATCCCCGAAAGCCTTGATTTTGGCTTCAATGCCTTTGGATGTTGCCTCACCCTTGAGACGCACTACTGTGGCGGCCGCATCTCCAAGCATAATGGTTTTTGACGCTTCAATCGAGGCTATTTCTTGTTGCTTCTGTGCCACTTGTAATCGTGTATCGGCCTCGACGCGACCGATTTCCTGGTCGGCTTCGGCCTGTGTAATGTTCACGAGTGCGGCAGTTTGTGCGGTAACCTCTGCGCGTCTCTGAGCGATCATCGATCTTTCACGCTCGAGATCTCCGGCCGATTTTTTTGTCTCTTCCCAGACTTTGGCCGTTTTCTCTCTTTCGACAGAGATAAATGATTCGCGAATAGGCATTAACAAGTTATCCGGAATAGTAAGATGACGAATGAACGCTGAATGCACCGTAACATTCTTCATCTCGCATATGCGCTCCAGTTCATGGGTGAACGTCTGCTGAAATTTTTCGCGCTCCATTCCGAGCAAAAATTCCTTGGCTCCATAACTCGAACCCTGGATGCGGCCAATGGACTTACTTTGAGGAATTATGATCTTTTCTTCGATAGCCTGTTTGTTTCCGAACTCGACCATTACCTCGGCAACATGCTCGGGAAACAGCTCCCATTCAACAGTCGCTTCTATCGTTATGTCGAATGCATCTTTTGATGGAAAACGAATGTTATTTTTATCCAGGAAATTGATCTGATACATTCCGACTTCGACTTCCTGAACTCTGAATTCAAGCGGATTCAAATAATACAAACCTGGCGGCAACACATCCTTGTGGACACCGCGTTCGCCCTCGCCCGCAAATACGATCCCCGAAGCCGAGGCGTTTTCCTGACCGGGTTTTGCATCTGCCGCCTTGGCAGTTAAAGCTTTTGGCTCCCGACCAACTAATGACGTAACGAAACCAACATATCCGGCTCGTATCAGCACGGCATCATGCTCCGTGATTACATAACCGTATGGATTCAGGCGATATGCGCCAGGTGTCAGCACGCGGCGGCGCGTTCCCCGTTCGTCTTCTCCAACGAGGATGGTTCCGGAAGCGGGCAACTTACCAACTTTAGATACGACCACCCCGATCTTACCGGGAGGAATCCTGACGATCGGTTTGATCTCAGTATGATAGATAACCGGCATAACAAAATGCAGGCCTTCACCGAGAACTTCCTCTAGAACGCCCTTTTGTCCTGGTTTAGCAAGCATCTGCCCAGAGGGCATTTCATCACCGTTTTTGGAAATAAGCACGAGCATATGACCAGGCGGAACATAGACCATGAACATGCTGTATATAACCGATAAGCAGACGCCTATCATCAACACCACCACTAATATCATTGAAACAAGATATCTGTTGAATATCATTGTTAATTTCCTCTCTTCTCTTCATGAGCCGGAATCATGCTCGAAAAGATGCGCCCGAATATCCCTTCGGTGTTCGCAAATATTGTTCCGATTGACGGTGCAACTCGCATCAGAAACTCGTGATATGCGAATAATTCAGGATTCTTGAATGCCTCGACAGATTTTCTGAAGGCCTCAGCTTCCGCAGTACTGTTAAGAAGTATAACGTCAGCCTCTGCCTTTCCGCGAGCCAGGGTGGCTTGCGCTTCTTTCTGCGCAGCTTCGAGGAAAGTTGTTTCCATGAGTAGGCGCCGATTCTGATCAACAAGCGCCACAGTCTGCTTGTTCTTGGCTTCGATAACACGAACCATATTGGTGGTCTTTGCTTTAACCTTCTCGGTTTCCTGTTTCACCAGTTCTTCGGATCGCGCCAGGTTCTGCTCCGCCTGAGCCTGTTTAAGCTGGTTCTTGTTGCGATTCAGCTCTTCTTTCGCGATCTCGCGTTCGCGAATTGGTTTCGCTATTTCGAGAGGGGGCTCAATGTCGTTGATCAATACGGATTTTATGAAAATGCCTTTCGGCTCGCAGGAAGCTTTTATTTTGGCGATAAGAGTATTTTGAAATAACTGACGAGAGTCGCCGCCGATATACTCGATTGCGGAATATTTCGAACCTTCGATGCGTCCGAAGCCGCGAACAGCGGGAATAATAATCTTCTGAAGGATTTCATTCTTTTCCGCTTTCTCGTCAAAGCAACCGACACGTACAAAAATTTCTGGAGCGCGAGACTGATCTATTGCCCATTCAATTGTCATCAGCACGTTCATTTCAAAGGCATCGCTCGATGGAAATTTTAGTGCGTCATCGCCGGTAAGTTCGAAACGCTGTGAGCGGCAATCCATGATGTCGACATGCTGTATATACGGATGCAGATAATAAGTCCCGGGTGTCAGCACCTTCCTGGATACGCCCTTTTCGCCATCCTCCGCCAAAAAAGTGTTTGGATGAGCCGGAGGTTTACCTGTGAGATTTGTGACAACTCCGACATATCCGGCCGGAATTTCTATGGCCTTATGAATTTCTATGGTTTCCGCATACGGGTTAATGATGTATTTTCCAGGCTGCATGACCTCATCGGTAACGCCTTTTTGGCCTTCATGAGCCAGAACCTGGCCTGCTCGAATCGCATCGTCCGGAATATCGTGACCGTATAAACGCACACGCACTCCGAGAGAGTTAACCGGAATTTCGCATGCTTTCTCTATTTCCCAGTCCCAGAAGAGGGGGTTGTAAAAATATCGGCCCGGCTGAATGGGATCCCGTTGGATGCCCTTCTGCCAGCTCTGTGTGGCTATAATCTCTCCAGAAGGCAGATTTTCACCGGTTTTGGCTATCAAAATACCCACTTGATCGGGTTCTATTTCAATGCGGCAGAACATCCACCACCAGCATTGAAGAAGCACAAACAACACGACTGCTGCAGGAATCAGAACAAACAGCCACATGGTAGATCCGCTGCGCTTTGGATACCATGATACACGCAACTGATCGAACGGCGCCATTTTCATTGATATCTCCCCATCCACTTGTTTTCCTGATACTCGTTCATAATCACGTTAACACTATAGAATACGTTTTATAGAGATGTTTCGCAATTATATAAAGATACATTGAATTTCAGGGGGCGAGAGATCACGATACTGCGCAAGATGCTCGCCCCAAAAACCGCCGATCAGCATAGCTCCAAGTAAACAAAGGAATATGTGGCCGTCGAAAATACTATTGAAATCGATACCAGTCATAGCGTCATCAATCAGCTTTGCCAGTAGAACGCAGTGCCGGAAATCGATACAAAGTCATCGGTAATGTTTTTCCTTTTAGAGCGATCTTTCCATGCATCTCACAATCAGCCGGCACAAGATCTCGCACTACGGCAGTCATGAGAAAACGGTCACGAAAAAGCTTTTCCGCTTCTGACTCCGTGCGCGCGGCAGTGTTTACAGCATCGCCGATGATCGTGTGATCACGGCTTTCTCCAGCGCCAAGATGGCCGGCAATAACTGCGCCACGATTGATTCCGACGGCCAGCGGAAGTGGGAGCCCGTTCATTTTTTCAAGAGCTCTGAGATGGTCAATTGCGCGAAGTGCGGCTTCAACTTCGGCACGTGGATCACCGGCGATCGAGAAAACGACAAGCCACTTGTCGCCAAGAACTTTTCCCACATCGCCACCTTCATTCAAAACTGCTTCACAGATGATCTCAGTCAACTCTGTCAGCTTGGAAAACAGATCTGAAGGAGTGAGACGTTTGTACCATGAATCGAAATCCGGTACTCCAAGTGATATTACGACACATTCTTTACGCTCACCATGCTCTGTTACGTCTTTTCTGGCTTCACGCGAAACCATGCGACCCATGACTTCGCGTTCCTGAAGACCACGTGCCATTCGATTGAATGCCCGCATCACGTCTCCCAGCTCATCCATACGCATCTCGTCGAGACGGTGACCGAAACTTCCTGCGTCGATACTGCACATCCCCAGGGTCAAACTGCGGATGGGTTTCAATATGTCCTCGGCTGCAACAGCTGCAAGAAGCAAGGTGGCCAATATACCAAAGGCAAGGAAAAGCATCAGAGTTCCCTGAAGCGTCTCCACTTCGCTGAAAATAGGTGCTGCAACGGCTAAACCGATCATCGCGGAAATTGGGTTGAGAACACCAGTGCGCGCTTCAGCGAGTATTGCGTTCCTGCCCCTATCAAATACCGCAGACACTGGAACGTTTACGGCAAGGGTTCGACGCGCAAGACGGCGAAGAGAAGGAAAGTTTCCGACTCTGGGATCCAAAAGCAAACCATAGAATATTCGTCGAAAACCGAATATTGCAAATGGCCCCTGACGAGCTTTTATGACGCGATTGAATGCATCGAAAAGTGCGTTGACAGAGTCATGAAACCAGTAGATCACGAATCGTGGTTCCCCGGTTGCCGGGATCAGATAATGGTTGAAACCGATCTGCCCCCCTCCACCTTTTAGAATTACCGGTGTTCCGGGGGACTGTATCATATCGGAATAATTGTCCGGACCGAATGAAGTACGCAGTATGGAGTGACCTATCGCCGCCGTCATTTCCCCCCGGACAGCATTAGCCAAGGGCTCATCAGCCTGTCCGGATGTTTTTTGCATATCCCTCAGAAATTCTTTTCCGATCATACCGGCGGTTTGCGAAAATATGCCTTCTACAGCGTCCGTGGCGAGTTTGCCATCCTCCCACCGGCAGTCCATAGTCCATCCATGAAGATCGACTACGACTACCTCGTTAATGCCGAATGGAAGGGGACCCTGCCTGGATTCCCGCATCGCCGTTTCCATAATTGCACGTGCTGCGATGCGTCCACGAGAACCGGCAACAGATGACGGGTGGGCGGAAGCCCGAATGAGGGCTGCCAGCAAATGCGGTTCTGCACTCCAGGAACGTAGTCGATTCCATACTGCCGGACCATATAACAGTTGCAGACGTTCGACATCCTCAAAAACCATGCTCAAAGAAAGACGTTCTTCTCGAAGACGCGAAGCGACGCGGTCAGCAGTGAATTTTTCGGATAGAAGATATGTGGTAGCAAGAGGAAGAAGTGAAGCCGCCAACAGGCCGACTAATAATTGTCCGGCAAGGGTTGTTGCTATGTCCTTGCCGAAAAATACAGTTCTTGCCCATAGAAAACAACCTAAGATGCCTGTTACGAGGAGCAAGGCTTTAAACAGTTGCACACCGGAACGATTGTCCTCGGGGGAAATCGCCGTTGCAACAATGGCGCGAACCGGTTGTCCCAAACGCATGCGGTCTTCGGAAATAACCATATTTGAAGAAACTTCCGGCAATGGTCCATCTATGGTTAACAACGTTTTTAGATCAGCGGGAAATCGCGGCGAAGAAATGATCGGTTTTCCGGGCGACTCCGGAATTAGTGCTAAAGCCGTTTCTCTATCATCATGCACTGCACGAAACCGGTCTGGCTCAAGTTTCGTCGAAGAAGACCGTGGAAGCATTATTAGGAGGTTCCCAACCAGGCGTGGTTGCGGTGTGACAGGTCTGGAAAGCAGTGTCGCATCGGTCGCAATGCGAGGCTCACTAGAACTGGCATACGACTGATATAGAGGCTGCCAGTAAAACCACTGCAGATCGCCATCGTGATCTGTAGGAGAAAGACGACCGCGAAGCTGACGGCACAGAAATCTGAGATTGACGCGCAGGCCTAGTAATTCAGGAATTGAGGAGGCAAGAGCGGGAGTGGAGTTCGTCTGGCCTGTCTCCATGGTCACAACGCCGGCGGCTAGAAGCTTCTGAAAAGAAGATGTTTCGGAAGCTGCACAGCCTTCAGCTATCAATAAAGGCCATGTGTCAGTAGGTATAATTGTGATCGGGGATGGCGGAGGGCGAAACAGCAGAACGAACCGGGTTGGAGAAAAACCGGACGCCTGGAGACGCTTCAGGGCTATCTCCCCGGCCTTTTTCATATCTTCCGCCGTGGGCCCTCCGGAGCGCATGGGAAGAGCGTTGACAATCTCCTCTGCCAGCGTTTCGAGTCGGTCTTCGATGAGTGTCTGGAGCGCGTCCGGTGTTCGCAGCCTTTGAAGCAGAGCCATATTTCGCGCCTGAGCCTCTTCCCGGCGAGCTTGAAATGAACTGGCCTCATTTTCGTCCGAAGCCAGATAAATCGCGCCGAAAGGCAAAAATAGCAGTGCTACACCGACCGTAAAAATAATGAGGCGCTTTATGGAAAATACAAACAAGCTCGTCAGAGAATTCCCATCGTCAGAACGCTTTACATCCCTGGAAATTCCTGCAATGAAAGAGTTTTTTTCTTCAGGACCAGCTTCACAGACAACGTTGCCGACACTCCTGCCAGATAAATGATCCGATGTGGGGCGAAACGGTGCCGGGATTTGCGCAACTGCTGGAGCCCGGGCAAAAACGCGGACATCTTGTTCATAGCCCGCCAGTGGTATCAGTAACCTGGAAAAAGGGCCGGCCTTGTCAGAAAGACCAGCATCGACTACTAATGGAAAAGAGGGATGAATTTTGCTTAAAGCCTCAAGTGTAGCAGCACGCTTCAGTGAAGGACCCAGCAGAGCATAATCGAAACGCTTACCGAAATGACCCAGACTGCCCCCCATGACTAATCCGCCTGCCAGACCTATTCCTGCCTCATAAGCGAAGAGACCGGCTTCGCTTCGCTCCTGATTTATGGCTCTGATACGCCGCATAATTTCAATGGAAGCCCGAATGGCGCGTTCAACGTCCGATGGAGAACTGTCGATCTTATCGGTAGAAACCTCAAAGAAGGCCTGGACTGCATCTCCAATAAATTTGTCAACGACCCCGCCCCATGCACCTATAGCCGCTGCGATTTCAGTGAAATGCCGGTTTAACAAGGCAGTAATTTCCGCAGGTGCATGCTTTTCACATAGAGTCGTAAAACCGCGGATATCGGAAATAAAAACGACACCATTCATTGGGCGCACTGCCAGGCTTTGTTCGAGACCAATACGGTCATCGACATTGCGAAGAGCCTTCAGGGCAGCTCCGGAAACAAGTTCTGAAAGTCGTCTTCGTTCGCGAAGACCACTGATCATATTTGTGAAAGCTTCCGCAAGATTGCCCAACTCATCATTGCGATCACGATTCACATGCACATGAAGGTCGCCATCGGCGACACGGTCGAGTGCGCCTTTGAGTTCCGCGATCGGTTGAACAACCCGACGAGCGGTCAACATTCCGAAACCGGCAATCGCAGCCAGACTCACAACTCCCAGGAAAAATAACCAACCTGTTGTCCGTCTGTGCTCAGATTTGATGAAATCGTGATCTGCACCGGCGACAATAATTACGCCGCGATATCGACTCGAAGGGAAGGCTATTACGGTAGCATTCTCATCGGCTCGCACAACCAAGCCACTTCGACGCGCGGCTTCTGAGGCTCCTTTACGCATCCGATCCTGCATCTGGCTGGATTGATGCCGATCAATCGGAGTCACTGGGATGAGTATATTCCCGGCGGTGCGAAAGACAGTAAACCGAATATCAGTTGTACCAGACGCAGCAGCCTGTGCTTCATGCCATGCCCGTATCAGGAGTTGATTATCAAGGTCTCCGTCGCGCCATGTAGTAAAAAGAGCGTATCGTTCGAGCCCCTCAACCACAAAATAATCATATAATTGCCAGGCGGTCTCACGTCCAATCGTGAAAACGAATGGATTTGATCGATTTTGCTCTATCTCTTCAGTAATATCACTGTTGGTTACACTTTGATAAGCATCGACGAATACACGCTCTTCGGCAGTTATTGTATTGCTGGCGAGTGGAATGGTCCCATTGTGTGCGGCCATTCGGCGACGCAGATTCTGAACGAGACCTGCGCGGCATATAAGAAGCGTTCCAGTGAGCTCATCGCGGCCAAGGCTGGTGTCATATGATGCTATCTGATTTCCGTTCGCATCAAAAATTGCGAACAAGGCCAGAGGAAGTGGCTCTGAAGACACCTTGAAGATGCCGCGAATACGATCCAGAAGTCCCGGTGCAGCGAGTCCCCTGCTTCGAAGTCCGCTTTGTAGAATCTGGTCATTGAGTGAACGATGAAACGCCGCTATATATTCGCTCTGGAGGCGTTCCTTTCCAGACTCGAACGCCTTCAGCTCAGATTGCATCCGCGTTTGGAGCTGATGAAGCGATGCCCGATCACGTTCCTGGAGAAAAAGCACACCAGCTACTGAAAAAAGAGCTAGAGGCATGGCGGCGGCAAGCAGATACAGGACGGCGAATCTTATATCAAGACGAATCTCGGGCCATCTTCCAATAAAAAAGCCGCGAATGAGAATGAGAATGATACCGCTCGAGGCAAGCAGGTTCATCAGTAATAACCATACGGGTGTCGGGGAGCGATGCACGGCGGGCAGCAATGTAACCGCAATATGCGTTGAATTTGGTATGGACAGGGTAAAGGCCGTGTATTTGCCGACGGAAACAGCCCACGGCATTCCCCGCTTTTCATATGTAAGCAGGTGACGGCCATCAAGTGTTTTTCTCCATTTGCTGAAGCAGAACGAACCTGATAAAGCATTTGGCAGAACATCTCCAACCGGATCGTCGAAAAGACGAATATAACCACTCTTTATGCGACTGTGGCCAATGGGGCGAGTTGCAAGAGCGAGTCGAAAACCGGCAACTCTGGCACCTGCATCGGCTGGTATCAAAAGAATGTAACCAGCCTTCCCGGTCGGATCTGCAATGTCCCAGATAAGCCAGAATTGGCGATTATGATGAAGAATGTGGGTTGGAACACCTCGCTGGGGGCCTGCCAAATCGTTTGTAAGAGTGGCACGACCGAACATACTTTCGATTAAACGCTCGGCACGGCGATCCTCATCCCCGGTTCTCACATGATTTGTCGCACGCAAAGCGAGATTTTCGAATATCATCGAGATGACCCGGCGACTGATCGAAGAATCGTCCGGAGCAGATAAAAGCGCATAATCAAAGCCGGCATGATGTGACGAAGAAGCAGAACCCGCAAATGTTCGCGATGGTCCGAATACCCAAAGTTCGTGTTCTGGAAATGGCGGCGCGAAAAATATCTTCACCCGGCCGCGAATGTGTTTTTCGAGAGCATCGGGAGTGAAATTTATCGCCAGACTCTCATGCAGACCTTCCCGGAACTCTCCGGCGACACGTGCCGCCTGGCGTTGAAACGACCAACCCATAGCAAGCGCCTCTAACTCGCTGCGTGCACGTTCAGATTGATGTCGCGTCTCCCAGAGAAGTTCGCGCTCCGCAAGAAATCCCGCACCGACATTTATTACACCAACTGGCAGGATCGCAAGCATCAGAAACAAAACGATTCGCAGTAGTCCGGCACTCCCGATAAGAATATTTCTATTGTCCGCCCGGGAGTTGCCGTTGAAATTGCAATCTGCGTTGTTTTTGTCAGTCATGCTCACAAACTTGTTTCACAATGCAAGACCTTGGAAAGAAATTTAACGTCTGGAGTGTCCATAAATATGAACAGATCATAGCGCATTCTTCCTCAAGGTAAAAGAGGAACATGATATAATCGCTCGTCATAATGAAAAAATGCCCGGAAAGAGGTAGATTCCATTATTATGAATAATACGCTCAATATGATTCGCAGACAGCCTGTACTTGCAGCTCTTTTAGTAATTGCTCCACTTACAGTGATTTCAGGAGTTATGGTTCCTGCAAAAGCGAAACTCGCGGAATGGTTCCACGCAAGCGGTTTTATTCTGATATTCGCGGCATTCATTTTCTGGCTCACTGCTCTCCCCTGGGCATTATTAGAACGTGATCGTTTGATTGTTCTTGCCAGACGACATCTCGCAGCGGCGGTCATTGCCATACTTTTTACGGTTGGAGCATTTCTTACAAGCCCACCGGAATTTCGCATTCTGGCCGATGAGACAAACCTCATGGGAACCGCCACCTCAATGTATGACGAGCATTCTTTCTACAATCCTACTCAGCGAACTCATTTTTACGAAGGCATGAAGACTACTCTTTCCAAAGAGTGGGACAAACGCCCATTATTTTTCCCTTTCATGATCTATCTGGCTCATTCATTTTTGGGCTATCGCGACACGAACGCTTTCGCAGTAAATGCTATTTGTTCTTTTTTTATGTTATTCACATTCTATCTCTTGTTGAATCGTTTTTTCACGCGATTTATCTCCATAATTGGAATGGCGATTCTAGCGGCGTTTCCTTTGTTGGTCCTCTGGATGACATCGGGCGGTTTTGAAGTTCCTAATCTGCTGTTCGGCGTAATCTCGTTTCTTTTTCTTGAAAGGCTTTCCCGCACGGGGAGTGCAAAGGATGCTGAAGCTCTTGTATTTACCCTGATTCTCCTCGCACAGATACGTTACGAGTCCGCACTTTTTATGATTGTTTTAGTTCCGGTCGGTGCTGTCTTTCTGAAACACGATGAGCTACAAAAATTATCCTGGAAGCTTATTCTGGTGCCCGTATTGCTTCTACCAATTATTTGGCAGAGGATAACCAACTTCAGCCAGGGAACATTTCAGGTGCCCGGCGGAAAGGCTTCGTTCAGTCTCGAATGGCTGGGTCCAAATCTCACGTATGCCTGGAGATTTTTTAATGCGGATCGCGTTGCCTATGGAATGATTCCTATTGTTTTCTGGGGCGCCGTTCTCGGTCTGATAGCGGCAATCTGGTGGTATGTAACTCACCGCAACGAATGGACTGCTCGCGCATGGCTCATTCCCGGCACCGCAGTTGCCGTATTCGCCATCAATGCAGCTATTCTGTTCACATACTACTGGGGAAATCTGACCCTCCAGTATGCCATGCGTCTAGGGCTGATATTTGTACCTTTCATGGTAGCGTCCTTAGTGTTTTTACTCGATCGTTTGAGCAATGGCGGCAATCGTTTGCGCGTCTGGCTGGCCATAGGAGCTTGCGCTCTTCCAATTTGGTACTGGTCAGGCGCCGGTCAGAACGAAGCGGTTCGCGAGATTCTGATTTATCGAGAATTCATAGCTGTTCGCTCATTTCTCAATCCATGGTATCCAAGAAAGGATATTCTGATCATTTCGGACCTCTCTAATTTATACGTGCCATTTCGCTGGAGCGCGGTAAATGTCCAATATGCAAACAATAATTACAATTCATTAAAAAGCAATCTGGATAACGCATTATTTCAAGATCTCATTGCTATCCAGCGCATCAAATATAGTGATGGACAATCATCGCCTGAAACACTCATGGATTCAAAATTTGAACTTGAAACGCTGTATGAAACGCAGTATAGCGCCGATGAAATGTTGCGTATTTCCAGGGTAAAACACTCGTCTGATTTTCCTCAAAAAGGAGCTCCACTCGTACATTCTGATAAGTGAATACGGGTCGTCAAATGAAGTGCGGCTTCAAGAATCATCTGGCGGATTGTTTGTTTAGTCCATATTTTATCAGGGCATGTAAATTAGCAATGATCACTGCTGCATTGCCGGTATTTTTGACTTTTTTGCATGGCTGCAATAAATGGAGTGACTCCGGCGATCCATTAGACGACTCACACTCCTGCGCATCGGCAGCCAGTATCAGAGACTGGACACTTCTCGTTTATCAGGCCAACGATAATTCTCTTGCCGGGCCTCTCAGCAGTGATTTTCGCGAGATGGAAAATGCGGCATTTCCTGATGACGCCATTGCAGTACTGATTCAAACCTCTGTAAATCAGATTGGCGCTGGCCGTTGGCGAGTTGGAAATAGTACAATGACACAACTCATAAGTCTGCCTGCCGGGAACTCCGCTGATCCATCGCGACTGAGTGATTTCATAGCCTGGGGTCTGCATGCATTTCCGGCACGGCGATATGCTCTGATAATCGCCTCACATGGCAGTGGCTGGCGCAATGGTTCTGAATTAATTGCAAGAAGTTCGCGACGCCCAGGTGTAATATCAGATGAACCTGATAAGGCTCTTATGAATATACCCGATCTGGGCCGCGCAATTTCCGGAGGACTTTCGTCAGCCGCCAGTTCCATTGTTCCCGGCTCCGTTAAGACACCTTTACTATTCGATCTAATCGGATTCGATGCATGCTTCATGGGAATGATAGAAGTAATATGGGAATTACGCGGTCTGGCCGATTGCCTCGTTGTATCCGAAACCAGCGAACCATTTTCCGGATATGCATATGATAAAACACTGGCTATTCTGGCCTCGGATTCCAGGAATATTGATGCCCGGAGTTTGGGGCACGCAATCTGCGAGACTTACGCCGACTCGTTCCGGATTGATCCGCTGGACATGTTTGCAGGACTGATCTCGGTCATCGATTTAAAAAAGTTGGATCTTCTCATTTCCGCATTCGGGAACTGGGCGGAAAGTATATCCAACACAGGATCCACGGGGATAATGACTCTTGCCGGATTGCGCGATGAACGAACCGGACCCTCTTCCGACTTGTGGCCAGGCGAATCGTATGCTCTGCAAGCGATGGATTTGATAGACTATCGTGATTTAGTGGAGCTCGCTTCAGCTGCGGCCGCCGAATTACCGACAACCAGACTCGCCGCTGAAACGCTGCAAAAGACAATTGCGTCAATGATTCTTTTTCAAAAGGGGTTTGGCAACTACTATAAAAGAGCCCGTGGAGTATCGATTGCCCTTCCGGGCGAATCCGTCCAGTTCGAATATAGCGATGGGTCCAGAACCGCCACATACTCCGATCTTGCCATTGCCAAACAAACCGCCTGGGGCGACATTCTATCGAAGGTTGCCAACTCCGGAGCGAAACTTCCGGAAGTTTCAGCTCACGCTATATCGTTTAAGCTGTCATGGAACGGAGATGGCCACAAAATAGATCTGGACATGATCGTGGGAGAACCAGTTCAACGAGTATATCCCGAAGACGATTCAGTGGCCTGGTATTCATCGGCGGACGGTCCGACAACTCCGGGCGGAAAATTTTCCGAGGACTCATTTTATTCAATGACACCACAGGAAACATGGACCGCAAAGCCACAATTGTCAGAGGGGCGATATTTTTTGTCTGCACTGAATCCGTATTTTTCTATTTCCAAAGAGACAATAACCGCCAGACTTGAATGTACCATAGACGGAGTGACACGAAGTATCGACACATCACCAATTATTATGGGACAGCGATTCGATGGATTCGCCGTCGATATTACGAAAACAGGGGTCGCCGTTGATTCGCTTGCACCAGGAATGCTTTCGGAAAGAGAGCTTAAACAACTTGAAAAGTTTCGGCTTTTCGGGGACAAGAGCCTGGTGTATCATTGATACGCGTGCGGCGATCTGAAAAAGAGCCGCTCTACGATCGGAGGAACCATGTCCCGATTTCATAACATGATCGAGGAGTTATTGACTGCTGAGATTGGCTCGTTCAGCCGTTTTTTCGATAGACTGTACCAGGTTGGACGTTTGCCGCACGACACAGGTTCGCTTTTGCAGAGCCTTCCGTGTCCGAATAAAGAGGATGCAGTCGACTACAGCGCTCTTCCGGATTCCCAAAGCATGGGCGAAGATCGTGCGCTCTATCTCCTTAACGGAAACTTCAACCATAACCTGGATATCCAGAGGCTTCTTTCGGAACTTCGCGGTAAGATGAACCGCCACGGTCGAATCGTCGCGATAGCATTCAATCCGTATCTGAAGTGGCTATACAAACTCGCCGATTCCATGGGTCTTCGCGAGGGCAAACCCCCGGTAACTTTTTTGACCCGGGCTTCGCTGAAAGACCTTGCTCGTTTGTCCGGATTCGAAATAGTACGCATTCGCCCGGTTGGATTTCTTCCAGCCTCACTGGGCGATCCTGCAATTGTAGCGAATCGTCTTCTACCAGGCATTCCGGGAATCCGACATCTGGCTGTTGCGAGTATTATTATACTTCGTCCCATAATGGCGGAAACTCGCCGTCCCACTCTTTCCGTCATTATTCCGGCGCGCAACGAACGCGGAAACATCGAAAATGCGCTGAAACGACTTCCCGCCTGGGGACCCGATCGCCTTGAAATTATATTCGTTGAGGGCGGTTCCACCGACGGAACCTGGGAAGAGATTCAACGTGTCACGAACATATATGCCGATCGCTTTCGCATACAAACCATGCAACAAAGCGGGCGCGGCAAAAATAACGCAGTTCGTCTCGGTTTTTCCAAGGCCACCGGAGATCTGGTGACGATTCTGGATGCCGATCTGACAATGCCGCCTGAGATGCTCGAAAGGTTCTACCAGGCATGGTGCGATGGCCATGGGGATTTCATAAACGGCGACCGATTGGTCTATTCGATGGAAGATGAGGCCATGCGGTTTTTGAATTCCCTTGGAAACATTTTTTTTGCGAAAGCCCTCGGGCGCGTGCTCGATGTGCGCCTCGGAGACGCCTTATGCGGAACCAAATTGCTTGCCAGGCGCGATATCGAACGCATTTCAGCCTGGCGTGAAAAATTCGGAGACTTCGATCCTTTCGGCGACTTCGACATACTATTCGGTGCATCGGTTCTTGGACTCGGCATTGTTGACCTTCCGATTCGATATGGAGCTCGTCGATACGGTGAAACTAATATTTCCAGATTTGCCCATGGATGGGAACTCCTGAAGATGACAATGATAGGCTGGCGAAGATTATCCATGGGCGCACGTCCTGCATCACAAAAGGAGAGTCAGAAATGAAATTCCTTTCCGAGCCTCTTATACGCATCGATTTTAAATGTGCAATTCTTATCCTTATCGGACTTATCGGAACATCGTTCCTGCAGACAGCAAATGCCGCGGATAATAATGTCGGAAACATTTCCGAAATCACGACGAAATCTGGTGTTTTCGCGATACATGGAGTCGTGGCTCCGACGAAAATTGTGAATACATTTCTCAGCAGGAATCATGGATTTCCGCAATCCTGGACTGCAAAATTCCACGATGCATCTGGCAGCGGAGTTATCGAGACTAAATTGAGTCCGGAAGGAAAATTCATATTTTCCAGTATTCCTGGTGGGCAAACCGGTTGGATCGAAATTTCCGCTCCAGATGGCACCGGACCAAAACTGCTTGCTCTTCAAGGCATACGAAACCAGGATTCAGCTGATCTGGTTGTAGATGAAACGACGACAGCTGAAGCAATGCTCGTTCAGCATCTACAAAGAATAACAGGAAGGCAAATCTCAAGTGCCGAACTTGGCAGTTCTAAATTTCTTGCTGCACGGAATATTGCGGTCACTCAATTTCGGTCTGCCTGTGCAAGCGAAACTATTTTCACGGACGATACGGTAATAAAACTCGCAGATGGAATGGCACAAGACCTCTCGATGTCTTCGGCAACTTCTGCAATATTACATGATAATAAAATTAACGATTCGACCGGAACTTCTCTTGCCATAACTGCGACTGGGCTGTCGACTTCGAACACAGTCACTGATTCTTCATCAGTAATATCATCATCAACCACTGCTTTTCCTGAAAAAGAGTCAAACGCTGGAATGCCGCAAACAGAATCCTCCGAAAAAAAGAGTGGCGGCGAATCGACACCTGTTCAAGCCGCTCCTTCGGGAGTTGCCGCAGAGACCCCGAAAAACTCCACGGCTTCCATAACAACTACGCCACCAGAATCCAGGATTTTTACGCTCGACCCTCCCGTCGTCGATCAGAACAGTCTCGCCCTTCAGTTTCGCTTTATGAATGTTCCTGGAGACTATGAAAATGACATCTCATTGATGGATGACAAGGGTGGTACCGTTTTATTCAGGCGCTCCAACTCATTGTGCGAGCTGGGACGGATTGTTATAGCCTACAATGGCATTGAGATTCATTCAATGAGGCCTATTACTGAGCTTAAATTCACCTTGCCTGTTCCGAGTGGAGCGACAATCGAACTGTATAATGTTGATAAGGATGTCGTCCTGCGCACTCTGAGCATACCTTGAAACTTTCGTTCCTGTTTCGTTTTCCGGAAGAACGCCGTATCGTATTCGGCGTTATTATTGTATTGTTTTTAGCTGTGGTCTACGGTCTGATCGATTTTTTTTCTAACTTTCCATCGGGGGTTTCAGACATGTCCGGTCTTAGTGACCGAGCTGGGCAAAGTGCAAATGCCACATCTATAGCCACAACCAGATCATCCTTCAAAAATCTTTCTCCGCAGAATTTTGCAGCGCTTTTCGATCTTCCACTTGAGGCGCCTCTCCCTCCGATTGCTCCGATTGCTTCTATAGCATCAATATCCGCCACTGCAAGCAAACTGGCTTCTGTTCCGACAAAAATCGCATCCGGATCACTTGGCCTTGCCACTGCGACGATAGCTTCCAGAATCGCTTCCACATCGCCACGCCTTTCTTCAGCCCCAGCAAAAATTGCGTCAGAAACAGTAAAAGCATCTATCTCTTCAACTTCACAAACCATCGAAACCCCGGATCTCAATGCACTTGGTTACCGTCTTCGCGGAATCATTCATGGTCGTCGTGGTCGCAGCACCGTTTTTCTTTTTGATCCCTTTCGCAACAAAGAGGTCGTTGTAACTAGTGGCGCCTCTGATTCCATAAAGCTTGTCGAAGTCGGCGAACGGCATGTATGCATAGATACTCCTAAAGGCAAAGGCATTCTCAAACTCCCTGACGCCGTTCCCATCCTCTCCGGAAAAACTCCGGCAACACCCACACCCATCGCTTCTCCTGTTCCATTGCCCGGCCAGCTTCCCCCTGGAACACCTCCAGGCTACGCAATGCCAGGAAATTATCCAAACAGACCTCCGGGACAAATGCCAATTCAAGCAACGAACTGGCCGACGGGAAATCCGAACATTCCTCCCGGAATGAACCCGGCTTCCATGCCCGATCAACTGTCTGGTTTTTACAATAGAAATGTCCCCGGAATGGGTGGACCTTCTTACATGGGAATGTCAGGCAATCCTCAAATGCCCATGCCCATCCCCTCCAATGCCGGGGCCGGATTTACAAACCCGGGAATGCCTGGTAACTTTCCTCCACCTTCTGGCAATGGTTATCCATCCAATTATCCACCTAATCAAGGTCAATCCCCTGCAATTTCAGTCAATCAGTATGGAACTCCTCAGGGCTACCCACCTGGTGGCATACCATCCGGTATCGGATACCCCCCCGGGGCAACCGCACAACCTAATCAAATAATCCCTGGAAGCTCCGGCCGCTATCCCACCCCTCCTCCTCCCTCGCAGCCAGCCCCCCCCCCCGGAACCGAAAAGAGGATGGGCAAGGTAGTCTGTAAGTACCCAACCCAAACAATTGGAAACATCTGAATAAAGATGCGAAACCTGTCGATAGCCGGTGAGATTCGACAGTCATTGTTCAGGGATTGGAGAAAAAGTTATGAGTGATCCACGGTCATACCTTCCAGGTTGGTCCGTGAGGGCGGTTATTACCGCTCTTGTTATGCTGACATTTCCGACCGCTACCGCTATCGGGTCGACAACTCAACCCCCTTCTCATACCGGTTCGTCTTCAGAGGCAACTAAAGACAAAGGGGTAATTGTGCCAGGTGCCACGGAAACACGAGATGCCGGATTAGGGATTCCGGCCGAACCTTCGCTCAACTCCGCCATGGTCATTGCTCCGCCAGAAAAAGAACCTGCCGGAGATTCAATAGCGATAAACTTTGAAGGTGTTGATCTGATGAGTCTTTTGCGATATCTCAGCCAGGAAACCGGGAAGGGATTCATAGTTGATCAGGGTGTTAGCGGAACAATCACAATCATTTCTCCGGTTAGACTGACGCGGTTGGAAGCTCTCGCCACACTCGAGTCGATTCTGCAGGTTAAGGGATTTGCAGCCATTCCTTCCGGTCGCATGTTCAAAATAGTTCCGCTTGCACAGGCAAAAGTTGCCGGCACCGAGACGCGGCGCGGTAGTGAACTGAAGATGCTTGGAGACGATGACACCCTGGTCACACAGATTCTTCCTATTGAAAAGACTTCCGTCGAAGAAGCCCGCGCAATTTTGCAGCCGCTTCTTCCGCCGGATGCGTCGATGCTGACATTCCAGCCGTCCAACACTCTTATCATAACTGGAAGGTCCGTAAACATAAAACGCGCCATGGAAGTTCTTTCCGAGCTTGAAAAAGGTCGCGTAAAAGCTGGCCTGGATATCGTTTCGCTTCAATATTCCAGTCCGGGATACATAAAAACGCAGCTTGAAACTATTATGAATACCGGGGGAATGGCTCGGAGTGAAATCAGGGGAAGTGTGACGCTGGTCCCGGACACCCGAATAAATTCCATTATGGTGATTTCCGCCCCGGAAAATTTTGGTATTATTCGGGCGCTGATTACGCGGCTCGATACGCCTTCCTCAGATACCCGACCTGAGATCACACGCGTTTATCCGCTGAAATATGCCGAGGAATCCGAAACCATTAAGCAGATTCAGGATATACTTTCATTAAGCAATCGAGGTCGCGAAGATCCTGGAGCTCTCGTAGGAAGTGAAACTCTGGCAATTCAAAACACTCGCTTCCTGGCAATCAAGCGAACGCATTCGATAATGGTTTCCACTCATAATCCGGACATTATAACCAAAATAGAGGCGCTGCTAGTCGAGCTGGACAGCAAATCTCCAATCGAATCCGCCAGCGTACGCATAGTTCATATAGTCAACGCTGACGCAAAAATGATGGCGGACACCCTGAACAAGCTAGTACAGGACAAAGCGCAGGGCAAAACCACGAAAAAGCCCGACGAAATCAGTTTCGCCGCCGATTCGCACACAAATTCGCTTATAATAACCGGTCGTGCGGAAATATTCGCACCATATGAGCGTGTTTTGAAGGCTCTTGACATCATGCGGCCACAGATTCTGGTCGAGGCGCTCATCGCCGAAGTCAGTGGCAATTTGTCAAAGAGTATGGGAATAGAATGGGGAGCCATCGATCCGAATAGCTCCGCATGGCGTGCGTTCGGCGGAACCAATTTCGGAATGCGGGCAACAGCGGAGACTACTCAGGGAATGCAGATCGGACTGGTAAAAGATCCGTTAGACTTGCAGAAACTCAAGGATGGAGACATCAATGAGGTTTCTAAAATCCGCGCCATTATTGGGCTGTACCAGAATAATTCCAATTTCAACATCCTGTCGGCCCCGCGCATATTATCGACCGACAACGAAGAAGCCAAGATCATGGTTGGCGAGGTTGTCCCACTGCCGCAAGGATTCACAAAAGACACAGTTTCAGGACGTTTTGACCTCACAAATTTCAAATACGAAGATGTGGGAGTCAACTTGACGTTAACTCCGCGTGTCAATTCGAACAAGCTGGTGACACTGAAATTGAATCAGGAAGTAAAAAAACGCCAGGAAGAAAATCTGTATCAGTTCAGCGTGCCGATTCTCACAAAACGCATGATGACAACTACAGTGACTGTACCCAACGGCGAAACGATCGTTATCGGAGGGCTCGTACGCGAGGATAAGACCGAGGTTGAAGATCGGATTCCATTCTTTTCGAATTTGCCTTTGATAGGCAAAACATTTCGTAACAAACGTAACACAACGCAGAAAACCAATCTTCTGGTTTTTCTGACTCCGCATATTCTCTCGACTCCGGAACAGGTCGCCAGATTTGACGATCCGGAAACGGGGCCCGTTGCAACCACAACAAAGAAGTTGCCGGGCTCACCCCAAAAATCATCCCGGATATCGAGAAAATCCTCCGAAATCGATAGAGTGAATGTCGTATCTGATCAACGGATGTCAGATATTCGCAGTCGCGTCGACAAAGCCTTCCAGGTTATGAGTATAGGCGGACTGCCCTGCGGTGACGCAGTGAACGAGACAACTAAACCTGCCGCCACACCGCATTTGTCTTCAGAAAAAGATCTGGAAAATGCGGTTGCTCTGGATTCTCAGCCCAAGGTCGAGGGACGGGGCGTCAAATGAAATCCCCTCCTCGTATCGGCGAGCGCCTTGTCGCTGCCGGATTAGTGACGCCAGCCCGAAGAGACTTGGCACTCAAAAGACAGAGTGACGAGGGAGGGCGTTTCGGGGATATTTTACTCGAAGAGGGATTAGTCCAGGAGGCCGACCTCTATCGCATTCTCGCCGATCAATGGGAGTTGGACTTTACGCTGAGTATCCCCGCCCGGGAAATTGATCTTAAACATCTGGAGACTTTTCCACTTGAACATCTGAGGCGTCATCGTTTTGCGCCGATTCAGGAAACTCCGGAAGCAATCGTTGTATTGACCTCTGAACCGCTTGTTTGCGGCCCACTTGATGAAGTCGCCTTGAAATACGGAAAACCTCTGCGATTGCGAGTAATGCCACCATTTGCCATTCTTGCACTGTTGAACGAAAACTTTGGACGTGGCAGAAATTCCGGTGATCTTATGGAAGACCTGACGATCGAGGGAGAATTCGAGGAAGATCTGGAACATATTCAGATCGAGGATGTCCTGGCCTCCGCCAATAAGGCACCCGTCATAAAATTCGTCAACACAATGATCTTTCAGGCGCTGCGTGAGCGTGCATCTGACATCCACCTCGAGCCCTCGCCCGAAACTTTTCGAATCAGATACAGAATCGATGGCGTTTTGTTCGAACGATTTTCCCCGCCACGCTCACTTCACGCGCCTATCATTTCGCGCATCAAGATCATGGGCAGCCTGGATATTGCTGAAAGACGTCTTCCGCAAGACGGAAAAGTGCGGGTACGTTTCGGTGAACGCGAAGTGGATATACGAATCAGTTGCGTCCCATCCGCACACGGTGAGCGGGTCGTATTGCGTTTGCTGGACAGAAAGAGCGAGTTGCTTACGCTGGAACAGATGGGCATGGAAAGCGATACCTTACGGCAATTCGATATACTGATTCATCGACCAAACGGCATTTTGCTTGTTACGGGACCGACGGGTTCCGGCAAGACCACCACACTCTACGGGGCAATAATGCGCATTATGAGTCCCGACCTCAATATCATCACTCTTGAAGATCCTGTCGAATATGAACTCCCCGGAGCGAACCAGATTCCGGTTAAACCGCGTATAGGCTTCACCTTTGCTTCCGGATTGCGGTCAATTCTACGTCAGGACCCCGATGTAATAATGGTCGGAGAAATTCGTGATGTGGAAACCGCAGGCATGGCTATTCAGGCGGGCCTCACAGGTCATATGGTTTTTTCGACTCTTCATACCAACGATGCCGCCAGTGCCGGCATACGACTCATCGATATGGAGGTCGAGCCATATCTGGTCGCATCGACATTGGTCGGAACTCTTGCTCAGCGTCTGGTCAGAAAACTCTGTACCGCATGCCGTCGCCCCACCGAGAATGGGATGTATGCGCCGGCTGGCTGTGAAATTTGCTCGGGCACGGGCTTTTCCGGGCGCCTTGGTCTCTTCGAATTGATGACGGTGGAGGAAGAAATCGCCTCGCTCATCAGTGAACGCGCACCGCTCGACAAGATTCGCAACACAGCAGTTTTGCGAGGCATGCGGGCGCTTTTTGAAGACGGAATGCTCAAGGTTCGTGAAGGGCGCACATCACGCGAAGAGGTCGAACGAGTCTGTCTTGCCGGCACATGAAAGCAAGTGTCATTTAATACTCGCCCGGTAGGGCAGCGACCGCCGGGCGCGCCGCGTTCTTTGTCACGAGCTTTTTCAGCGGGCCCGGCGATCCCGCCCTACCTCAAAGCGAAACCGTGCTATTCAAGCTATTCAGCGATGGAGTATTTAATGCTCCGCCAGTGAATGGCTTGAATTGCCTGATTTCAACGATTTGTATTATAGAGCAGATCAGACAAACTTTTGATACCATGTTGGAATGCCTCTATTTTCGTACAAGGCCTACGACTCGCACGGCGACGAACAAGCCGGACTGATAGACGCTTCCGATCTCGGAGAGGCGCGTAAGCGCCTTCTGGAACGCGTTCTGATTCCTTTTGAAATTGAACTTTCATCATCGAAAGCGGCCGATGTCACCGGATCACCCGGCGGAGCTTCTTTTTCACTTGGAGAGCGGGCTCGCTTGTCCAGACAACTCGCCGCTCTGTTACGCGGGGGAGTGCCCCTGGTACGTGCGCTATCCGGTCTCGAATCCCAGGAAGCCTGGGCCAGTCATCGACTGGTGCTGACGGCAGTTCGCGAAGGCATTGAGCGCGGTCGGGATTTCTCCACAGTTTTGACCGACATCGGCAGCATATTTGATCCGTTCTCATTGTCGGTAATTCGCGTCGGTGAGGCAACCGGAAAGCTTGATCTTGCCTTCGCTGAACTCGCAACGCATCTCAACAGCCGCCTGGAACATCGCCGCCGCCTCATAGCAGCCCTGACTTATCCTGCAATAATGGGGCTTACGGCTGCAGGAGTACTTACGTTCCTGCTCACGTATCTGGTCCCGATGGTCGAGAAGATTTTTTCCGATATGCATGGTCGATTGCCTGTCATTACACTCATTTTAATAGCGGCCAGTGACGCCATCCGAACCTGGGGACCATGGGCGCTGGCAATCTTATTGGCGACTCTGATTCTTGGTCGTCCTCTTTTTTCCCGGCCTGAAGTTCGACTCGCATTGGAAGGGGTGATTTTTCGACTTCCACTGCTTGGGAGATTTCTCGAAGAAATGCGCCTGGAAGCCTGGGCACGCAACACATCAATGATGGCTCGTTGCGGAGTTACCCTGCTCGACACTGTTCGCGTCGCACGAGCGAATGCAGCGTCAATGCGCGAGCGGGAAACCCTCGGATCAGTCGAGGCAGCACTCGTAAAAGGGCGTTCCCTGTCGGCCGCAATGCGTGAAACAGGAGGATTTTCCGCAATGATCATTCAGATGATCGAGGCCGGAGAAGCTTCCGGCGAAGTGCCGCGTATGCTGGAAGAGGCGGCAGGTGAACTTGCAGCTGACGGAGCCGCCAGGACCGAAATGATGTTGAATTTACTCGAACCACTTTTGATCATTGCCATGGGTTTTGTGGTAGGTGCAATAATGATCGGGGTGCTTCTTCCCATTTACGAAATGAATCGCCTAATGTAGTATAACGAGTAAGCCCATCTCTGGAGGCCAAATCATGAAACGTGCAGTTTCCGGCGGTTTTACTCTTATCGAGCTACTTGTCGTACTGGTCATTCTGGGCTTGCTCGCAGGCCTTATTCTTCCTCGAATGATGGGGCGTACAGAAGATGCCCGGCGCCAAACCGCTGAGTTGCAAATAAAAGGCCTGGAAAATGCTCTTTCCATGTATTATGCCGACAATGGTTTCTATCCTACGACTGAGCAGGGTCTCAAGGCTCTGATCGAGAAACCCACATCAGACCCCAATCCAAAAAAATGGAAGGGCCCGTATCTCGAAAAAGGCATTCTCCCCAAAGACCCATGGGACAACGAATACGTTTATCTTTCGCCAGGTATTCACCTCAAGGAGTTCGATCTGCTGAGTTACGGAAAAGATGGCGTACAGGGTGGCGAAGGTGAGTTTGCCGATATCGAGAACTGGAACATCGGAAAACACTGACTCAAATAAACATAGATAAATATCAACAAACATGGAGAGATCAAGGTGGCGAATCTTCGCAAGCATTGGCGGACAAGCGACGGGTTCACCCTGATAGAAATTCTGCTTGTGTTGTCAATTGCTTCGCTCATGGCCGGCTATGTCGCACCGGATATTCTTGGCAGATTACATCGGGACCGTCTCGAAGATCTGGCCGATCGCGTCACGTTTTATCTTCGCGAAACATACCAGGACGCTGTTCTCACTGGCCGTGTCCGATGGGCAGTAATAGCATCCGGTGACCGCCTCCTGGCACGCGATGGAGATGGCCATGGTCCGATCGTCGATGGACTGCAGCTGCGGTCCCTTGAAATTCCGCCATGGGCGGATATCGAAGGCTTGGAATACGGCTGGTGCGCGCGTCCTGAAGGTTATTGCGACGAAGGACCACTCCGAATCCGTGACCGAACGGAAGGACGCAGCGTGACCATTCGATTTCGCCCGTATGACGGCGAGCCCATCGGAACCCCATGAATCGGCACCGTTATTCAGCCGGCGTCAGTCTGCTGGAGGTCGTTATAGCCCTCGCAATCGTCGCTATCACTGCAGGATTCATCTATCAGGATACGGCTTTTGTTACACGTCAGGCTGCCGACGGCCGTTGGAGACAGGTTGCGCGCGCACTCGCCCAACGCAAACTGGTTGAAACTGAATGCGCTACTCTCACGGCAGGTATAACGCGCGGCAGTTTCGGCGGAGCTTTTCCAGAGTATACCTGGACAATGACGATCGAGCCCGCACAAGTTCGCAGGATAAATATCTCCGGCGTTTTTGCCGTCCGCCTTCTTATCGAATGGAAGGAGGTATTCAAGACTGATGAACTTCAGGTCGAGACATGGCTCACTGAATATCATAACGGCTGATATTCGTGGAGTCACGCTCATTGAGGCAGTAATAGCTATTTCACTGACGGCGCTTTTACTGGTTCTGGTAAATGGAATGACAAGCGGTCTTGCGCGCGTCACAGTACGTGTTCGCGAAGCTTCGGTCGCAGCCCGACGTCTGGAATTCTGCGTAGAACTGATGCGAAGAGAACTTGCGGAAAGCCGGTTCGGGACGTCCGGAAATGCATCAGGCACAGCCACCGGCACTGCGTTCGTTCCGCGCGGCGGTGATGGCATGCTCAGCTATCCGACAGGCCGTGGTGAAGTTATAGCACATGATGAAATGCCACGTGGTTTTTTGCGTGTCGACTGGCACTTCGATCCATCGACCGGCACGCTTTCCCGTGTTGTTACTCCCATCGAAGGCTGGGGCAATGAGGCCGGGTCCATGAGAGAAACCGTGCTGTTGTCCGGAGTGAAGGAGCTTGTTTTTTCGATTTATACAGAAGGAAAGTGGTTTCCATTAACCGGAACTCTTGCCCCCTTCGAAAAGGCTGAAGCGATAAGATTAGACATTGGTTTTATTCCGGGCGAATCACCATTGTTTCACAATGCTTTCTCGACTGCTTTTTCGTTGCCGCGATGAACAGCTTTTTTTCGTGCAGGGCATTTTCCGGACGGTTAAAACGGCCACCCGGGCATCGTGATGGTGTTGCTCTCGCCGCGTGCGTACTGTTGTTGATGCTCATGATTGCCTTATATGCGCGACTTTCGCGGGAAGCTGTATTCCAGATGCGTCTCGACCGACGTCAGGAACAGTCGTTTCAAGCGCGTCTTGCTGCCCAAGCCGGATTGTCCCTCGGTCTCTCCCTTCTCTATCGCGATCGCAATACAATTGATTATTTCGGTGAAGAGTGGTCCCGCATAAGCTCATACACTCAGGAAAAAGGTGTCGAGATCGGGGGCGGCACTTTTACATTGAGGATTTCGGATGAGGCTGGAAAGCTCAACGTCAACATGGCCAACGAGGAAACATTGTACAATTTATTCGATTCGGTCGGACTCGGGATCGTAGAAAACCTTGAATTGACTGGCGAAAAAGATCGGCGCGGAGCAAGTCGCAGACTCGCACAGCGAATAATGGACTACATCGATGCAGATGAGAATCCACGCCCAATGGGATCTGAATCAACCGGATACGAGTGGGCTCCTGGCAAGAAACCTAGAAATGCCCCCTTGGAAGACCTGCGGGAACTTTTGAACATTCCCGGAATAACAAACGACATTTATCTCGCAAAAGATGGCAGACCAGGACTTTCCGATCTGCTGACAATTTATACTGATGGTCTCATCAATATTAATACTGCCCGCCCTGAAGTAATTGAAGCTGTTCCGGGACCACCAGGGTATGATGGAGAGCGGCGCAGAGCTTTTCTGGATGAGATGCGTCGGCGAATCCCATTTACTGACCCGACAGGAATGCTTAATTTTTATCTGGCCGTCGATCGTGCATGTCCACAGGAATACAGAGAACGTTTAATTCTCTTTTCCACATGTTTTCGTGTAGAATCAACCGGAAGAATGAACGAAATCGAGAAACGCCTTATTGCAATCGTTCGGCGCGACCGCTATGGTCTTTGCCGGGTTGATCGTATTGCGGAAATGCCGTGAACAAGCTATTTCTTGTCGTGTTTGCCCATAAAAGCAGTCGTGATGGCGGAGTGGCCGATCAACGTTTCGAACTTGGCGAGGATGGCACATTTCACCCGTTCGAAGTGGCTCTTGCCCATGGTGATGAGCATTTACCGGTATTGGTTCTCCCGGTTTCATGCGGGTTGCCATTTCGCATAAATGTTCCTTTTGCCGAACCCGACAAAGTTGCGCGGGTTTTACCTTCGCTGCTGGGTGACCTCTTTGCCAACATGAAGCCGGATTGGCGCATATCCTGGGAACTGGAAACCAGCATCGGGTCCGATGTGTCGGTTTCACCGAGTCCCGGTTCTGGAAAAACCGTAGCTGCGGGTTTTGTATTTCCATCTGACGCCTGGCGCTCTTCACCCTGCGAAGACGAACCCTGGAGACTTGTCATCGCCGACGCGATGCTTTTCCGGAAACGTGAAAATGAAACTTGTGTAAAATTTCGCGCACCTGATTCAAGCGGCATTCTATTTTTTTCCGATCATGGAAGACTCGATCGGGTGTTCGTGGATAATCGCGGGCTAGTGCCCCCCCCGTGCGCGAATACGAATATTCGTGACCTTTTTTCTGAGGGGCGGGATGTGTTTTCCATCCTGTCCCGGCACCTGGTAGAACCGAAAAAATCTGATCTTTCAGGATGGCAGACATTCCGTCACGATCGAATAATGCGAGCCGCGAAGGTTTCGATTCCGATTGCAATGATAGGCCTGATCTTGCTATATAACTCGTTTTTGTGGCTCGAATGCCACACGCTGCAAGAGCGCCGTGATTTCTTGCGAATTGCAACAGCAAAAGCCTTTGAAAAAACATTTCCTGGCGTACATGCAGTAGAACCGTTAACACAGTCAAGGACGCTTCTGAAAACCCTTCAGGATCGTGCCATCGAATCCGCTCCTCCCGCGGATTTAGATGCTGAAAAACTGCTTGTCGAATGCATCGAAAATGCATCCACAAGTTTGCATCTCGATGGTATTTTTGCCACAGGCGTAAGTTGGCGATTACAAGGTATGGTTTCCAATTATGAGGCTCTGGAGGCATTCAAGGCACGTTGCATGGGATCATCCATACTATGCTCCGGAAAAATTACGGAAAGCCACGTCGTTCAAACGGCCTCAGGCGGAATTCGGTTCACACTTGAAGGCGGTTTTTCACGATGATCGACACATTAGGAATATGGTGGAACAAGGGGCTTGATTCACGTGAGCGACGCGCGCTGCTCATTTTAGCAATCATTGGGCCGGCACTGATTTTCTGGTGGGGTGTAACGCGACCGCTTCTGGACCGACGCGAAAGTCTGCGCCGTGCTGCCGACGTCCTGGAAAAACAGCATCGGGAACTGGTTGATATTTTACGACAGGCGGATGAGGCGCGTATTAAGATCGGTGTGGTTGGTCAGGCGAGCGATGGCCCCCTGTTACCTTTTCTGGAAAAAAAGTTGGGTGCGACATTCGGTTCTTCATCCAGAACCATCCTGCAACCTGCGGAAATCAGGGCAGGTGGAACAGTTCTCGCGGGTGCCAGATTAGATCTTAAAAATGAGGATGCACGACGCGTGCATGAGGTTATTCTTCTTCTGGCATCTTATGGAATGCTCTTTCAGGATATGGAACTCACCCGGAATCCTGATGGGCGAGGGATAAACGGACACGTGACTGTTCGGCGTTCCAGATAATTCTGTGCCCGTTTGTAAATTTTTCCTAAATTTTGCAAGCATTTCACTTTTTCAGGCATGTTTATTGCTATATAATGCAGGAACGGACGCTGCACCATTCACACCCTTGACTCAAATTTATGTGCATGGTAGTGTGACTATGTTGGTCGTTGTTTGCCAAATTGTGTGTTTTATTTTCTTGGAAACCTGAAATCAATATTTTTCGGCTCATTGAGCCAAAAAAGGGAGGTCGACACTATGTCGGATTACTCGCGGAACGCTTTTATCCTGAAACGTGCGTGCCTGGGGTTATTTATCCTGGCTGCATTGCTGGGTCTGCCCGCTTCGGGCTGGGCTCAGCCAATTGTTGGGTGGGTACAAGTTCCCGTCGTGGTCAATGATAGTCTAGGCCCCGTCGCTAGTGCCGAAGTTAAGATATGGGAAATCGGCGCATATTGGAATACCCACACATTTGTTACGGGTGCAAGCGGATCGGTGGATGCTAAATTTCCGCTGTACGACGGAACCGCTAATCCCGACAATCCCAAGCCCAACATCGGGATATTCGTTCTTCCAGGGAAAAACCGACCGACATATGCCTATCAGAAAAGGATACTCACCTTCCTTTTCATGGGCACTGAGCAAAACCCCGGGATTCGCCCGGAAACCGAAACCTTTACGATTTCCGAAGGAAAAGCGCTTAAGGTTACCGTTGTTTCAAAAGCGGCGGGCGCAAGCGCAACTTCTCCGGTGAGTTTCCCTGAAGCCGGCGGACAGCTCTCGGTATATGACGACTTCCCAGGCTCCTTTCTCAATCTGTCTTTCACCGGTGCGACAGCGACATTTTATCTGCCCGCGACGGCCACTGGAAATGTTTGGGCAAATGGCGATTCCAATGCCTGGAATATAGATAAGCCGACCGGTTACATCGGACAGAGCCAATCTTTCGATCTGACTAATGCCGTTGATGAGTTCAATCTGTCGATCGAGATTACCCAGCTCAACAAGAGCAAACTTATCGGCATGCTTACAAACGCATCTGGCCCTGTCACGATTTCAGTCGGTGACGGCTATTATGTGCGATACAATTCGCCTTCCTCCTCCACATATGCCATGTTCGTTCCTCCGGGCACGTATGATGTGCGATATGGTTGCGACGAGCGTGCGGAGATGTTTTACCCGGGTCTCGTAATTGGTACGCCTGGCAATCCGGCGACTGTAGCTCAGGATGTTACATTCGGTCCCGGATATGTATTGAACGGAACAATGAAAACCGTTGATAACATTGTCCCGAATGGTTCCGGCATCAACTTCTGGAAGGGTATCGTCGGCCCCACAGATACTCGCTGGATCTACATGAGCGCCGTTTCCATCGAAAACACCAACGGTTCGTTCACCTACATGGCTTATTCCAACGGTGTTTACAAGCCTCTTCGCTTAGCGCCAGGCTTGTACAAATATTCCACATACCACAATCATTATAATGGTTATCTGCATCCGGATTACACCAACCCTACCGCTGCCTACAAACATTTGGTGGATATTCAATTCAATATCGTGTCCTCTGATGCAAACCTTGCCATAGTATTACCAAAGGCCGGTCTGTTGAAGGTCAGAGTCACGAACGGAGCGAATGAATACCTTCCACCCCCGGGAAATTTTCTGCGAGCGAAGTTCAGCACTCTGCGCGAAATGGTTGGGACTGGCACCATTTATCCGTGGCAGACTGATTGTTACCCGAATGCCTCCGGAACAGTGTATACCATCCCATTCCTTCCTGGAAACGAACATCTCGTCGGCATTGTCGAGGAAGTGAAGCCCGCAAGCGGAACATTGGGAGCCGATGAAGTGTTCCAACACTTCGTCAAACCCGATTTTTTCCCGGCTCATCCAGATGGTCAGACAACAAACATGGATGTGGTTTTTGACAAAACCAATTTCTGTAATCTCATCGGTAACGTATATCTCCCCGGAACACCTCCCCACAAAGTTACTGAAAGCGGTCGGGTGTTCTTTGGACCTAAGTATCTTCTCGGCACAGCACCCATAGATCCATGGGATGTCGCATGGGGCTTTTTCAACGCCCAGGAACAAGGTCTTCGCGACAATACCGCAGACCCGCAATATCTGTTCAAAGTCGAAAAAGGTTACAACTATTTCCTGCGCCTCGAACAAACCGAACGCATCGGCGTTGGCGGTTTAGAAGATAGTGGCTTCACTCTGACTGAGACAAATGTCACGATTCCAGCAACAGCAACCTTGGCATTTAGATATGACCTGATCGCAAAAACAGGGGCAGGCATTATCGGTAATGTTACCGTTAATGGTGTACTAGCCATTAAGACTCCGCCGGCACTGCCATGGCGTCTTGTGGTTCGCCCCTGGGATCAGCCATGGAACACCCGTATTCTTGACATCCCGAGCGGCACTTTCCGCGTATCGGGGTTAACCGTTGGTTCCTACACCATGGAACTTGACGACAATCCAAGTATCAATCCTGAAAACTGGGAGTTCCCAGGTAGATATCCGACACAATTCCGACCGAAATTCATCCGCCAGGCTTCTATCACTGACCCATCTCAATATGTGAACCAGGATATCGCGCTGAGCACAGTCAATATGGGTGGTTTCTTCGGCAATGTAGTCGATGATTCCGGAAATCCGATTCCGGATGCCCTGTTTGAAGTCCGTGATGCCAGTGGTTCGATTGCCTTCTCACTCGTAAGTGCAAATGGAAAAGTCGCCTCAGATGCGGGGAAATTTGTCCTGCCAGCCCCGGCCTCGAATCCGACTTATATTCCACTCGAAGCTGCGACTTACACGTTGCAACTGGTTAAGTTTGCAACCGATCCGGCAGTGATCTACGAAATTCCGGAACCTCTGCCTCTATCCATCATTCCCGGCAAGTATATCAAGATTCAGTTCGTGCTGAAGCGGCGCATCCTGACCAAGTTTGCTTTGACAAAAGATGGTCAGCCCGGCATGTACATGGGTTTCCAGATCATCAACAGCAAGGGTGAATCCGTTCGCTGGGCTTATACGGATTACCAGGGAAACAGTGTTGTCGATAAACTTGATCCGGGCACCTACACCATGGTGCTCCAGAACTATGGTTATGGTAATGGCTCCATTTCGGAAGTATACTTTGAAAACTTCTTTGTTCCGCCAACAGGCGATCAGATTACCATAAACAAATCCTTCTCTTCGGCAAATCTGAAGACTTGGCAGGTAATGGCTCGCAAGCTAGGGGCAGATCAGACTCCGCTGACCGATATTTACTTCAATATGAAGCGGGTTCTCGATCCTACGACTACGGACAGCCCATTCTATTATTTTTCTTCTGGGAACACATATAATGGCGGAAGCTATACGGTGCGCCTCACCCCTGGAACATACATAGCCGAACCTCTATATGTCCCTTATTCCAGTAGCGGTGAGCTGCTTCCCGGCGATCCGATCATTCGCAACCTGACAACTAATGCGAGTGACACTCTCTACTGGAAGTCTCCCGTCACTTACAACATATCATTCGCTAATCCAGCTCTGACAGTGACTCAGTATTACACTAATTATCAATATTCCGGAATAATGTATGACCTGGACAAAGTCGCCAATGCAACGCCATCAACCGAGGGTTACTCGTATATTCCATACGACGCCCAGGTATATGGTATGGCAACCGATACGGGCATAATATTCGGGACTAATGGAAATAAACTGATCCCGGGTCGGCGTATGCTGTATGTCATTTTTGACAATACGAACTACAGCAATCGTCCTGTATATATCAGCGACCCATTTGTTCTTGCTGATACCAACACAAACATTCAATTCACCGTGCCCACGGATAACCAGCTGGCGGGCATGGAAATAAGTCTGACGGAATCGACGTCCCGTGAGCCCCTGGGCGGAGGAATCAACCTGGAATTCACGTTCGACGCTTCCACCACAGCCGGTCTAATCGGTGTTCAGGCGGGTTATGCTAATGTTGATCCGCCGCATTTCCCCATCGACACCGGGACATTCACAGGCATCAATACCGGGACATTCACCGGGTCTGGTTCAGGCACCGGTACCGGTATCAACACTGGAACGGGCACCGGGTCTGGTTCGGGCACCGGTACCGGCATCAATACCGGAACGTTCACCGGGTCTGGCTCGGGCACTGGCACCGGCATCAATACCGGAACATTCACCGGGACCGGCACGTTTATCGGCACGGGGACATTCACTGGAACAGGGACCTTCATTGGATCCGGCTCGGGCACCATCACCGGGACAGGAACCGGCACGGGAGTCCATGCTTCACGTCTTGTCAGCATCAGGCTCGGTGTTGTACTCCCATCCACATCACTGGTAGGCTCGGTTGCAAAACTGCGTCTGCCTGCGCGGGCTTACCGCGTCCGCGGTTATGCTTATGGCAGCATGACGGCCTCTCATCCGATGCCTGTACAATACACGCCAGTTGTCATGGAAGATGTGGTTATTCGTGCTGGCGCTACCACCACGGTAAATATCAACTTCGATCCCATGAGCAGTCTTTCCGGTAACTTCGGTCCAGCTTCCTTCGGATATCTACAGCTTTACCCGAAGGGTGTCGATCGCGACATGATGACTTCCAGCCAATATGGCAGTGCCGCGAATGGAAAATACTCGATTTTCGCTAATCCGGGTAATTACTTTGGCTTCGCACAGGAACAACAGGATTATGATGCGAGCGGTCCCGTACCAACCTCGTATGCTCCGACCTTCTTCGAGGCCACTATCCTGCGAGGCGATAACACAGGGCCTGATATTACTCTCAAAAAGGGTGTAAATATCACCGGCTTTGTTTTGGCGCGCGATGGTGCAGTCTCCCTGAACTCTGCGGGTGGCGGCACGGGGCCGGCGTTATCGAAGTTCTTTTCGACTGTCGCCACTCCAAGCGGAACTGCTGACTTGCTGCCAGTTCCCAATGCTTATATACAAGTCTTCCGCAAATTCTCGGCACGATCTGATTTGTATGACGGCCAGCAACTTTACTACTACCCGGTCTACAACGCGAATTCAGGAGCGACAGGGTCTTACATGATAACGGTCGAACCCAATGTCGATTACTACCTCCTGGCAAATGCTCCCAATATCTGCACTGCTCTATATCCAATTCACGTGGGAGTCAACACGGGCGATGTTACTCAGGATATCGTCCTGAGCACGAACGGCCAGACATTCATAGATGGAACCCTTAATAACAAGGCTCAGGCCTGGATAGAAGCCCGACCGCTCAACCTCGGAACTCAATTTGGAGCGGCTGCTCAACCTGTGAAGGTCGAGACCGATCTCTCAGGGGCCTTCCGTCTCGAAGGTCTTAGCTCCGTTGAAGCTTATCAACTGATTATCACCCCGAAAGATGTTACCAAGGCTGTGCAGATCATCGGGCCAGCCAGACCTGGAACCACATGGGATGGTATCGACCTTGAAGATGGCTACGCTGTCAGAGGTCAGCTAGTTGATGCTAATGGGGCTGCTGTTCCCGTCGCCTCAGTCAGCGTGAAACTCCGCCTGGAATACGCGGATACCAGCTTTGAATTCTTACGTCTTACCGACAAGAATGGTAACTTCGAATTCCGGCAAATGCCTTCACGCGACAATGCTGTTCTTCAGACAATCGCCGGAGTCAAATTCGGAGATAATGTATATGGATTAACCAATGTCTCGTTCTCTATCCTCGCCACAGATACAGTGCAAAATCTGGCTCTGGCAGGGTCTGGTGGAATCAAGGGACGTATAGTCGATGGCGACGGGGCTCCTATAGCCAACGCCAAAATCAGGCTTGTCGATACAGAACGGGCCTTCGAAGGGACTGCTTCCGCGACCGGCGACTTCCTGATCAACTTCGTTCCTCCGGCTCCGGATTATGCTCTCGATGTAACAGTTACAGGGCGTCCTCCATTCAGAAAGACCAATATCCAGATCGTTTCCGGAAACATTCTGGATCTCGGTCCGATTACTCTTAACGAAAGTAACTCAGTAGTTGGCCGCATACGCAACTTCCAGAAGGCTATCCTGAAGATGATTCCGGATGGTCTGGCACAGATCAATGCGTTTTTGTTCAATCACGATAGTACATACGATGAACGCGGGCATTTGACTGATGACCTTTTCGCCGATGTAACAGGTGTTGGCCCCCTGAGCTGGGATTTAGCGTCTCCTCCAACGGAAATAAAGTTCAATGCGGACGTCAATCCTGGTCTAAACGATCTCGTATTCATACTTGAACGCACATACAAAACCGGCGCTCTCTCTCGCGTCTTCTTCGGATGGCAGCCCAATGCAAAATCGACTGCCAGTGATACGACCTTCGATGAAAATTGGGGTTCGGCTTCCGGATCCGTTGTATTCGAAAAATTCGGAGAAGCATCAGAGACACTCAAACTCGGTGATGGTGTCGTCCTGTTCTATCCATACCCACGCATACCCGGCAACCCTCTCCCGGTGGCTGTCGCGCAGCCCTATGACGGAATCTGGCAAATAGAGCGAATCCCATACGGGACCTATCATGTGGTGATCATCTCCAACAAGTATCCCCGGTTCGAAACGCTTGCTTCCGAACCTATCGTGATCAGTTCGGCTTCTCCATCGGTATACTTGAAGCTGCTGCTCACTACGAGGCCGGCTCAGATTTCCGGGAAAGTTGTCGATCCTCAAGGCGCACCGCTTGCGGATGTTAAGGCTGTCATGAATGAACTTGTTACCCGCTCGGACAAAGATGGAAAGTATCTGTTCTTTATTCCGCCCGGCAACACGGAATTCGCAGCCAATGTCCTGCTCTCTATGCCCGGTTATGCAAGTAAGCGCGTCGTGGCGTCATGGCCGAGAATGCTTGCTACTGAACCTCGTGATCTTCTTGTAGCAACACTGTCGGCTGATGTGGCCAAGAAGCTGAGTGGTGTCATTGTTAACGCCAGTGGAAGCCTGCCGATTTCCGGCGCGAAAGTACGCATCGGATTCCAGGAAAAGAATGCTTCCGATAGTCCTCTCATTCGCATTGGCGATACTACAACGGATAATGCAGGCGCTTACTCGTTTACCTCGGTTCCTGCCGGAAAGGTTCTCCAGTTCCTCGTAAATGCGGAAGGGTTCCTGCCTCTGGCGACCTCAGTTCCTGCTCTCACGATCGGTGCGGAGCAAACCTTCGATCAGGTTCTCACGGTCGCGGACAGTTTGAAGGCGTTCATATTGACCGCTTCTATGAATGCCAGCGGAACAATCACGGCTCGCATCAAACTTGATCGACAGGTAGCGACATCGACAAACCCCGTCACAGTTGAAATTGGCCAAGGCGACCCAGCATCTTTGACAACTGTTCTGCAATTCACTGACGAAATTCGCGGAATGGCTTCCATGATGCTCGTGACAGCCAATGGTGTGGCCACCAAAACCGTGACCATCCTTATCAAGCAGGGCAACACTGTAATAGTCAATCGCACTATCGATGCACGCCGCGTCGTGACCGAAACAGCTGTTGATCCTTTGGCTGCCGGCGGCTTCACTCAGCGCCTGACCGAAGATCAAGGCAACAAGTACGTTGGCATTCAGATTCCCGAAGGATACTTACCAGCTGGTGTAAGTTCCTTCTCGTTGACACAGGTTGCCACGACTGCTGCCGCCACAGTAGAAGACTCCAGTGGACAGTCCAAGGCTTCAGCATTCGACGGTCCGATTTACGAGTTCAACTTTGGCATGGACATCGGCACCGGAACCCAAGCTACGGCTACCGGAACGACGGTTGACTCTGCCAATTATCTGTTCGATGTGACCTTGAAGTATACTTCGACGGATACCTCCAAGCTCGAACCTCGTTGGTACAATCCGGCTCGCCAATCATGGTCAAAGGTCGGTATCCAGAACTCCACCATACAATGGGATACTCCGGATAAGGGATACGTGACCTTCAAGGTAAGTCACTTGTCCAGTTACGCTGTCGTAAGCGCCGCACCTACCCGAAAACGCTTCGACATTGATGGAGATGGTACGTTTACTGCCGACGATGTAATATTGACTCTGGCATGGATTCAAACTCGGCGTTCAACTGACCAGACCAAGATTTTGGCACGGGCCCAGGAACTTCTGTCCACAGTAAAGGGACCAGCAGCGTATGTGCCCTCTAATACGGACGAAGACCTGACAAGCAATGGAATGTGCGACGTGAATGACGTTGTACTTGCCCTTGCTTATATACAGGCCCGCAGATCTACGGATGCAGCCAAAGTCCAGGCACGTGCAGTTGAGATTCTCAGTACTATGAATGAGACGCTTACACGCTTCCCTGAGGAGCCGGTTACAATCTCCAGTTCAGTAAAATAATTCTGCTGGTTGATTACTAAGTAATCTTTTGAGGGCCCGGATCTTCGGGCCCTCAAGTTTTAATACCAGATAAATTTCTGCTCGATTCGCTTGTCGCAGCCAATGCCTTTTCTGAAGTGGCGATAATGAAAGAAGCTGAGGAAGCAGAGTAAATCCGTCAATCATGGAGAGACCGCGAATGGCCCGATGAATCAGGGTATCGATGTATGAATTGAACTAGGCTCTGCGTCGCGTTTCCTGACTAGACAAGAAGAGCCGCGCCAGATGGCGCGGCTCTTCTTGATGAAGAAGCGAATTACTGGGTCTGAGTGACGAATTTGATGGCCTGACCGTTGGAAAGAACGCTTTCCGCATAAGAGTATTTCGTTCCGGTCGTTCCGTCGATGTTTTCGAGACCGACGGTCGCGCTTTTTCCGCTATCGTAAGTGGGGTTGCCAAAAATTACATTCTTGTACTGGAAGACAATGTAAGACAATGTCGTTGGACGTCTCGTATAAAATCGCCTCGAAGCTGATGAAGCCTGACCTAAAAGTGTAGTGGGCAAAATTATATATGCTTAAAATAACCAGTTATACCAATACGAACTGGGCCGCTGTGACGAATCTCACGGGGCTCAAATCGGCCATCTATGTGACTAGTGTCAACATTGTGAGTAATTCCAACGTTGTTCCTCTTACAGACATAAGTGGTCTCTGCTATCTTCCACACCTGCAATCCATTTATGTCGGTAATGCGACGATGAGCGCATTTCCCGCATTGAACCTACCTGAGCTTTCTACGCTGACATTTATACAAACCAGGATTTCCGCCTTCACGGCATCGGTTCTGCCGAACCTGATCACACTTGATTTGTCCCAGAACAACTTGACATCGGTCGATGGATTGTCCAATCTTACTGCCTTGAAATCACTGGATGTCAAAGTAAACAGTATTTCTTCCGTGACTGCTCTTTCTTCTCTTGTGAACCTCGAAACCCTCTCTCTTGGGTATAAGAGTGGTGGCTATGGCGGCAACCTCGTAACAGACATCTCGTCTCTCTCAACACTCACCAAGATGAAGGTGCTGGATATCTCAGGGAACCAGATTTCTCAGATCAACGCTCTGAGTTCCATGCCGCAACTGACACAGTTTAGACCGAAGTTCCAGAGCGAAAAGAATAAAAAGCTAGTATAGAAGCTATTTTGAATCGACTCCCGGAGATTACTTCTGTCTACACTTTCAGTTGAACCTTCAAAAGTTGCAGTGCTTTCGCCTGAAGGCGATTGGGAGTGGTCAGCATTTCGAACGATTGGCCCTTTCCGGATGGCTGGACAGTATTTTTGGCAATAGTACCCAAATTCGCGATTATATTTCTGAAACTC